>JAZQPA010000132.1:0-20494 GCA_045628125.1 Bacteroidaceae bacterium
GGAAGAGACCTATGTATGTAAGAACGTTGACCCATGGGGTGGTTCATACTATGTAGAGAGCCTGACCAATGAACTGGCTCACCGTGCATGGGAGCACATCCAGGAGGTTGAGAAACTGGGTGGTATGGCTAAGGCTATTGAAACAGGTGTTCCAAAGATGCGTATCGAGGAAGCAGCTGCACGTACTCAGGCACGTATCGATAGCTGCCAGCAGACCATCGTAGGTGTAAACAAGTACCGTTTGGATCATGAGGATCCTATCGATATCCTTGAAATTGACAACACCGCTGTACGTTTGCAGCAGGAAGAGAACATGAAGGTTCTGCGTGCAAACCGTAACGAGGAAGACGTGAAGAAGGCATTGGCTGCTATTACCGAGTGCGTTAAGACCGGTGAAGGCAACTTGCTGGAGTTGGCTGTAGAAGCTGCTCATGTTCGCGCTACTTTGGGAGAGATTTCAGACGCTTGCGAGGAAATCGTAGGACGTTATAAAGCTGTCATTAGAACCATTTCAGGAGTGTATTCATCAGAAAGCAAGAAAGACGCACAGTTCGAGAAGGCTTGTCGTCTGGTAGAGGAATTCGCTAAGCAGGAAGGTCGCCGTCCACGTATCATGGTTGCTAAGATGGGCCAGGATGGTCACGACCGTGGCGCCAAGGTTGTTGCAACCGGTTATGCCGACTGCGGTTTCGACGTAGATATGGGCCCATTGTTCCAGACTCCAGAGGAGGCTGCACGTGAGGCTGTTGAGAACGACGTACACATCGTAGGTGCTAGTTCACTGGCTGCAGGTCACAAGACTCTGATCCCTCAGCTGATCGAGGAGTTGAAGAAGTTAGGCCGTGAGGATATTATGGTTGTTGCTGGTGGTGTTATCCCTGCACAGGACTATGAATTCCTGTACAAGGCAGGTGTTGCAGCCATCTTTGGCCCTGGTACTCCTATTGCTTACTCTGTTATCACTATGATTAACTTGCTGATGGGCAAGGACGAAGAGGCATAAAAATAACTATATTCTGCATAAAAAGACGTTCCAATGTTTGGAACGTCTTTTTTTTGTTGTAATCGCACACAAATCCGAATTTTCTCTTCGTATTGTCATTTTTATTTTGTAATTTTGCACAGAATTTTTGTTTTTGTGTAAAACTAATTTTAATATATAAATATCGTATGGAAAATATGGGATTAGGATTGACATTAATGGGCATCGGAATGGTGACTGTTTTTGCCATCCTGCTTATTGTCATCAACCTGAGCAAGGTGTTGATCAATATCGTAAACAAGGTCGCTCCTGAAGAGGAAGCGCCAAAGAAAGCCGCCCCAGCACCGGCAAAACCTGTTATTGACAGCACCGTAATGGCAATCATCCAGGCAGCAGTCAGTGAGATGACCGGAGGTAAAGGCACTGTTGCTAACGTAGAGAAATTATAATCGAGTTTTAAAAGGTAAGATAAAAAGATATGGCTAAAGAAGTAAAATTTAGTTTGGTCTTCCGTGACATGTGGCAGAGTGCCGGAAAATATCAGCCACGCGTTGACCAGTTGGTTAAAGTTGCTCCAGCAATCATTAAGATGGGTTGCTTTGATCGTGTAGAGACAAATGGTGGTGGTTTCGAGCAGGTAAACCTGTTGTTCGGTGAGAACCCAAACAAGGCTGTCCGCGAATGGACAAAGCCTTTCCACGAAGCTGGCATCCAGACACATATGTTGGACCGCGCATTGAATGGTTTGCGCATGAGTCCATGTCCAAAGGATTTACGTAAGTTATTTTATAAGGTAAAGCATGCTCAGGGTACTGACATCACCCGTATTTTCTGTGGTTTGAACGACCCACGCAACGTAATTCCTTCTATCCAATACGCAAAAGAAGGTGGCATGATTGCACAGGCATCTCTGTGTATTACTGCCTCTCCAATCCATACCGTTGAGTACTATGTAAATCTGGCAAAGACCTTTATCGATGCAGGTGCTGATGAAATCTGTTTGAAGGATATGGCTGGTATCGGCCGTCCAGAGTCTTTGGGTAAGATCACCGCAGGTATCAAGGCTTACAAGAACGACATCATCATCCAGTACCACTCTCATGCAGGTCCTGGCTTTAATGCAGCTTCTATCCTGGAAGTATGTAAGAACGGTTGCGACTATGTAGATACCGGTATGTCTCCTCTGTCATGGGGTACAGGTCATGCCGACATCATCACCGTTCAGGAGATGTTGAAGGATGCGGGTTTCAAGGTAAAGGAAATCAACATGGCTGCATACATGGAGGTTCGTACCATGATTCAGGAAATGATGGACGACTTCCTGGGTTATTATATCCCAGAGTTGAACCATTTGAACAACTCATTGCTGGTTAAGCCAGGTCTTCCTGGTGGTATGATGGGTTCACTGATGACCGACTTGGAGGACAACCTGAAGTCGCTGAACAAGTGGAAGGTAAAGAACAATCAGCCAGAGCTGACCACCGATGAGTTGTTGGTTAAGCTGTTCGACGAGGTTGCTTACGTATGGCCAAAGGTTGGTTACCCATGTCTTGTAACTCCATTCAGCCAGTATGTAAAGAACCTGGCTCTGATGAATGTCATCCAGATGGAGAAGGGCAAGGCTCGTTGGTCAATGATTGCCGATACCATTTGGGATATGATCTTGGGTAAGGCAGGTCAGTTGCCTGGCCCTGTTGCTCCAGAGCTGATCGAGATGGCAAAGGCAGAGAACCGTCAGTTCCTGACCAATGACCCTCAGGAGAACTATCCAGATGATTTGGATACTTATCGCAAGAAGATGCTGGAGAACGGATGGGAACTTGGCGAAGACGACGAGGAACTGTTCGAGTATGCAATGCACCCATCTCAGTATGAGGCATTTAAGAGCGGAAAGGCAAAGGCTGACTTCGAGGCAGATTTGGCAAAGCGTAAGGCAGCCAAGAATGCTCCTAAGGGCGACCAGCAGCCAAAAACTCTGACTGTAACTGTAAACGGTCAGTCATATAAGGTAGATGTAGCATACGGTGTTCAGGCTCCAACACAGGGAGCAACCGCTCCTGCTGCTCCAGCTGGCCCAATCCCTGCTGGTCAGGGCAAGGAACTGTTATCTCCACTGGAGGGTAAGTTCTTCCTGGTTAAGGGTGCCGGTGATACCCCTGTCAAGGTTGGTGATCAGGTTAAGGAAGGCGATGTGGTTTGCTACGTAGAGGCTATGAAGACTTACAACGCTATCAAGTCTGAGTTCACTGGAACTATTACTGCTATCTGCCAGAACCCTGGCGACTCAGTATCTGAGGACGATGTACTGATGACCATTGCTGACGGTCGCACAAACTAATAATTGAAAGTTAAAACTATGGATATATTAACCAAACTATATGAAATGACAGCCTTCGCCCAAACCGGTGGAGACTGGGCATTTCTGATCATGATTCTCCTGGCATTCGTTTTGCTGTATTTGGGAATCGTGAAAAAATACGAGCCACTGTTGCTGATTCCTATCGGCTTCGGTGTACTGCTGGCCAATTTCCCTGGTGGAGGTATGGGTGTAGCTCAAGCCACCTCTGAGGGTCTTGTACAGTTGCCAGACGGTTCATGGGAGAACATCTGGGACATGCCATTGCACAAGATTGCACATGATTTAGGTTTGATGAACTTCATCTACTACATGTGTATCAAGACAGGTTTCATTCCACCTATTATATTTATGGGTGTGGGTGCACTGACCGACTTTGGCCCTATGTTGCGCAACCTTCGTCTGTCTATCTTTGGTGCTGGTGCACAGTTCGGTATCTTTGCCGTATTGCTGAGCGCTTTGGCTATGGGCTTCACTCCTCAGGAGGCAGCCTCATTGGGTATCATCGGTGGTGCAGACGGTCCTACCGCTATCTTTACCACCATTAAGCTGGCTCCTCATCTGTTAGGTCCTATCGCTATTGCTGCTTATTCATACATGGCATTGGTTCCTGTAATCATTCCATTGGTAGTAAAAGCATTGTGTACCAAGAAAGAGCTGATGATCAACATGAAGCAGCAGGACAAGCTGTATCCTAATAAGACAGAGATTAAGAACATGCGAATCCTGAAGATTCTGTTCCCTATCTCAGTAACTACCATCGTTGCTTTGCTGGTTCCAACAGCTGTAAGCTTGGTCGGTATGCTGATGTTCGGTAACTTGTTGAAGGAGTTGGGTGCTATGACCAGCCGTCTGTTCGACACCGCTACCAATGCCATCATGAACACTGCTACCATTTTCCTGGGTCTTTCCGTTGGTGCTACCATGACAGCAGAGGCATTCCTGAACGTGACTACCGTAGGTATCGTTGTTGGCGGTTTCCTGGCATTTGCATTGTCTATTGCTGCAGGTATCTTTATGGTAAAGATCTTCAACCTGTTTGTCAAGAAGAAGGTAAACCCACTGGTTGGTGCAACCGGTTTGAGCGCCGTTCCTATGGCTAGCCGTGTAGCAAACGATATCGCAACCAAGTACGATCCTAAGAATCACGTACTGAATTACTGTATGGCTTCTAACATCTCTGGTGTTATTGGTTCAGCAGTAGCTGCAGGTGTATTGATTTCATTCTTACAGTAATCATACAAGATAGCGGATTATCAACCAATCCGCTATCTTATTTTTATCAAAAATATGGGATTTTTTTCAGCATTATTTGGTGGTAAAAAAGAGAAAACACCAGAAGAAATAGAGAAAGAGAAAGAAAAGAACTTCGACATTCTGAAGTTTGACGGTTTGAAGGCACAGCGCATGAACCAGCTGGTTTATTCAGTAAAATGCTTTACTCAGGCATTGGCACTGAAGGAGGATTACAATACCCGAATGTATCTGGCTCAAAGTTATGTACAACTTCAGGAGAACAAGCTTGCCTTTGAGCAGTTGCAGATTCTGATTGAAAATGATCCTGAAAACATTGAGGCATACATCCTGACCGCACATGTGGCAGAACAGATGAAGAACTGGCAAGCCATGAATGATGCCTGTCAGAAAGCATTCCTTATCGATGACAACCGCTCAGATGTTCACTACATGTATGCAAAAGCATGCCTTGGTTTGGAGGACGTGGTAACAGCAGTAGCCATGCTGACAAAAGCCTTGACCATCGACGACACTTTCCAGCCAGCTTACTCTATGCGTTACGATATCCTGATGCAGATGGGTCAGTTCCAGGAAGCAGAGAAAGATGCTGACAAGTTGATCGAGATGAATCCTGAGAATGAGACATTCGTCTTGTACAAGGCTTATAGCCTTCAGGGTCAAAGAAAGATTGACGAAGCCATCAACTGCTACAAGAAAGTCAGAGAGCTGAACGCTCTTTGCTCTCAGGCTTATCTGGGCGAAGGTTTCCTTCTCACCCACTCCGGTAAACTGGATGAAGCCATTCAGATTTACACCGAGGCCATTGAGGTTAACCCTCTATTTGCCGATGCTTTCAAGGAGAGAGGCAAGGTTAAACTGATGAAGGGCGATAAGGCCGGAGCTACCGAGGATATGAAACAGGCCTTGGAACTGGCACCCGAGGAGGCAGGAAAAATCAACGGCGAATTTTCGAACGTAGAAAGAGAGATGGATGCCAAATCGAAAGGAGCGCAGGGCTTTAAGCTAACAAATCGTTTCTAAAATTTGGTGATTTACTGAAAAGTTGTTACCTTTGCATTTGAAGTTAATAAAAAAAGAGAACATGATCAGTCACGTTAATGCATACTTTTATTCCTTTTATTACTTTTACTTTAGCAATGAAGTGAAGCGGGATGTCGTATGCTTGTGACCAGACAAGAGAACAAACAATGCAAAATACAAAGTCCCGCTGAAAAGTGGGACTTTTTTAATATTCTAAACAATGAGAAGAGTCGCTATACAGGGCAAAATTGGTTCTTACCATGACATGGCAGTGCATCGTTATTTCGAGAATGAGGATGTGGAACTTATTTGCTGTGATACTTTCGAGGACGTTTTTGAGGAGTTGAAAAAGGACAGTAATGTTCTGGGAGCTATCGCTATTGAAAATACAATAGCTGGCAGTTTGCTTCATAACTACAATTTACTTAGGGAAAGTAAAATGACCATTATCGGAGAGCATAAATTGCGTATCAGCCACAGCATCATGTGCTTGCCTGAGGATAATTGGGAAGATATCAAGGAGGTGAACAGCCACCCTGTTGCTCTGATGCAGTGCCGGGATTTTCTGAACAGACATCCGCAATTCAAGTGTGTGGAAACTGACGATACAGCCGGTAGTGCCGAGATGATTCAGCGTGAGAACCTTCGTGGCCATGCTGCCATCTGTTCCAAATTTGCGGCTCCCCTGTATGGCATGAAGATTTTGGAGGAGGGTATTGAAACCAACAAGCACAACTTCACCCGCTTCTTATTCCTGTGCGACCCATGGCATGCCGATGAGCTGAGAGATGCGCACCATTCCAACAAGGCAAGCATCGTCTTCACTCTTCCTCACGAGGAAGGCAGCCTTTCACCAGTGCTTTCCATCTTCTCTTTTTACAAAATCAACCTGACCAAAATTCAGTCATTACCGATAATCGGAAGAGAATGGGAGTACGAATTCTATGTAGATGTGACTTACAGTGATTATACAAGATACAAACAAGCATTAGACGCGATAAGACCATTAACCCGCGATTTCAAAATTTTAGGAGAATACGAAAATGGAAGACAAAGCATTTAACATACAGCCAGCCAACCGTCTGGAAAGCGTTCAGGAGTATTACTTCTCACGTAAGCTGAAAGAAGTTGCCCAAATGAATGCAGAGGGACAGAATGTCATCAGTTTGGGAATCGGAAGTCCTGACATGCCTCCTTCACCTGAAACAATTGATATTCTTTGTAAGGAAACCCAAAAACCTAACACGCATGGCTACCAGCCTTATGTCGGTATCCCTGAGATGCGCGAGGGTATGGCTTATTTCTATAAAAGATGGTATGGTGTGGAGCTGGATCCTAAAACAGAAATCCAACCATTGATCGGTTCCAAAGAGGGTATTCTGCACGTCACTCTGGCATTTGTAAACCCGGGTGAGAAAGTTCTGGTTCCAAACCCTGGCTACCCTACCTACACCTCGCTGAGCAAATTATTGGGTGCTGAAATCATCAACTACGATTTGCTGGAGGAGAATAATTGGCAACCCGATTTCGAGGCTTTGGAGAAGATGGATCTGACCGGTGTGAAACTGATGTGGACAAACTATCCGAACATGCCTACCGGTGCTTCTGCCACATTGGAACTTTATCAGAAGCTGGTTGATTTTGCTAAGAAGCATAACATTGTCGTTGTGAACGACAACCCATATAGCCTTATCTTGAACGAGCACCCTATCAGCTTGCTCCAGATTCCAGGCGCAAAAGATTGCTGCATCGAATTCAATTCCATGAGTAAAAGCCAGAACATGGCAGGTTGGCGTGTGGGTTGGATTAGCACTAACGCTCAATTTATCCAGTGGATTCTGAAGGTAAAGAGTAACGTGGACAGCGGACAGTTCCGCCCTTTGCAGTTGGCTGCAGCTCAGGCATTCCATAACACAGACGAGTGGCACCGGACCTACAATATCGAGTTGTACGCAAAACGCAGACAGATTGCTGAGGAAATCATGCATACCTTAGGTTGCACCTTCGACCCTACCCAGGTGGGAATGTTCCTGTGGGGACGGATTCCTGACTCTTTGGAGGATGTAGAGGAACTGACAGAAAAAATCCTGCACGAAGCAAAGGTATTCATTACCCCTGGATTCATCTTCGGTTCAAACGGAAAGCGATACATCCGCATTTCACTTTGCGCCAAGGAAGAGCAGTTGGCTGAGGCATTAAACCGTATTAATCAATTAGAAAAATAACACATAACAATATGGAACTTGAAAAACTAAATCTCCCTGGAATTGATTCCAGCAAGCGCCCAATGGTCATTGCAGGACCATGTAGTGCAGAAACAGAAGAGCAGGTACTCAGTACCGCACATTCACTGGCCTCCAAAGGTATAAAGATTTTCCGTGCCGGCATCTGGAAGCCACGCACCAAACCCGGAGGTTTTGAGGGTATCGGCGAGCAGGGTCTTCCATGGATGAAAAGAGTGAAAGAGGAAACCGGCATGCTGATTGCAACCGAAGTGGCTACCCCTAAGCATGTGGAACTGGCATTAGGTAGTGGTTTTGACTTGCTGTGGGTGGGTGCCAGAACATCAGCAAACCCATTCGCCATGCAGGATCTGGCTGACGCCTTAAAGGGTACAGATATCCCAGTATTGGTTAAGAACCCTGTAAATCCTGACCTGGAGTTGTGGATTGGTGCCATGGAGCGTTTGAATAATGCCGGCATCAAGAGATTAGGTGCTATCCATCGCGGTTTCTCTTCTTATGATAAGACCATGTACCGCAACCTTCCTCAGTGGCATATTCCTATTGAGTTGCGCCGCCGCTTCCCTGAGTTGCCTATCTTCAGCGACCCCAGTCACATTGGTGGTAAGCGCGAGCTGGTTGCTCCACTTTGCCAGCAAGCCATGGATCTGAATCTGGACGGTTTGATTATTGAATCTCACTGCAATCCTGATGCAGCATGGAGCGATGCCAAGCAGCAGGTTACTCCTGATATTCTGGATTACATCCTTAATTTGCTGGTTATCCGTAACGAGAAACAGAGCACTGAGAATCTGGCAGAACTGCGTAAGCAGATTGACGAATGCGACAACCAGATTATTGATATTCTGTCAAAGCGCATGCGTGTGGCACGCGAGATTGGCCAGTACAAGAAAGAGCATAACATGACCATCCTGCAGACAGGTCGTTACTCTGAAATTCTGGAGAAGCGTGGTGCTCAGGGTGCGCTTTGCGGCATCGGCAGCAACTGCGTAAAGAATATCTTTGAGGCCATTCACGAAGAGAGTGTGAACCAGCAGATGGAAATTATCAACAAATAACATTCTCCAATTCTTAAATAAACGACATGAAGATTTTAATATTAGGTGCGGGCAAGATGGGGTCATTTTTCTGTGACGTGTTAAGCTTTGATCACGAAGTGGCCATTTACGATATTGACCCTAAGCGAATGCGTTTCACCTATAATTGCCAGCGTCTTACCTCACTGGATGAAGTGACCGCGTTCGAGCCGGATTTGCTGATTAATGCCTCAACGGTAAAATACACCATTGCCGCCTTTGATCAGGTATTGCCTTATCTGTCAAAGGATTGTATCATCAGCGATATCGCATCGGTAAAAACGGGATTGCTGGAGTATTATCAGAAAAGCGGATTCCGTTTCTGCTCCACTCACCCTATGTTTGGCCCTACCTTTGCCAGCCTCAGCGATTTGAGCAAGGAGAATGCCATCATCATCAGCGAGGGCGACTACATGGGTAAGATATTCTTCAAGGATCTGTACCAGAAGTTAAAGCTGCATATTTTTGAATATTCTTTTGAGGAGCACGACGAGACCGTGGCTTATTCCCTGAGTATTCCTTTTGTCAGCACATTTGTTTTCGCTGCTGTCATGAAGCACATGGAGGCACCTGGCACCACGTTCAAGCGTCATGAGGCCATTGCCCGGGGTGTTTTGAATGAGGATGATTACCTGCTTCAGGAGATTCTGTTCAACCCGAACACCGCTCAGCAGGTGGAGAACATCCAAAAGGCAATGGATGACCTTCACGACATCATTGAGAAGAAGGACGCTGTCCGCATGAAGGAATTTCTGACAAAGATTAGGAAGAATGCATTATAAATCGCCCATTGCGGTTTAATGTCAACTATTTTTCCTATATTTGCAGAAATCTAAACCTAAAACACAAACAGTATGCAGGAATTTAACTATTATGCACCTACTCAGGTGGTCTTTGGTGCACATGCAGAAAGCCAGATTGGCAAGTTGGTCAAGAAATATGGCGGAACCAAGGTTCTGGTACACTACGGCGGTAAAAGCGCGGAGAAATCCGGTTTGCTGGACGTGGTATGCCAATCTTTGGAAGAGGAAGGTATCGGTTATGTGAAATTGGGTGGCGTTGTGCCCAACCCACGTGTAAGCCTCATCCGCGAGGGTATCGAGCTGTGCCGCAAGGAAGGTGTTGATTTCCTGCTCGCAGTGGGTGGCGGTAGCGTTATCGATTCTACCAAGGGTATCAGCGTAGGTGTTCCTTACGAGGGTGATGTGTGGGATTTCTATCTGCGTAAGGCACGCCACACCTCATGTCTTCCTTTGGGTTGTGTGCTGACCATTCCTGCTGCCGGTAGCGAGATGAGCGATGGCAGTGTGGTTACCAACGATGAGGGTGGTTTGAAGAAGGATTATGGCACCAACGATTTCCGTTGCAAGTTTGCCGTAATGAACCCTGTCCGCACCTATACCTTGCCTGCATGGCAGACGGCTTGTGGTGCAGTGGATATGGTCATGCATACCCAGGAGCGCTATTTCAGCAAGGATGATGACATGGAAGTGACCGATGCCATTGCCGAGGCACTGATGCGTACCGTCATGAACAGTGTACATATCGTTCTCCGCGAGCCAGAGAATTACAAGCATCGCGCTCAGCTGATGTGGGCAGGTTCACTGGCGCACAACGACCTGACCGGTTGCGGTACCACTGGCGATTGGGCGACTCATAATCTGGAGCATGAGCTGAGCGGTATGTTCGATGTTTCTCACGGTGCCGGTTTGGCTGCCATCTGGGGCAGTTGGGCACGTTACGTGCTGAATGAGAACCCTACCCGATTTGCCCGCTTTGCCGTGAATGTGCTGGGTGTTCCAAACAACTTCACCGACACTATCGAGACAGCGTTGGCCGGTATCCGCAAGATGGAGGATTTCTACCGTTCAGTGGGCATGCCAGTCAACATTCATGAGTTGATCGGCCGTGAGATTACCGATGCGGAAATCGAGGAAATGGCGGATAAGTGCAGCAACTACGGAACAACTACTGTAGGTAGCTTAAAGGTCCTTCAGCGCGAGGATATGATCAGGATTTATCAGATGGCTAAGTAATATTCAAACGGGGCGTTCCTTCCAGAGCGCTCCGTTTGCTTTTATCTGATAAGTTTTAAGAAAATAATTTGGGGCTTTCCGTTTTGTTTCCTATTTTTGTAGGATGAAACGATATGTCAGTAAAAATGGCAGAGCTGTAGATAACCTTAAGCCCAAATTATGATGAGAAAGGCATTGCTCCTATCATTTTTCATGTTGCTCTTTTGCTCGCTCACTCCAGTGCGTGCAGATGAACCTTTCCGTAATCACAGATACAATGCTTTCAGTGTACTGCCTGTCCGCTCCGAGCATATTGTCATGATGGGAAACAGCATCACGAACATGCATGAATGGTGGGAAGCATTGGGTGATCACCGCATCATCAACCGCGGCGTCAGCGGTGCCGTAAGTGATGAGATGCTGGCCAACCTGGATCCCATCGTTTCCGGTCACCCGTCCAAGGTGTTCATCATGATTGGAACGAATGATATCGGTTATGGCCAGTCGCGCGAGCATATTGCGGACAACCTGAATACTATCATCTCACGTTTCCAGAAGGAATCTCCTGCTACACGGATTTATGTACAGAGCATCCTGCCTAGCGAGAACGGTTCCAGAGGAGGAAAGATTGCCGGAACAAACGAGCTTTTACGCTCGGTATGCCGGAAAACGGGTGTGACCTTCATCGATCTCTACGGTATGATGGGCGATGGCGAGGGGCACATGAGACAGGGATGGTCGTTCGATGACCTTCATCCTAAAGCTGCCGGTTACAGTGCATGGTGCAAGGCTCTGATTCCTTATTTGGATGAGGGTACAGCCAACAGGCACGTCTGCACCTACCCGGATGATATACCGGACATTCACGAGAAGCGGTATGACAGCTTCGGCGCCCGTTTGGGTACGCTCTCCCAACTGCCGATTACGGCAAGCGACATGGTACTGATCGGTGACGAGATGATTCACAGCGGTGAATGGCATGAACTGCTCAACTCTCCGAACGTCAAGAACCGCGGAACCGGATGGGGTTATCCCGGAGGCGATATCTCCTGGTTCATGAAGGAGATTCCTCATATCTTCCATGGCAATTCCCGGAACGAATGCCCCCAGACGGTGGTGGTTTATGCCGGAGCGCAGGAAGTGGAATCGGGAGTGGACGAGAAAGCGTTTGAAGAGCAATACCGGAAACTGCTGGCAACCGTGCATCAGGAGGCGCCAACTGCAAAAGTGAAGGTGCTGTCGATTGCTCCGAATGCCGACAGGGAGAAGGATACCAGATACACTCAGAATTTCAATAGGATTCTGAAAAACATAACCCGGAAAGATAAACAAGCGGTATTTGTGGATATTTACACGCCTCTTTCAAACCCCGGAATGATGATGGGCAATTATGTAAGCGGAATGGGATATCTGGAAATAGCAAAAATAATACAATATTGAGAGAATAAATTCAGTCGAGGTTACTGAAATAACAATAACAATAATCACCATTAACTATTTTATTATGATTTCAAGAAGAGATTTTCTGAAGACTTCTGCACTGGCTGTAGGTAGTCTTAGCATGCCTTCATTGGTAGGTTGTGCTGGTGGTAGCAAGGAGACAGCTCCTGCAACTCCAACTTCTAAGAGTTTTATCGGTTTGCAGACTTATTCAGTAGGTCAGGAGCTGGGCGAGGACGTTCCTGCTGGTTTGGCTAAACTGAAGTCTTTCGGTTACACCGACCTGGAGTTGGCTGGTTACCGTCAGGGCAAGCAGAGCGGTGTTGACCCTGCTGAGTACAAGAAGATGTGTGACGATGCTGGTTTGCTGATCACTTCTGCACACGTTGGTACTCCTTCTCAGTACAAGACTCCAGAGGATCAGTTCATTGAGGAGTGGAAGAAGACCGTTGAGGATCACGTAACCATGGGTGCTAAGTACATCATTGACCCAAGTATGCCTCAGTGTGCTACTGTTGATGAGGTTAAGCAGGTTTGCGAGCGCTTCAACAAGGCAGGCGAGATTTGTAAGGCAGCTGGTATCCAGTTCGGTTACCACAACCACAACAACGAGTTCAAGAAGATTGCTACTCCAGAAGAAACCGAAGAGGCTCGTAAGAGAATCATCGAGAACATCAAGAAGCGCTGGGGCATGGAGAATCCTTCTGAGGAGATGATCAAGAGCCAGTTGAGTGATGACCGTTTCGGTATGGCTCCAGGTAAGTTCTTCGAGCAGCTGTACATGGACTTTACAGATCCTGCATTGGTTATGTTCGAGTTGGATTGCTACTGGTGTATGATTGGTGACCAGGATCCATGCGAGTGGATTCGCGAGCACAAGGACCGTATCCGTATGTTGCACATCAAGGATCGTTGGATCATCGGCGATTCTGGTATGATGAACTGGGAGAACATCTTCAAGACCGCTTATGAGGCAGGTATCGAGAAGTGGTTCGTTGAGTTGGAGAGCAACGGTAAGGGCCGCACTCAGATGGAAGGTGTTGAGGAGAGCGCTAAGTATCTGTTGGCTGCTCCATTCGTTAAGGCATAATTTCCCCGATCATATCGCATTAAGCCACCCCCAAAAAGGGTGGCTTTTTGTTTCCCTTTTCCTTAATGACATCATGACCAAATGACCATAATGACCACACCTTTATGCGGCATTATGAAAAATCAAATCAAATCATAGTGCTCATTTCAACTATTTATTGTACATTTGCGTCCAAAAGAACAAAACAATAGGGGTAATAGAACAATTCTATGATTCCTTAATAAGATCGCAAATCGTTATGAAGAAGATTACCGATGCACTGAAGATTGGCTACTACACCTTTCTTTTCGCTTTTTTCCCATTGGTCATCAGCCGTGTGGCTCAATTGTATTTCATGCTGTTTTACAAGGATGGAAAGGAGCGCCATCAGAAATGGTACCACGAGAAGCAAGCCAAATACTGCCACTTTTTTCTGTGCAAGAGTTTGCCTAATGTGCAGGTAGAGATTGTCAACAATCACCAGGAGTCGTTCGAGCGTCCTGCCATCATCATTGCCAACCATCAATCCATGCTGGATATTCCTGCTGTTTTCATGCTGCACCCACGCATTGTGGGCATGGCCAAGGAGGCCCTGTTCCGCAACCGCATGTTTGCCAGTATGACCAAATACAAGGAGTTGATTTCCAATGCGGCTCCTATCCGCACCGTGGTGACCTATGCCAAGCAGAAGATGAGTGCCGGTTTCTCGTTCCTGATTTTCCCCGAGGGAACCCGCTCACGCGATTTGACCATCCAGCCGTTCCGCGACGGTGCTTTCTTCTTTGCCGAGAGTTTGAAGTGCGACATCATTCCGGTTACCATTTGGGGAACAGGAAAGGTTCTGCCGGTCAGCGGCGATACCGGTAGCGGCCCTATCGTGGTGGAGATTGGGGAACGGAAGAGTTATGACGGAATGAACCGCAAGCAGATGGCGGAGTATTGGCACAACTATTTTGTGGAGCGCTTCGAGGCGATAAGCCACCGGTTCAAGAATTAACAGTAATGGGGAAGATCTGGATTTGGAATCTTCCCCATTATCGTTTTTATACCTGAGCAAATGCCTGCTCTATATCGGCCAGAATGTCGTCAATGTGCTCTACACCAATGGACAGTCGCACGGTAGCAGGTGTGATGTGCTGCTGCTCCAGTTCCTCGGGTGTCATCTGAGAATGGGTGGTGGTGTAAGGATGAATCACCAGCGACTTCACGTCAGCTACATTAGCCAGCAGGGAGAAAATCTTCAGGTGATCGATGAAGGCCCATGCCTCTTTCTCACCGCCCTTCACCTCAAAGGTAAAGATACTGCCACCGCCCTGTGGGAAGTATTTCTCATAGAGGGCATGATCGGGATGTGAAGGAAGCGACGGGTGGTTTACCTTGGCCACCTTAGGATGATTGGCCAGATAATCCACCACCTTCAGGGCATTTTCTACATGACGCTCGATGCGCAAAGGCAGGGTTTCAGTGCCTTGCAACAGGATCCAGGCATTGAATGGGGAGATACATGCTCCGGTGTCACGCAGGATGACGGCACGGATACGGGTTACGAATGCTGCAGGACCTGCCACGTCGGCAAATACGGCACCGTGATAGGATGGATCGGGTTTTGCAATGGTAGGATACTTGTCGGCATTGGCCTTCCAGTCAAACTTACCGCCGTCTACAATCACACCGCCCAACGAGGAACCGTGACCGCCGATGAATTTGGTGGCACTGATTACTACGATATCTGCTCCGTGCTCCAACGGACGGATCAGGATAGGTGCAAAGGTATTGTCTACAATAAATACCACACCGTGATGGTGAGCCACCTCTGCCACTGCCTCCAAATCAGTAACATCGGAATTTGGGTTGCCGAATGTCTCTGCATATACCACCTTGGTGTTTGGCTGGATGGCTGCTTCCAGTGCCTCCAGGTCGTTTACCTTTACGATGGTGTTCGTGATTCCCTGTGTGGCCAGGGTGTGGGTAATCAAATTGAAGGAACCGCCATACAGGTTGTCAGCAGCTACAATATGGTCGCCTGCCTGAAGGACATTCTGCAGGGCGTAGGTCACCGCTGCCGCACCCGATGCTACCGCCAAACCTGCCACACCGCCTTCCAATGCGGCAATGCGCTCCTCAAATACACCTTGGGTGGAGTTGGTCAGACGGCCGTAGATGTTACCGGCATCGCGCAAGCCGAAACGGTCGGCTGCATGCTGTGAGTCGCGGAACACGTATGATGTGGTTTGATAAATAGGTACTGCACGTGAATCGGTTGCCGGATCTGCCTGTTCCTGTCCTACGTGTAAGGCTAAAGTCTCAATGTGTAAATTGTTCTTTTCCATAATGCTTATTTTTTTATTTTGATATTGCAAAGGTAGAACATGTAGAATATTCCAACAAGAAGATTTGAAAACTTAGAATATTTCACTATTTTTGCATTCTATAAAAGAATAAAAGCAAAGTACTGCCACCGATTAGGAGGCCTAAAAAGAATGACATGATGGAAGAGAGTTACAAACTGGACGAACGCGATATTGATATTTTACGCGCATTGCAGCAGAATGCACGGTTGACCAACAAGGAACTGGCAGCCAAGGTACACTTATCCACCACTCCCACTTACGAACGGGTAAAGCGTCTGGAGCGGCTTGGTGTTATCCGGCAGTATGCCACCATTCTGGATGCCGGGAAACTGAACAAGGGATTTGCGGTGTTCTGCAGCGTAAAGCTGCGGCAACTGAACACCGAGCGTGCCATTGCCTTTACCGAGATGATCAGCAGCATACCGGAGGTGACGGAGTGCTACAACATTTCCGGTAGCTTCGACTACCTGCTGCGTATCCAGTCGCCCGACATGAAGTATTATCAGCAGTTCCTGCTGAATGTTTTGGGACGTCACGACAACATTGCCTCCCTGGAGAGCACGTTTGTCATGGAGGAGATCAAGCATGAATATGGCGTGAGTGTATAACCTCAGAGCAGTGCTCCCAACAGGGCGATGATTCCGCTCACACCTATATATATAAAGACGATGCGGCGAAGGAGTTGCAGGGAGATGAAACGGAAAGCCAACCCACCGATATAGGTGCCCAGGATGACGGCAGGCAATGCCCAGCACCACGAATGCCACACGGCCGGGGTCACAAAACCGGAATGTGCCCTATAGAGGGTCATCATGAAATTACCCAGCAGGAAATAGGTTTGCGCCAATGCCACATACTGCTCCTTGGTTTGCGACACCTCGATGAAATACAGCACGGCCGGAGGGCCCTGCATGCCAAAGAATCCGCCCATGAAACCCGACAGGGTTCCCAGCGATACCTGAACCGGAAGGATGGGTTTGATGCGTACCTTGTCGGAGAAGAACCAGAAATAGACGGAGGCAATAATCAGCGCCATGCCCAGGATGATCTGCAGTGCTTTCTTATCCAATTGGGCAACCACCCTGACGGCTACAAAGCTGACCATCAGGAAGGTGATGAGGATAGGCAGCAACCGTCCCCAGTTCAGCGACTTATAGTAACGGAACACCAGAAACAGCGAGGTGACCATGGCCAGTAAGCCGGAAAGGGCTGTTGCCTCACCATACGAGGGCATGAGATAGGGCAACATGGTCATGATGAAGATGCCAAAGCCGAAACCGGTGGTACGCTGCACGAATGCCGCACCCATGGCAAAGAAGAACAGAAGAACCAGGGTCATATCTCCACGTCAATTACAGCGCCGTAAGGAAGCAACTTGCTGAAGGCTTCCTCGATGGTGGTCTTTCCGGTGTAGAGCAGTGAGCAGGTCAGGATACCGCCATGGGCAAACACCAGCACATTATCATCAGGGGCATGCTTCTGCTTCAGCGATTCCAGGAAATCGCCCACCCGGTGCAACTGATCCTGAAAGGATTCGCCATTGGTGGTGCGCACATGCAAGTAGTCATCGTACCACTCCTGAATGCGGGGATCCTTAATGTCATCAAACATCTGCATCTCCCAATCGCCAAAGTTCAGTTCCTTCAGGCGGTCGTCCTTTACAGGATTAGCATAACCGCAATAATTGGCCAATTTCCATGCACGGCTCAAAGGGCTGGAATACACGGCATTGAACTCCACATCCAGTTCCGACAGGCGTTGCTTCACATCACTTGCCTCCTCAGGAAATGACGCTGCCAATGGCACGTCTGTATGACCGTAACAGGTTCCCATGGGAACATCCACCGAAGTATGTCGAACCAGATAGACTTTCATCCTTATTTATTTTTCACGCAAAGTTACGCATTTTTGCGCTGAAAGCAGTACCTTTACATGCAATTTTAAAATCCGGATATGGTAATCGGTCACGGTAACGACAAATATCAGTACAAAGACATTGAAGTAGACTTCAGTTCCAACATCCCCGGCGGCATTGACCACGAGGATTTGTTTGCCTATTTGAGCCAGACGCTGAGACAGGTGGAGGATTATCCTTCACCCGATGCGGCACCTCTGGCCGAAGCTTTGGCATTCCGTCTGATGATTCAGAAGGGCGAGATTGCGGTCACCAACGGTGCCACCGAAGCCATCTACCTCACGGCTCTGGCATTCCGGGGCAGCCGCAGTGCCATCCTTATCCCTACCTTCAGTGAATACGAGGATGCCTGTATCCTGCACGGACATACGGTCAAGCATATCTTCTCCTTGGAGGAGATGCCGTCGGATGTGCAGATGGTGTGGTTGTGCAATCCGAACAACCCCACCGGCAGTGCCGTTCCGCACGACACCTTGCTTCCTTTCATCGAAAAGCATGCCGATGTGCTGTTTGTCATCGACCAGAGTTACGAGTCGCTCACCCCGTACCCTTTACTCACCGCTTCCGAAGCCAATGCGCTTCCCAATGTCATCCTGATTCACTCCATGACCAAGGAATATGCCATTCCGGGATTGCGCATCGGTTACCTTACGGCCAATGCCTCGCTGATGCGGCAGATAGCCAGCCAGCGCATGCCATGGAGCGTGAACCAGGTGGCCATCAATGCCGGCCTTTTCCTGCTGAGACAATACGATGAGAGTCCTTTCTGCCTGGACGAGCTGTTGGAGGAGCGTGCGTATATGGCCGGGCAACTCACGGCTATGGGCGGCTTTGAGCCCTGGCCGAGCGAGACGAATTTCCTGCTGGTGCAGCTCAGGACGGGTAAGGCGCCTGCCCTGAAGAGATGGTTGGCTGAGGAGCATCATCTGCTGATTCGGGATGCCAGCAACTTTGCGGGTTTGGACGACCGGTTCTTCCGCATTGCGGTTCAGGAGCCGGATGAGAATGAGCGTTTACTGGATGCACTGGAGGAATGGATTCAACTATGAGCGAGGCACTGATTATATTGGTTCTGGCATGGATAGCCGACTGGCTGCTGGGCGACCCGATGTGGCTGCCCCACCCTATCGTGTACTATGGCAAATGGATTGCGTATGGGGAAAAGAAACTGAATAAGGGCAACGGCCGCAAAGCCAAGGGGGCCGTGTTTGCTGTCTGTTCCATTGTGCTTTCGTTCCTGTTGTCTTTCATCGTATTGTATCTGATACGCCAGCATACCTCTTCTGCCGTATATGTGCTTGTCTCTGCCCTGCTGCTGTTTTTCTGTCTGGCGGGCACTACCCTGATACGTGAAGTCAGATGGGTGTTCCTGGCGGTGGACGAGTCGCTGGAGAAGGGTCGCAAGCAGGTGGCACGCATTGTGGGGCGCGATACCCAGAACCTTTCCGCACAGGAGGTTCGTGCTGCTGCCCTGGAGACACTGGCCGAGAACCTGAGCGACGGTGTGATTGCTCCGCTGTTCTGGTATGCCCTGCTGGGTGTTCCCGGTGCGCTGATGTATAAGATGGTGAACACGCTGGACAGCATGATTGGCTACCAGAATCCGCGCTACAAGGATTTCGGTTGCTGGGCGGCCAGGATTGACGATGCGTTCAATTTCATTCCTGCCCGCATCACGGCTTACCTGATGGCCATCGTCAGCGGAAAGCCTTTACTCCCGTTGCTGAAGTTCATCCACACGTTTGCTCACTGCCATGCCAGCCCTAACTCCGGTTGGCCGGAATCGGCCCTGGCGGGTATACTGGATTGCCGTTTCGGCGGTCCTCACGATTATTTCGGTGAACTGTTCTACAAGCCTTATATCGGTACCCATCCCCGTCCGTTTGTGACCCTCGACATGGAGATTGCCGTCCGGATCAATCGCTCAGCCGAAATTCTTTTTGTCATTCTAATCGCCATTTTTCATACATTCTATTGATTTTTTTCTTACTTTTGTGTCCAAATTTCAAAAATAGGACACAAGATGAAGAAGAGAGTATTTATGGCAGTGGCTCTGCTGCTGTCTGCCTGGATGCCTATGATGGCATGTACCAATATGATTGTGGGCAAGAAGGCCTCGGTGGATGGTTCCGTAATGGTGACTTACAATGACGATGCCGGCAGTAAGTTCGGTCACCTGTGCCACTTCCCTGCCGGTGTTCATGCTCCTGGCGAGATGCGCAAGGTGTACGATTGGGAAACCAAGCGTTATCTGGGCGAGATTGCCGAGGCTCCTTACACTTATAATGTGGTAGGTAACATCAACGAGTTCCAGCTGTGTATCTGCGAGACAACCTTTGGCGGCCGCCGCGAGTGCTACAACAGCGAGGGTATCGTGGATTACGGAAGTCTTATCTACATCGCTCTGCAGCGTTGTAAGACGGCTCGCGAAGCCATCAAACTGATTACCGACCTCATCGACCAGTACGGCTATGCCAGCTCGGGCGAGAGCTTCTCTATCTGCGACAAGGAGGAGGCTTGGATCATGGAGCTGATCGGTAAGGGCAAGGGCGTAAAGGGCAGTGTCTGGGTGGCTGTACGTATCCCTGACGATTGCATCAGTGCGCATGCCAACCAGAGCCGCATCACAACTTTCCCTCAGACAAAGAAGATTGACAAGGCCTTGGGTTGCTACAAACCTAACGAGGATGTGATGTACAGCACCGATGTGATTTCTTTCGCACGCCAGATGGGTTGGTTCGACGGCAAGGACGAGGATTTCTCTTTCCGC
>JAZQPA010000133.1:0-5525 GCA_045628125.1 Bacteroidaceae bacterium
AGCCTTCATCATCTCGATAGCCTCTTCCTTGCCGATTTCCTCCAACTTGGCATCGGTACGGCTGCGACCCCACTCAGCGGTGGTGGTACAGAACATCATGGCTACATCCTTTGACCAGTCGTCTGGGTTCTCGTAGAAGGTGCCCTTAGGGAAGTGAACACCATCGGCTACAGGAGAGAAACCTCCACGTACAGGAGCCTCTGGATGCTCGGCTGCGAAGTCTCTTGAGCACTGGTTTGCAAATGCATAGTACTCCTCCCATGGCATTTCCTGCAACTGCTTCATGGTCTTGCCTGACTTCTCGAAGATGTACTTACCCAAAGCCGATGTATAAGTCTGGTCAGCAGCGGTATATGCGTTACCGCTCAGAGCCACACCCTTGTGTACCAGACCCTTGTTGTCGCTCATCGCAATCATGTTACAAACCTTGGCACCACCGCCACTCTGACCCATGATGGTCACGTTACCTGGGTCGCCACCAAAGTTGGCAATGTTATCGTGAACCCACTGCAATGCAGCATGAATATCCAGCATACCTACGTTACCTGAATCCTTGAACTTCTCATCCACAGCCGAGAAATCGGTGTAACCCATGGCACCCAGACGATGGTTGATGGTAACGAAAACCACATTACCCTCGCGAGCCAGATTCTCACCGTTGTAACCGTCCTGCTCAATACCGCTACCGCTGGTGTAACCGCCACCATGCAGCCAAACCAAAACGGGACGCTTAGCGTTATCGGTGTTAGGAGTCCATACGTTCAGTTTCAGACAGTCCTCACTTACATCCCAATAGTTCCAGTGGTCAGCAAAGGTGCTGTAAGAGTTGGTGTACTTGCCCTTGGTGTTCTGAGGAGCAGTATCGCCATAGAATACGGTTGGCAGGATATCGTCCCAAGGCTGACATGGCTGAGGAGGCATGAAGCGGTTCTCGCCTGCAGTGCTGGCACCGTAAGGTACACCCAGATAGGTGTAAACGCCGTGCAGGATGTAACCCTTGATCTTACCGTACTGAGTCTGTGCGATGGCAATGTCATCACCAATCTGCAACTGCTGTTCATCCGGATTGTAGCCCAGATACTCCTCTGCGGTCATACCGCCCTTCTGCTGACCTGCACAAGAGGCCAGTACTGCACCTGCAAACAGAAGCAGGCCCGATTTCAGAAAAATTCTCATGTGTATTAAATTTATAGATAGTTTTGTTACAATTATTGGAATCTTTTCAAATCCCAGCTTGTTTCTGCAAATATAGTAATAATTATACATTATAGCACCAGAAAACGCTGAATATTTTTGTACTTTTGCATCAGGATATTAAATCTGCTAAAACAAGAATAACAATGAAGAAATTTTGGATGAGTATGGCCATGGCCCTTCTGATGGGCGTATCGGCCTTAGCCCAGGAACATGTTCGCGTTCCGGGACCCATGGGTGAACTGGATGTGCTGGTAGCCAAACCTCAGTTGCAGCAAGGCGAGAAATGTCCGGTGGTGGTGCTGATGCACGGATTCATCTCCCGCAAGGAGAACCCTCTTTTTGAAGAGATGGAGAAACAGCTGCTGGAAAAGAAGATTGCTGTGGTCCGTTTTGATTTTGACGGTCACGGAAAGAGCGAGGGCGATTTCAGTAAGATGACAGTAGCCAGTGAGGTGGAGGATGGCAAGGCCATGGTCCGTTATGCCCACAGCCTGAAGTTTGCCGATGGAGTCTCCATTGCCGGACATTCGCAAGGTGGCTTGATTGCCAGTCTGGTGGCAGGCGAGATGGGAGCTGCCGAGATAGACCGAGTGGTGCTGATGGCCCCTGCTGCCGTACTTCGTGAGGATGCCATCCGTGGAAATACCCAGGGCAACATCTATGATCCGCTGAATGTACCGGAGGAAGGTGTGCCTTTGTTCGGTGGCCGTCTCACCTTGGGTGCTCCATTCATCCGTAGTGCCCAGCGTCTGGATATTTATCATACCGCAGGCCAGTACACCGGTGAGGTACTTTTGCTTCACGGCTTGAACGATACCCTGGTGCCTTGGACATTCTCAGAGTATTATACTTTAGTTTATAAGAATGCCCGTGCAGAATATCTGGAAGGATTGGATCACGGATTTACCCAGGATGTGACGGGCACATCACGTAAGGCGGTTGATTTTCTGGCTCAGCCGTTCAATCACACTCCGGCACCTTATTCATTGCCCGAACTGCCATCGGTAACTTGGGAAACTCCAACGGGTAAGTATGCGGTTCAGGCCACCGACCAGCTGTTGCCTCGGCATACTGTCTTTGCCCCAAAGGATTTGTCATTACTGCCTGAGGGTGAGAAACTTCCTATCTTGGTTATGACCGGTCCTGGACGTGAGATGACTGCCGGTGCCTTCCGCCCGTTCTATACCGAGGTGGCTTCACACGGATTCCTGATGATTGCCACCGGTCCTATCCATGATCTGATTCCGGGAAATCCGGATAAGGCCAACCTGCAGGATATGACCGATGCCATCGATTGGGCCATCAGCGAGAACAACCGCAAGGACAGTCCTTTCTATCAGAAGATTGACACCAAGAACATCTGTCTCATGGGACAGAGTATGGGTGGTCTGCAGGCTCTGGAACTGAAGGATGACCCTCGGGTTACTTGTCTGACTCTGTTCAATAGCGGTATGTTCAAGCAGGAGAGTAACAGCATCAGCAAACCTAATGAGAATAAGCTGAAAGCATTCTCCAAGATGCGTAAACCTATTGCTTACTTCGAGGGCGATACCGATATGGCCCGTCCTAACGGTGAGGATGATTTCCTGTATATTGACAAGGCTCCGGTGGTGCTGGGAGTAGCCCAGATTCCTGGAGATGCCCATGGCGGTACTTTCCGTCAGTTGAATGGTGGAGCATTTGCCAAGGCTGCTGTGGCATGGCTGTCATGGCAGCTCAAGAAGGATGCTGAAGCAGCCAAGATGTTCAGGGGAGAGGATTGTGGCATTAAAAAGGATCCTATCTGGGTTTCCTTCAAAAAGAAGAACATTGATTAACATTCCATTGCCCTTGAAGAGCGAATTTTCGACCGTAATGTGCATGTAATTAAAAAATCATTCGTATTTTTGTGGGATTTTGTTCCGGCCTTCAAAAAGCCGGAGAGAAAGACACAACCTATCAAAGAATGAATTCAATGCAAAAACCTAAGTTGACCAAAGTGTGCGGTGTGGATTCCACCGGCATTTATACCCTTGACAATGTAGGAACCGCCAACCGGTATTACGTTGTCAGTTCACCGGAATCACTGGAACTGATTGTAAAACCTGAGACCGTAGGCTACACCTGCCAGCACTGTCTTCTGCCTTCTACTCAGGCATTTATGCAGTACCTGACTGAGCGCGAGGAGATTAGTAACCCTCATATCTTCAACATCCTTCGTGGTGGACTCAACTTCCCGCTGGAGGAGGCCTGCTACAATATCGGCATGAAGGTATGCAACACCGATTTCGTGACCTGCGAGCGCGTGATTAAGGATGGCGTCATCACTGGTCTGGACATCCGTTACGAGAAGATCATTGCCGAAAAGGGTGTGACCATGCTGATTGGTGACATCATTGCCTCAGGCGAGACACTGATGGAGTGCATCCCGCTCATCGCCAAACGCTACAGGGATTTGGGTGGAAGCATCCGAAAGTTTGTGTTCTTCACCATCGGTGGCACCAAGGCTGTCAGACTGATGGAGAAACTTACCGTGGAACTGGAGCAGATCTGGCCTGAATTTGAGGGCTTCCACTGCATCTTCTACGAGGGAATGTTCACTGTCTATGAGGACAAGGGTGTGACAGGAGTCAACACACCGGATATTGATTTCGGGTGGAAAGGTGGAATTGTGGCACCGGAGATGCGCCACTGCGTGATGGAAACACCTCTTGCTCTGCTGGAGAAATGCGTGATATACGATGGTGGTGCCCGTCGCTATGAAATCCGTAACCATATCGAGGAGGTGTGCGATTACTGGAAGGAACTGATGGGCATTGCGGATAATGTGGATTTCAAGGCCTTTGTGGAGGAGAAGATGGGATATGAGTTCGGTATCAGCTATTCCGATTGGCTGGATACAACCTGTCTGGAGGATACGGACAGCAACCGTGAATTGTGGCAGAAGGAGCAGAGCCAGATGAATGGTCTGCTGCAGCAATACCAGCTGAAAGACATCTGCAGCCGTAGGCTCCAGGAATTTACACAAACCATGTCCATTTACAAATAACCTATTTATTTACAGCCGTATGAGTACAGATGCTGATTACACGCTCCAGCCCGTTCCCAAAGAAAAGCGTAAGGGACTGCTTTCCATGTTCATGATTATGTTGGGTTTCACCTTTTTCTCTGCCAGCATGTGGACAGGACAGAAACTGGCATCGGGAATGGACCTTAACGGATTTCTCTGGGCATTGCTCCTTGGAGGATTGATTCTGAGTGCCTACACAGGCGCATTAGGTTATATCGGAGCCAATAGCGGAATGACATTGGATATGCTGTCCCGCCGCAGTTTCGGCCAGAAAGGCAGTTGGCTGCCCAGTGCGATGATTGCCTTCACACAGATCGGATGGTTTGGTGTGGGTATTGCCATGTTTGCCATACCCGTTGTGACACAGATACTTCATCTTGAAGCCACCCCCGACAGCATGCCTTGGCAGGGCTATGCCATTGTGGGATTGGCCGGATTACTCATGACCGCCACCGCCTATTTCGGCATCAAGAGTCTGGCCATTATCAGCTACATTGCCGTTCCCAGTGTGGCTATCCTGGGAACTGTGGCCATGGTGATGGCTGTTCAGCAGGGAGAGGGTTCTCTGGCCAGTCAGTTTGCCATAGGAATTAAGGATATGACATTGTTCTCGGGCATCGGATTGGTCATCGGTAGCTTTGTCTCCGGAGGAACATCAACACCCAACTTCACCCGCTTTGCCGGCAGCAAGTGGGCAGGACTATGGGTGACTGTGGTGGCTTTCCTTTTGGGCAACAGCCTGATGTTTTTCTTTGGAGCCATCAGCAGCATCTATGTGGGTGGTAACGATATCTTTGAGGTGATGATCAATCTGGGATTGTTCTATGCTGCCCTTATCGTTCTGGGCTTAAACATCTGGACAACAAACGATAACGCCATATACACCTCCGGATTGGGACTCTCCAATATTTTCGGTCTGCCCAAGCGAATCATGGTACTGGTTGCCGGAGGTATCGGAACTCTGTTGGCCGTATGGCTTTACTGGAACTTCTGCGACTGGCTGAATATTCTGAACTGTACACTGCCTCCATTGGGTGCCATTCTCATTCTTGACTACTTCCTGGGCAAGGGTGAGAGAAAGGCCGTTCAGGTAAACTGGTGCTGTGTGATAGGAGTGATTGCCGGTGCCATCATAGCCAACATTGTTTCATGGGGCATTGCCAGCATCAACGGAATGTCTGTGGCTGCCCTTTGCTATCTGGCAAGTCGGAGGCCAAGCGGTCTTAGGAAGACAACAATGGGCACCAACTCCTTGGCTCACAGAACGACATGGCTACGA
>JAZQPA010000134.1:0-9720 GCA_045628125.1 Bacteroidaceae bacterium
GTCGTTATGACCGGTCAATTTCTTGGTCATCTGTGAATAATCGCCATAACCTACATCCCATGGATTCATAGGGTTTTCAAAACCAAAGGCACGCTTAAACTGACCCACCTTTACGTAGAATTCCTTATACTTACGCCACTCGACGAAGAAATCCTTCATGTGGAAAGCCTGGTTATTGGTCTGAACCTGAATACGATAAGCAAAATCCTTCAGAATGGTTCCATCTACATAGGCACGGATTACACGCTGCGAGAAACCGGTACCGTTATGATCGCCATCCTTATCGCTATAAGCATACTTGCCGATAAAGAAACCGCCAAACTTTGGCGCGCTGGCAAACTGAGTGAGTGTAGGACCCAACTTTGGCTTATCCTGATCATTGTCTGACTCCCAAGTGTTCTCAATGGCATTGTTCAGCGACTCGGTCACGAAACCGGCCTCCAGGTTCTCGTCGGATGCAAAATCTACGGTCTTCTTCTCCTTTGGAGTACCCTCTGGCTCATTGTTCATTGCCATTGCAGGCATAGTAGCCAAAGATGCTACTACTGCAAAACTAAATAACTTATTCATAGTTTTCTTCTAATATTACATTTTTCGATTTGCAAAGGTAGGACAAATTTCATTATTCCGATAATAAATCGGGAAGAAACACCATTAATCCTTTGGCAAGATCAGTACAAAACGGCTACCACCCTGATATTTGGTATCCAACTTCAGTATGCCAGCCAAACTCTCGGCCTGGGTCTTGGCAATGCTCAATCCCAAACCTAATCCAGGTGAGAATTCATCCACTTTCTTGAAACGCTCGAAGATGCTGAATTCCATGCTGGAAGGAATGCCCGGGCCCTGGTCGGCCACAAAGATGGTGACATATCCGGGGTTCTCGTCCAGCGAGATACCGACGGTGACCGTTCCCTCGCTGGCAAACTTGATGCAGTTGTCCACCAGTTTGTTGAGGATGGACCTGATGCGTTCCGCATCGGAGTGCAGGGTGATGCTCCTTCCGGCAGGCATGGAGATATTGATGGACTTCAACTCGCAATAATGAGCCTTTATTCCCTCCAGCAATGCCATGCAGTCCACCAGATTCTTATCCGCGGTATCGGGACTGGTATCCAGGGTGGAAATCTCCAGAATGTTGTTCACCAGCTTGGTGAGCTTTTCGGTATTCTCCTGTATCTGGTTATTGCATACCACCTTATCCTCGCGTGGAATCTCCAGATCCGGATCCAGCAGCAGCTGGGTAAAACCGGAAATGGCATTCAGCGGAGTGCGGATCTCATGACTGACATTGCTGATGAACTCGCGCTTCATCTTATCGGCATGCTCGGCCTTGGCCAATGCACTCTGGGCGCGGCGAAGGGCGTTCTCGGTGGAAGCCAGCGCCAGACGCTCGTTCTCCTGGGCCTCGATCAGTGCCGCATTCGACTCAGAGAGCCTCTTCAAAGCCCTTTTACGGGCACGGGTATGAACCACGATATAAATCAGCACCAGTACCAGCAGCACCAGGCAGCCAATATAAATAAGGTGGGTATTCTCGTTCTGCAACCGGATGGCATTTTTCTCCAACTCGTTGGTATTCAGACGGGCATGAATCTCGTCCAAATCGGATGCCTCAATCTGGGACTTGATGGAATCATTGTAATCACGAATCAACAAGGACACCTGATGAGCGTTTTTGTAGTCGCCGGAACGGAGATAGATCAGTTCCTCGGCCTCCAGTCTTTGATCCATTTCCGAGATACGCTTGGCATAGCCTAATGCGGCGACATAATTCTGAGCCATCAGCTCCTCATAAACATGGACCAGATTTTCATAACCCTCTTTAAGCTCATCACCTTCCTGCAGCGACTTTCTCAGGTCGGCCAGCTGGGCATAAAACTCGTCCTCACGGTCCTGCATGAACAACGAGGCCAGACGGAAGAACTTTATATTAGCCACATAAGAACCTTTCTCATGCGCAATGCCCTTATCGGCATACTCTATGGCCTTGTCGTAACGGTGAATCATGAACATATCGCAAGCCATCATCTCAAACATCTCGGCCAATGAACCTACACGGGTATCCATGCCGGAGTTGACCAGGAAATCAAATGAGCGGGTTACGCAGTCGAATGCCTTACGCCAGTCATGACGCCATTGGTAAACCTGTCCCAAGGCAAAGGTACTTAAGTACTGATTGACCGGATCACCTGATTCCTCGGCCATGAGAACCAGCTCCTTAGCCTGCTGCAAAGCGGAAAGCATGCGCTTGGAAACCTCTACGTTAAAGTTGATCTCGTTGGCACAGAAACCATAATAGCTTTGTTGCAGATCCAGTTCCAGAGCCAGGGCCTTACCCTTTTCCACCACCTTATCGAAGTTTTCCACATCCTCCGCCATATAATAATAGATGTGCTGCAACTCGTAGGCCATGACCAGATAAGCCCTGTTTCTTTCCTGGCGGTATCTCATCATCAGCGAGTCCGATGCAGAAAGCAACTGCTTATCCAAGTAGTTGTTATAGGCGCGCTTGAACATTTCATAAGCATCTTGAGGCACGCCATAATCATTATCGGGCTCACTTGCCGCCAGAACCCGTTGCGGCAGCAAGTGAACACAGATAAGCAATATAATTCCTATTATATAGGATTTTTTCATTTTACCTTCTTAGTAAACAATTTGTTTTTAAGCCACTCACGTACAGGCTCATCGTACAGCTTCAATGCTGCGTAAGCCAGCATGACTGAGAGAATGAATACGCTTGCACTGACCATGATGCAGGTGCCCAATGGTGCATCCGGATGTGAAGAAATCCAGGAAATGTGCAGGTAAATAAAGATGTAGTGGGTAATGTACAATGGGAAAGAAATCTTACCCAGGAAGTCGCATACGGCTACCGACTTCTGACCGGTTACCTTGCTGCCGGCACCAATCATCACTACCAATGGGAAACCAATCAGCACGCAGATGGTCTCGTACAGACCGTTCATCCAGAAATTCTCAGGAACATTTCCGCCAACGCGAGGCATGAGCAGCATAACGGCAATGAGCAGGGATGCCCACCAGAAACCGCCCTGAACCTTGATGAACTTGCCCACACGTGAAATCAGCAAACCGCAGAAGAATGGGTACAGCAGACGGGTAATGGCAATGTGCAACTGCACGCCTACGATTCCCCAACCACCGATAAAGGTGTATTTAGCATACCAGTTGTCTGGGATAGCGTTATATACATCGATGCACATACCGTGATTGATGGTGAGCAGAGCGAAGATGCCTACCAGCACGCCCAGCGCAATCTTACCCAGATGACGGATAACGAATGCATACAGGATATTGGCAATGTACTCCAGCATCAGCGACCAGCATGGACCATTCAGCGGATAGGTCTCGCCCCAACCGCGGATATCGCTACCGGCACCCAATGGAATCATGGTACAAGCCACCAGGAA
Source organism: Bacteroidaceae bacterium (assembly GCA_045628125.1). Lineage (GTDB taxonomy): Bacteria > Bacteroidota > Bacteroidia > Bacteroidales > Bacteroidaceae > Minthousia. The sequence goes on from JAZQPA010000134.1 coordinate 3,435, forward strand.
TACCAGAACCAGGTTATACCACTCGGTACCGTCCACCATTCCGAACGGACCGCCACCTGTAAAATAGAACATCAGCATGCCCAGGAATGCACCGAAGATAACCATAGGGTGCAAACGGATCAGACGACGTTTGAAGAAATCGGCATACGACATGCGGTCCCAACGGTCATCGTAGGCATAGCCGATTACAAAACCTGACAGCACAAAGAAGAAGTCCACTGCCAGATAACCATGGTTGGCTCCCTGTACCGCAACACCTAAACCAAAATCCTCGAACAGGTGGTAAATCACCACTATCATAGCAGCGACACCACGCAAGCCATCCAAGATCTCGTAACGAGGCTTGGACGCCAAATAAGTTGAATTAGACTGACTCATTTTTTATATCTCATTTTTCATTATTTGACATTAAATCCGGAAATCTCCATAACAGGCTCTTCGCCACGGGTATCGGCCATAGCCACGGATGATTCGATGACACGCTCCTCACCCGGCATCAGGAAGATGTAGTTGTCCTGGTGCAATGCAGGCAGGATGCGGGCACCGGTCTTGTTGCCCTTAACCTGCAGGTGAACCATCAGCGCCGGTGTGGCGGTATTGTTCTTCAATACGGTGGTTATCAGCTTGCGGCCATCCTTCTCGGTTACCGTAGTCTTTACATCTAGCTGTATAGATGGCAAGTTGCGCAGACTCTGGTAGTTCTCATCCTCCTGACCACGAACGTAGAAGTTGCTTGAAACCTCCTGACCCTGAGCATCGGTCAGTGTCAGCTTGATGAAGTAGGTCTCCGACATCTTATCCAGGTTCTCCAACGCATAGCAAGCCACGGTCTGATCCTCCTGAATATCGAAGGTCAGCTCCTTCTCCCACTGCTGGCTGCCGTCCTGATTCAGCAACTGAACCTTGGCGGTCAACTGCTTCAGGTTGCCGGCATGGTAGTTAACCACCTCAATATCATCGCGGATAGGATTCCACTGGATATGAACAGGCTCGCATGCCTTTTTACAAGCATAATAAGAAGCGGTAGGATCAAAATAGTAATCGTAGGTTTGCCATACCATGGATGGCCATGCGGAATGACTCATCCACAACAGCATACCGCGGCGGTGCTCGCTACAAGCCTCGAAGGTAGCCCGGTAATTGTTGTAGTTGATCCACTGACCCCACTCGGCAAACTCCTTGGCATTGGCAGGTTCGCCAAACATCTTGCGGATCTTGTTGTTGAACGCCTCGGCTGTCTGAGCAGACGCAGGGCTCAGGGTAAAGTCGTGCAAACCGTACATGGCATTAGGATGAGACTCGGCATTGAATGGCTCCAGATTCTCCTCGCCCATGGCGGCCAGCATGGACTCGTAATTCATAACGGCAGGCATACCGCGCTCGCTATGGAACTTGTCGTGTCCGTGCAGGTTGAAGTATTCCTTCTGAGGAAGTGCATAGTAAGGACCTCCACCACTCACCACGCCATCGGCAGAATGTGAGATGAAATGCATGCCCGGATGAGCCTGAGGCAGATATTCACGGATGGCATTATCCAGCTCTACCGGAGGATTACCCTCGTTTCGGCCTACATAGATACCGATAGAGGCATGGTTGCGGATACGCTTGACAAAGTCCTTGACGTTATCCATGAACAGATTGTTGTAATAAGGATCAGGTCCGTCGGCAGGGTTAGCCAGCCAGAAGTCCTGCCAGATCATCACGCCATGGCGGTCGCAGGCCTCGAAGAACTCCTCATCGCCTATCTGGCCTACCCAGTTGCGGATCATGGTAAAGTGCATATCAGCATGATAAGCCACGGCAGCATCGTAATCGCGGGCACGGTATTTCAGGTTGCTCTCGGAGAAGCCCCAGTTTCCACCGAATCCGATGAAGCGGCGGCCGTTGATAAACATGCTCAGGCGCTTGGTCTGGAACGGACCGAAATTGCTCTTGGCAATACCGCCGCTTGGCACATACTCGCTCTCGTCGTAAGTCATCTGGCGCACACCGCTCTTGAAGGCCACCTTATCGCTCTGCTTGCCACCGGTCTCGAACGAGAACTTCACGTCATACAGATAAGGGTCGCCATAACCCACCGGCCACCAGAGCTTAGGATTATTCAGGTGCAGAGCCGGAGTATTCTTGGCATCCAGCTTAACCAATTGAACCTCACCGGCCTTCAGGGTAATCTCCTTCTCAAAGGTCTGTTCACCGAAAGCACCCTTCAGGGTTCCGGTAACCGGCTGATTCTCGTGATTCTGCAGGGTCACCTCGGCAAAGATGTCGGCAGATGAGGTGTCAGGCAAAGGCAATTCGGAACGAACAAAAGGATCCTGAATGGTCACCGGACCGGTAGTGGTCAGGTACACATCGTTCCAGATACCGATATTTCGGCCACGGATGGTAGGAATCCAGTCCCATCCCACACTAGCATGGAAGGTAGGATTATCCGCACCCAGAATACCGCCGTTCTTGTCGGTCAGGAAAGCGGTCTGCTCCTTGATAATGCCCGGATGAGCATTCTTTATAATCTTGACAGCCAGAACGTTCTGGCCTTTTTTCAGCAATGAGGTGACGTCAAACTTGCCACGCATGAAAGCACCATCTATGCGGCCCACCTTGGAACCGTTCAGGAACACATCAGCCTTCCAATTGATACCATCGAAGTTCAGGAAGGTATGCGCATCGGTATCCCCCACGGTGAATGTGTTCAGGTACCAGAAATCGGAACGGAAGAATGATTCTGAAACCTGCAGCTGATTATCCTTATAGTTGGGATCAGGAATGGCACCCGCATTCTGATAACTGGTAAGCACGGTGCCCGGTACGGTAGCCGGAATCCAGGATGAAGCATCGAACTTTCCGCTGGTGATCTCCTCGCCAGTAGCCTGAATCTCGGATGCACGCTGCAAACGCCAGCCGCCACCACTCAGCAACTGCTTGCCATCACTCATGGCCAGCTCGTCCTGTGGCTTAGGCATCAGACCACCCTTACCGAACACCTGGCATTCAGAAAGTTCGTAAGGCATATCGTTGCTGCTCTTGGAACAGAGGATACGCACATAGCGGCCTGAAGTCTCCTTGAACGCAATCTCATCCACGGCAGCATCGCCACCTGGAAGATCCTGAACATCGCGCCAGTTCTGAGCATCGTCAGAAGCCTGAATCTTACCGGCCACAGCCTTGTTGAGCCAATTCAGCACCACCTTGTCAAACTTGGCCTTTGCGCCCAGGTCCACATAAACCCACTCCTCACCGGAAGTCATACTCTTCCAGGTGCTGCAGAACTGGTCGGAAGGTAATGCCGACAGCAACTCATCCTGCGCATAGAAATCCCACATCTGCAGTTGCCAACGGGTAGCCGACGGCATATTAATCTCCACCTTGAAGTGGGTATATTTGCCCGCCTCAGGCAGATTCACGGTATAATCTATCGCATTGTTATAAGTAGTGACCGGACCAGGAGCATTGGCCGGTTTCTTCTCCACCTCAGGAGCCTTATAATCATATTTGAACACGACAGGTGAAGGATTGCCGGAGATGTCCAGGGCCACACCGGTACCCGCTGGTTTAGGACGTGATTCCGGAGTCTTGCCGAAATAACCGCTACCCTTCTGGGAATCAATCTGCTCCCACTGCTCACCATCGACCGATGCAAAAGCGGTAAGCTCATAGCCCTTTGGTGCAGCCAAGTCGCCACGGACGGTTCCTGTCAGGTGGAATTTATCAGCCTTCAGATCTGCATTGAACAAATCGAACTGCATGAAGAAACGGCCACCCTCCTCGGTAATATTTGTCCATGTGCTGTTATCCAGGATTTTCTCGCGGTCCACACGGCCCACCTCGCCCTTCTCGGAAAAAAGACGGAAGGTAGCCGGTTTGCCTTGTGCCAGCAAACCATCGGTAACCAACTGCGCAGTTAAATTATAATCATAGCTGGATGAATGATATGCCGCACGGTTCAATGCCAAATTACGGTACACATTACCTCCGCTGACCAATACAGGTGCAAAATCTTCAGCAGGATTGCCGGGAAAAACACCAGGCTCACGATTGTAGGTGCCATCAGTTGCACAGGCCGATAACACCATGGCTGCCATAAGCATACAGCCACTTTTAAGATTTTTATTCATTTGGTAGTATCGAAATAAGATTGTATCACTCGCAAAGATAATGAATTTTGTCAGAAAAACACTTTGTTATTATGGAAAATCTTTAACTTTGCACCTAATTTATAAGAATCACAGCATAAAATCATAAAACAACAAGCGATGTCTGACAAAAATCAAGCCGTTTATCATATCATGGCCATCTTTGTGGTGGCCGTTTGGGGAACTACTTTCATTGCATCAAAAGTACTTTTGGACCACGGCCTGATGCCTGCCGATATCTTCTTTTACCGCTTTATCCTAGCCTATTTCTGCATTCTGCTGGTGAACCATAAACAGCTGTTAGCCAACAACTGGAAAGACGAGTTATACATGGCTCTGACGGGTGTGTTCGGCGGTTCATTGTACTTTCTGGCAGAGAATACCGCCCTGCAGGTGGCACAGGCATCGGATGTAAGTATTTTGGTCAGTTCAAGTCCTATCTTCACCAGCATAGTTCTGGCCATCTTTTACCAGAACGAGCGCATCAGCAAACGCCAGACACTGGGCATGCTGATTGCTTTTATCGGCATGGTTTTCATCGTATTGAACGGACAGTTCATCCTGCACGTCTCAGTAGTGGGTTACCTGCTGGCCATCGGTGCGGCCTGCACTTGGGCGCTATACAACCTGTTCATGAAAAAAGTGATGGATAAATATTCTTCACAATTCATCAGCCGCAAGGTGTTTTTCTATGGTGTGCTGAGCATCCTGCCTTACTATGCACTGGTATCGCCCCTGAAATTCGATTTGGCTATCCTGTCTGAGACAGCTGTTTGGGGATGCCTGCTGTTTCTGGGTCTGCTGGCCAGCATGTACTGCTATGTGCTGTGGAATACCGCCATGGCCAACCTGGGCTCGGTAAAGACCACGGTTTACCTGTACATGGCCCCTCTCTTCACCATGATTACCGCTTATATCATCCTGCATGAGCGCATCACCTGGATGGCCATCATGGGTACCGTCATCCTGCTGGTGGGTATGGTCATGGCCGAGAAGAAAAGCAAAAAAAAGGCCTGACATTCGTCGATTTGGGATAAAAGTACTATCTTAGTGGCAAAATATACCCTAATGAATAATCTGATAGAAATCACATCGCATTTCTGCCTGCAAGGTACGGCAGAAAGCATCAAGCCGTTGGGCAACGGACTGATTAACGATACGTATAAAATTACCACAAGCGGTGATTATCCCGACTATGTGCTGCAGCGTATCAATCACCATATTTTCCAGAACGTGGAACTGCTTCAATCCAACATTGAGGCGGTGACTGCTCATATCCGCCGGAAACTGACCGATGCGGAAGAGACGGACATTGACCGTAAAGTCCTGCAGTTCATCCCTACTCCCGAAGGCAAGACCTACTGGTTTGACGGCGAAAGCTATTGGCGCATAGCGGTTTTCATTCCCCGCGCCAAGACCTACGAGACGGTGAATCCGGAGTTCTCCTATTATGCGGGTAAGGCTTTCGGAAATTTCCAGGCTATGCTGGCTGACATTGATACTAAGCTGGGCGAGACCATCCCGGATTTCCACAACATGGAGTTCCGCCTTCAGCAGTTGCGCGAGGCTGTAGCCGCCAATGCTTCCGGACGTCTGTGCCAGGTACAGGAACTGGTGGATGAGTTGGAAAAGCGTGCCGATGTAATGTGTCAGGCCGAGCGTCTTTTCCGCGAGGGCAAACTGCCTAAGCGCATCTGCCATTGTGACACCAAGGTAAACAACATGATGTTTGACGAGGATGGCAATGTGCTGTGCGTCATCGATTTGGATACCGTTATGCCATCGTTCATCTTCTCGGATTTCGGTGATTTTCTGCGCACAGCAGCCAATACCGGTGATGAGGACGATAAGGACCTGAGCCGTGTGGGTTTCAACATGGAGATCTTCAAGGCATTCACCAAAGGCTACCTGGAATCGGCCAAATCGTTCCTGCTCCCTATCGAAATCAAATTACTGCCCTATGCGGCAGCGCTGTTCCCATACATGCAGACGGTTCGTTTCCTGGCCGATTACATCAATGGTGACACCTATTATAAGATTCAATATCCGGAGCACAACAAGGTCCGTTCATACGCTCAGTTTGCCCTTCTGCAAAGCGTAGAGGCTCATACCCCAGCCATGGAGGAATATATATGGAGTATCTGATTATCGTC
>JAZQPA010000135.1:0-2390 GCA_045628125.1 Bacteroidaceae bacterium
TCAGGGACGTGACAAGATTGTTACCCGTCCTCGTACCGATGAAGCCAACTTCTTCCTGAAGGGTGTTCCTACCGTTGCTCCATCAGCTTACGGTTCTACTGTTCGTCCTCCATACCATATTCCAGGTGACACTATGGATTATGTAAACTTCGATTTGGTACGTGATGCCGTAAAGTGGATGACTTATGCACTTATGGATTTGTCAACTGACAGCAATTTGAAGATTTACAAGAAGTTCTAATTCCTACTAAGGAACAAAAAAATAGGTGTGTTACCATTCGGTAGCACACCTTTATTATTTAGAAGGTAATGTTTGTGGCAAATTCCATGGTGAACGGGCGGATGAACGTACCGGACATCACGTAATTGTGATAAGCACTTCCGTCGGTAACCAAATCGGCAGCACTAATGGTACCGTTTGCACCCTTCTGGTTCAGAATGTTCACCAGATTTACGGCAAATTTCACATGCTTATTCAACGTGTAATCCACACCTCCAAAGGTCTCCCAACGTCCGTTGAAGAACAGGGAATTGGTCTTGTTGATGAAACGCTTGCCTCGGTAACATACTCTCAACCAAACACGCCAATCACCTGATTTATAAGTTGGTTCCACCTCCAACTCGAAACGTGACATGTTGGTAATGGTGTTTCCGCTGAAATCATAATGCTCTTCCACACCATCACTAAATACCGGATTGAAAGCAAAGTCCTTATAGACAGGAGAACGGAACACCACATGAGTGTGCAGGCTGAAGTCGCGTGTAGGGCGTATGGTCATATCGGTATCCCATCCGGTAGAAGCTACGGTATATACATTGGTGTGAGTAATACCCTCGGTCATACCAGCCTGCAGTCCGTTGGCATCTTTCTGTAACACATGCACATAATTGGTTCGAGCCATCTCATTGGTCAGGCAGGCATAAACCAACTGACTGGTAATGTCCATCCAATCGTTGCGGTACGATAAACCCGCACGAATCAAGGAGATATGACGAGGAGTTCTTCCTGGATCATAGGCTCCACCATAGCGGAAGATGTTGGTATGCTGCAAGGTATGAGTGAAATTAGCCAATGCAGAAACACCACCAAACAGGTTGGCCTTGGTATCCAAAATAGCAGAATAGTTGAAGAAATTCTCGCCAAAGCGAACAATCTTACCCACCTTATCCACACTGTAGTTCTTGCGACGGGTATTGCTGGTATCATTTCCCTTATTGTAAGCAGCATCACCACCGATATTCAGGAATTCAGCACGCACACCGGCAGCCACAGAGAAGCGGTTGCTTGGTCTCCAGGTATCCTTGGCAATCAATGCAAATCGGTTCTCGAAACCGTCATAATACTCACCACCGGCATTGTAGTTGACGGATAAATCGCCATTCAGGGCCAGACTCTGTGGATTAACGCAAACCTCATGATAGTTCTGTAAAGAAGAAGTAACGGTACCTCCACGATTGTACCAGTAGCTGGCACCCGCCAACCAACTGTGTTTCTTATCTGCTGTACGTCCGGTAAGTTCGGCATTGGTCATCCATGAACGCTCGAATGCATCGAAATAACAAAGATAGCGGTTCTGCACCTTGCCCACATAAGGCTGACCATTGATATAGGTGAATCCATCGTTCTCTGTAACATCTGTCACACCGGTAACGGAACGGTTGGAACGGTTAGACTCGGCAATCTTGACACGGCTACGGACCTCCAGTTTGGTGTTATTCAAGAAGTTGTAATCCAGTTTGAAGGTACCCATGTGAATATAGTCGGTATTACCGTCGATATAGTTCTGGGTGCGCATCTGACCGGTCTTCATATCCATGTAATCAAACTGATAGGTATCAGGAGTGAAATTGTCGATACCCAAGTTGAATCCGTTATAGCTTTTTACACTACCGTCGCCCACAAAGATGAAAGGACCGAAGTTCTCGATGATGTTCAGGAACTGAGTGTACTGATAAAGCACGCCCATCAGTCCACGTCCATTGGCAAAACGCTTCTGAATACCACCCTTATAGAACTGACTGCGAACCTGCAAGTCGTTCAGTGTCATGTGGTTACTGGATGGGTCCCAATTCTGATATGTGCTTAAGCTATACTCCCAACCGTTCTTAATAGGTCCGGCAACATTCATGTCCAACTGATGCTGTCCGTACTGATTCAGGGTATAGTTTACCTTTCCGCCAAAAGTCTCAGCTCCATATTTGGAGTTGCTGGCAGACACATATTTAATATCATTATAGAGCAATGAGAAATCGGAAGGATCAATCAGGGTAGTGCTTTCTGCACTAACTCCGGCACGCCAGCTCTTGTATGGATAAAGCTGGAACTGGTAGTAGCTGACAGGCAATCCATCCTCGAAGATAGGGGTACTTACTGCATAGGGGAATCCCAG
>JAZQPA010000136.1:0-9470 GCA_045628125.1 Bacteroidaceae bacterium
AGACCGTTCTCAACGCGGGTTACAGAAGAAGTGTTACGACCCAGACCACCACGTGAACCAGCGAAGTCACCACCTACGTTGTAAGCAGGAACTACAGAAGACATGGTATAGGTCTTTGAGAATGCGTTATCATCACCCTGACGACCACGCTCACCCTGAATGTTCATCAAAGCAGCATTGGTATTGATACCCATGGTGAAGTGCTTGGTTGGCTTGTAGGTAGAGTTCAAACGCATGTTGTAGCGCTCGAAGCTAGAACCCTTGATGGTACCCTCACGGTTTGAGTAACCGAATGAAGCAGCGTACTGGCCCTTCTCGCCACCGCCCTGCATAGAGATCTCGTGGTTGTGGGTGATACCGGTCTGCTTAACCATTGACAACCAGTCTGTACCGCGCTCAGCATCAGCTACGCTACCGCCGTCAGCCAGAATCTGATAGTATGAAGAACGAGCCCAAGAGTCGTTACCGTTTGCCTGGTAAGAAGCCTCCCAAGCTGCGATGCTGCCGTAGTCCTTCACGATGTCAGCCTCCGAAGCACCTTGTGGCCAAATAGCGTATGGCATCTTAACGCCACCCTTGCTGATATCACCGAACTGAGGATGAGCAGAGTGCTCACCGAAGATGACATCCTGATTCTTCTGTGACTTCTCGATAGCCTTAACGGTACCAGCTGCAGTCAGCATATCGTAACCGTTGTTAGCCATGGTAGAGGCACTGATGTAGCCGCTATAAGAAATCTTAACCTTGCCTTCCTTGTTACCCTGCTTGGTAGTAACGATGATGACACCGTTAGCAGCACGAGCACCGTAGATAGCGGTTGCAGAAGCATCCTTCAATACCTGGAAAGAGTCGATATCGTTAGGGTTAACGGAGCTAATCCAACAGTAGTACTCTCTTACATCTGTGAGCTAACCCTAAACATTTTTCGGCACATAAAACCGGTAACAAAGTAGCAACAGGGCAACAAAGAAGGAAGGTTAATTCTGGTTTGCAATTAGAAGGGTTGCATTCAATAGTTCCCGTTCAGCAGATTTACAGCATCAATTTTTTTCTGATCGACCACCTTGGCGTAAATTTGTGTTGTTTGAATATTGCTGTGCCCTAATAATTTGCTTGTTGTGTAAATATCTGCGCCCAACGTCAACAGCAGCGTGGCAAACGTGTGCCTGGCGCAGTGAAAAGTGATGTGCTTGTTGATTCCGGCCTTCTTCACCCAGTTAGAGATGTATTTGGAAGCATACCCATCATCGAACTGGAGGTTGAATACCCGGTCCTCATCCTTCTGACCGGCCCTCTCGGGCAGGTAGTTCACCGCATCACAACTGATGGGCAGACGGATGAACTGTTGTGTCTTTACAATTCTTTTTTCAATAAACCATTGGTTGTTGGTAAAGTGAATGTCGCCCCATCGCAGGGAGGCAATGTCACTGAGTCGAAGCCCGCTCAGGCAACTGAACAGAAAGGGTAGGGTAATCCTGCGGTTCCCTTCAGTTTGGGTGAGAAGCTTCAGTTCCTCGGCTGTCAGAAACTGACGTTGCGAGGGAACTTTGGGTGGTTTCTCGCTTTCCTCCAGCCTGAGCATGGGGTTCACGGCTATCATGTTCCGTTTCACCGCCTTGTTCAGCGCAATGGACAGAATCATAAAGTAAAGGTGTTTGGTGTTGGGACTCAAAAGCTTCCCGTTCCTGGTGGAGCGGACCTTATCCATCCAATCCTTCAGCCTGATGAGAAAGTTTTTGTCCACCGACGTAACCTTTAAGGGACTTTCATTCCCGTAATGCTCCGACAGAAATCTGTCCAGCAAATGCCGGGTCTGGTGATAGAGTCTGGCATACTGCGTTTGAGTGCGTCCCTTACTCTTGGCAGCTTCTTCCGCTTCTTTCTGGCATTGCAAAAGCCATTCCATCAGCGGCATGCCACTTCCGGGTGGTGCCAATCCCGCCTGACTGAGAATCAGTTCCCGCGTACGCTGTGCCTTGATGACATTGGCGGCCTTCAGGGTGGCCTGATTGGTCAGACGGTCTTGCTCATCCCTCTCTGGAATCAGATACATCCTCAGAAATTCATAATGACGACTCCCGTTCCAGTATGTGTCCAGGTAAAGGCTTTTGCTGCCTTTGGCCAGGACCTTGAACCTGAGTGACACAGGTTCCTTGGCTTTGAGTACTTTTTTTAACTGTGTCATGATTATTTGAATTATCTTTCGGATTAGCTCAATGGTAAATATAAAAAAAAGCCATAAAAGGTAACAAGAGGAAAACAAAAGTTAATAAATTATAACGAATGGGGAATAGAAACGGCTGTCAATTTATATTATTTTTAGAATGATTACCTTTGTCTGTGTAAAAAAACGAGTAACAAATGAGTAAAAAAACCATAGAGGGCATGGCCGTTTCGCCTGCTACCATCATTGCGATGCTGGCATTTGTCCTATTGGGAGGTTTCCTTTTTTTCTATTTGCAGAGCACCCAGGAATTCTCCTATTTTTATAGAGAACAGCAACAGGTGTTCCTTCATGATTCCTCATATATAGGTTCATTGGTGAACCAGATAGGTGGAGTGGGTGTACTGATCAGCCAATACCTGATCCAGTTTTTCCTGTTGACTAAAGCCGGTGCGCTATTAACTGCGCTGATAAGTGTATTAACCGGTGTTTTCCTGTGGCTGGCCTTCAAGCGGTTGTCGCATTCCTGGTTCCTGGCACCGCTGCTGATGCTGCCTGCGTTCTTCTATAACCTGTATCTGGCTGACAGCTATGTACATTACGAAGGAATGGTGGCCTTGTTGGTCTTGGCCGTATCATTGTGGCTGCATGGGCTTATGACCCGATTCCATTGGGGCATAAGAGTGGCGGCATCATCCGTCTGGTCCCTGTGTCTTTACGGAGCTTTCGGTCCCGTGGCTGTATTGTATGGACTGACCGTTATCCTGTATGATGTGCTGGTGAAAGCCCCAAAGAACTATTTGAGCCTGATTCCATTGGCCTTGGTGCTGATGGCAGGATTGCTGGCTGTGAATCAGGGCATGCTGGTGAACCTCAGTACGGCTTATTGGATGCAGGGCTACACGGAATATTTTTTCAATCCGGGCTCATTCTATAATTATGCCTGGCTTTCTGTACTGGCCACCTTATTGCTGTTCCGTCTTTTCGGTACGGGCTCAGCACCCAAATGGTTGCAAGCCGGCAGTTTCCTGATCGGTTTGGGATTGCTGCCTTTCGGCTATATGCAGATCAATGATGCTCATCAGGATAAGAGTATGTACAAGATGGAGCAGATAGCCTATTATGCCAATCACGGGGATTGGGACAATGTGATTCGTGTGGCTCAGAGTGAGACGGGCAATTACATCTTCCTGAACTATCTGAATCTGGCGTATTCCAAGAAAGGCCAGCTATTGGACCGTTTCCTGACCATTCCGCAGGCCGGTTCCCAGTCGCTGATTCTGTCCAGCAGCCAGAATGCCGAGGTGAGTATGATGCTGGCTATGCTGTATTACCATGTGGGAGTGATAGGGCAGTCACAGGTTCATGCATACAGTTCCAACATGGCGGTAACCTACGGTTCACCAGAGATGAACAGGCAGATGACCAAAAACTATCTGGTCAATGGACAGTATAAGGTGGCCGAAAAACATATCAAGATGCTGGAGAAAACCCGGTATTATGCCGATTGGGCCAAGCAGATGCGTCAGTATGTCAATAATGACAAGGCATTGGAGGCAGATCCTGAATTAGGAGCCAAGCGTAAGGACTTACCGGATAATGACGCATTTACCGCATTGTATGGTCCGATTAACGATCTGCTGATGATTCTGGAAACCAATCCCAATGAGAATACGGCAGCAGAATATGCCATCGCCATGCTGTTGCTGGACAAGAACTTTGAAGGCATACAGGTGTTTGTGGACCGCTATTTCGGCAAACTGGCCATCTGGCCGGAGTGCTTGCAAGAGGCAATTGTGACTTATTCCGAGAAGGATATGGACTACTGCCGCCAGCATGGTGTGAGCGAGGACGTCATTCAGCGCTTTGCTCAGTTCCGCAACGAGACATTGCAGTTGCGCCACGGTGGAGGTGCCGTTCAGCAGCTGGCCCGCAACTGGGGCAATTCTTATTGGTATTACATGCTTAAAACCGGAAAGAAATGAAAAAGATTACCATACTGACAACTACAGGCCTGCTGTTGCTGGCTGCATCGTGCGGAAAGGGTGACATACAGATCTCCAAGCAGTTGGACAAGGAAGTGGCCATCACTCCCGACTATAAGGATGTGACCATTCCGCAAAACATTGCTCCCATGAATTTCCAGACCAGCCTGGAGAATCCAACCTGTGTGGTTATTGAAGGTAAGGGCACACAACTGACCGTTCATGCCAAGGATGGGGTATTCCAGATTCCAGAATCGGATTGGAAGAAACTGCTGGCCGACAATGCCGGTGGTGATTTGAAGATGACGGTTTGCGAGGAACAGGGAGGAAACTGGCAGGCCTATCAGCCTTTTACCATGCACGTGGCAGCCGAGAAGGCCGATCCTTATGTGGCTTACCGTAAACTTCAGTCACGCTACGAGCAGTTTTACCGTTTAGGAATCTATCAGCGTAATATTGAGACTTACGAGGAAAGTCCCATTTACGAGAACAAACTGACCGATTATAACTGTGCGAACTGCCATTCGTTCCCTATGCAGAACCCGGAAAAGATGCAGTTCCACATGCGTGCCAAGTTTGCCGGAACCGTACTGATGCGTGACGGTCATGTGGAGAAACTGAATACCAAGACCGATGACACCATGTCGGCACTGGTTTATCCGTATTGGCATCCATCCGAGAAATACATAGCTTATTCGGTCAATCTGACCGCTCAGAACTTCTTCCATCATCAGGATAATATCCTGGAAGTGTATGATAACAACTCAGACGTGGTAATCTATGATGTTGAGAAGCATGAGGTATTTGCCAACGAAGCCATCAAGAACGACAGTGTATGGGAGTCATTCCCTACATTCTCACCCGATGGAAAGAGCCTCTATTTCCTGAGCGCTCAGGGCCAGAAGCAAATGCCTCAGGAATATAAATCGGTTAAGTATAGCCTGTGCCGTGTGGATTTTGATCCGGCCACCCGTACCATCGGTACCCGGATTGACACCTTATATAATGCCGATAAAGAGGGAAAGAGTGTATCCTTCCCCCGAATTTCTCCAGATGGCAAACTGATGGTGGTTGGATTGCAGGAGTTCGGTAACTTCTCAGCCTGGCACAAGGACTGCGATATGTATGCCATCCGTCTGGATTCCGGTGAGATGTATCCACTGACCGAGGCCAACAGCTCTGAGTCTGACAGTTATCATTCCTGGAGCAGCAACAGCCGGTGGATGGTATTCAGCAGTCGCCGACTGGATGGTTTGTACACCCGCTTGTTCATGACCTACATTGATGAGAATGGCCAGGCACATAAGCCGTTCCTGTTGCCTCAGAAGAATCCGGTGGAGTTCTATGATAACCTGTTGGAGGCATACAATGTGCCGGAATTTATCAAGGGAAAGGTAAAACTGGATAAGCATGAGGTGGCATCCATCATGCGTGAATCGCAAGGTATTGATATCCGATATAAGAAATGAAAAAAGGCAGCCGGTAAGGCTGCCTTTTTTTTATTCTATTGTCAACGTATCTGTTCCTTCCGGAATTACCTCTATGACAGGTTCTGCCAAACTGTCCTCTACCAATGAATCTGGTTCAGTGATAAGTACGTCAGGGGTGTACTGGTAGAAGTCCCCAATTTCCTTCAATGGCTTTTCCGGGAACTTGCCCTGATAGCGCTCCTTGAATTCCGGATCCTTCATTAACTTCTCCATAAAGGCACCGAAGATAGGTAATGCTGTACGGTTGCCCTGGCCCAATTCACCCGTACGGAAATGGATGCTGCGGTATTCTCCACCTACCCATGCACCACCTACCAGATTGCGGGCACAACCCACAAACCAGGCATCGGAATGATTGGACGAGGTTCCTGTCTTTCCACCATAATTGGTATCGTAATCGTGAATAAACCTCCACAAGGTTCCGGAAGTTCCACCATAGACACCAGCCTGAAGCAACTGCTGCATGAAGAAAGCCGTGCGGTATGGAATGGCCTGAGTTCCTCTACGGTCGGCCTCATAGATAACCTTACCGTCTCTGTCCAGAATTTTGGAAACCAGCACAGGCTCAATGTGTTTTCCGTCATTAACGGCTGTACAGTAACCGTTAACCAACTCCAATAAGGACACCTCGCCTGAACCCAGACTAAGTGCAGGCACTTCCTCCATCGGAGAATGAATACCCATGGCACGGGCGGTCTCAATGACATTACGTATACCCACATCATATCCCAGATGGGCGGCAATTGTGTTGACACTCATGGCAAAAGCATGCCGCAATGTCATGCTCTCGTTGGTGCACACGCCATCGGCATTATGAGGAGTCCATCGGGTTTTCTTGCCATCGGGTCCTTCCATTTCGGCAGTCCAATACGAATCGGTATAACGGGTGTAGGGTGTCATGCCCTGGTTCATGGCGGTGGCGTAGACAAACAGCTTGAATGTAGAGCCCGGCTGGCGTTTACCCAACACTTTGTCGTATTTCCAGGCATCAAAATCCAAATCGCCCACCCATGCTTTCACATCAGATGTCTGAGGTTCCATGACCACGAAACTGCAGTGCATGAAACGCTCCATGTAGCGGATGCTGTCCATGGTGCTTAATTCCTTTTCAATCGGCCCATTGTAGCTGAACAGTTTCACGGTATGAGGAACGTTCAAATATTTGTTGATAGAATCCTCGTTATGATTGAACTGCTTGTCCAACCGCTTATAGTGCGACGTGTTTTTGGCAATATTTTCGATAAAGTTGGGCAGAACCCTTCCCATCTCGTCACGCCAGGGCTCCTGGGAGCCCCAATGCTCGTTGAAACGGTCCTGCAGACTTCTCATCTGTTCCATGGCGGCCTCTTCAGCCATCTGTTGCATGCGGCTGTCCAGGGTAGTATAGATTTTCAGACCATCACTATAGATGTTGTACCCGGATTCCTTGCTCCATTCGTTCAGGTAGCGTGCCACTGCACCACGGAAATAAAGTGCCTGTCCATCGTAATTGTTCTCGACAGAGTAATCCAAATCGATAGGAATCTGAATCAGTGAGTCGTATTGAACCTTAGTAATTTCATTATGGCTCAGCATGTTACCTAAAACCACATTCCTGCGCTGCATGCTGTTCTTTGGATTCAGTCGCGGATTGTAGGTGGTGGTGGCTTTGAGCAGTCCCACCAAAGTGGCACTCTGCTCATAGTTCAGTTTATCCGGTGTGGTATTGAAATAAGTCTTGGCTGCTGTCTTGATACCAAAGGCATTGGAACCGAAATCCACCGTATTCAGGTACATGGTCAGTATCTCTTTCTTGCTGAACATGGTCTCAATCTTCACTGCCGAAATCCATTCTTTCATCTTCATGATGAACAGACGCAACCCCGGAACCTTTCCGCATAAACCGGTGGAATATTCCGTTCGCACACGGAACATGTTCTTTACCAGCTGCTGCGTGATGGTACTGGCACCACGGCCGTGACCTTGGGCCATATCCTTAGCAGCGGCAAACAGTCCCTGAAAATCAATACCGTGGTGGCTGTAAAAACGCTCATCCTCCGTATTGACCAGAGTGGTGATCAGTATGGGACTGATCTCCTCGTAAGTGACCGGAGAACGGTTCTCGTTGAAATATTTGCCCAGCATCACCCCATCGGCACTGTACAGAATGGATGCCTCATTGACCGTAGGGTTGGTGAGTGATTTCAGACTGGGTGATTTACCGTAAAGCCATAGAATATTATTATCTACGGAAACCAGAAATAATATAAATAAGATAAGGCTGGTACATAGGCCTGCAATGGATTTGCACCACCAAGGCTTTCCTTTATATAGCGATGCATACCAGTGGCCTGCTATTCTAAAAGGAAGAACAATTTTTTTTACCAGCGATGTTACAATCATCATTAGTGTTCGTCAATAAAACGTATAATTTCTTCTTGATCATCCGGATGGAACCAGTGAATCAGCTCGTTCTTCTTGAACCAGGTGAGCTGCTTCTTGGCATAGACCCGGGTGTTCTTTTTAATTTTCTCTGTTGCAAATTCCAGGGTGCAGTCACCATCCAGATAAGCGAACAGTTCCTTATATCCAACGGTATTCAGGCTGTTCTCGTTCCGGTAGGGAAGTACACTTCTGACCTCTTCCAATAACCCGTCGGCCATCATCTGGTCAACACGGCTGTTGATGCGCTGAAAGAGTTCCTCACGAGGCCGGTTCAGTCCGATATACAAGACCTCGAACGGGCGTTTCTTGATTTCGGCTTTCCGGAATGAGGTATAGGTTTTTCCGGTCATCCTACAGATCTCAAGTGCATGGATGACTCTTTTGGGATTCTTCAAATCCACAATCTCATAATGTTCCGGATCCAGTTCCTTGAGCTCCTGCTGCAAAGCCTCCAAACCGTCTTTCTGATAATGTTCCATCATGTAACGGCGGGTTTCCTCGTCAACCGTAGGGATATCATCAATGCCTTTGCAAACGGCATCAATGTACATCATACTGCCTCCGGTAAGCAGGAGAGAGTCATGATCCAGAAATAAACGCTCCATCTCACGGATTACATCAGCCTCGTATTGAGCTGCACTGTAATAATCCGTAAGATGGAGTGTTCCAACAAAATAATGTTTCACTCGGGCCAATTGCTCAGCCGTTGGAGCTGCTGTTCCTATCTGAAGATCGGCATACAGCTGTCTGGAGTCTGCCGATAAGATAGGAGACTTCAGATGCTCTGCCAACGAAAGGCTCAGTTCTGTCTTGCCCACGCCGGTAGGTCCCAACAACACTACCAGTCTTTTCATCGCCTTAATTAGCGTATGGGTCACCGTCGGTGATTTCGAATCCTTCCGGATCAAACTCTTCGCTGTCGAAATCCTCGCTGCCAAAGAAATCCTCGTCCAGATCCATCGATGGACTCTTCATGTTCATCACCTCGTCAAAATCCATCAGCTGAACAGGAGCCTCACCGCTCTTACGGCTCACCTTGGCTTCCTTCAGACTCTTGTTGTATTCGATTTCAGAAAGTTCAATGAAGAATACGCGGTCGGCCATAGGGTCGAATACGTACAGCAGACGCTGGCCTTCCTCCTCAACCAACTCGCTCAGACGGGTACTGCGCATGACATAAACATCCTCGTCTGCAGCAGAATTACCCATATCTTCCAAAGTCACCTCGGTTTCCTTCTCCCAATCCTCATCGCAAATGAAGAAAGAGGTCATCTGGTCGTCGGTATAGTTGCAAGACTTCAAGATGATTTTGTGAAATGCCTCGAAAGAAGCATCACTGTCAATCATAATCTCTCTTACGAAATCATCAGCCTCGTCTGAGACTACGGTAAAAATATAAACCATATA
>JAZQPA010000137.1:0-3675 GCA_045628125.1 Bacteroidaceae bacterium
AACGGTAAGATATTAAAAATCTAAAATTATAAAACCATGAAAAAGTTAATCATCATGTTGCTTATGGCAACTTTCATCTCACCAGTTATGGCACAGAATGTTACTCCAGAGACAACAGCAAAGTTTGCTTCACTCAGCCACGGATTCCAGCATATCGGTATCCCAGTTAAGGACATGAAGGCTACCATCAAGTTCTACGAGGGACTGGGCTTCAAGGTGGCTCACGTTACCAAACCATTGAACGGCCGCGAGTTTGTATTCATGAATCAGGGCTCTATGATGCTGGAGTTCATTCCTTCTGATTCCACCCCAGGTGTAGCCGGTGCAGTAGACCACATCTGTCTGGATGCCACCAATATCGAGGAACTGTATGACGCAGCAGTAAAGGCTGGCTACCGTATTGCCAACAAGCTGGTTACCATCCCATTCTGGGAGAAAGGCTGCAAGTGCTTCAAGATTTATGGTCCTGACAACGAGATTATTGAATGGTGCGAAATCATTAAGTAATAAAAAAACCGAGAGCAATTCACTCTCGGTTTTTTATTGGGATTACCACTCCATCTTCTGGCCTGATTTCTCCATCTTCTCGCGCTGGATTCTGAACTTCTCTGCAAGGGTTGGTTCCTTGTCAGGATCAATGTCTGAGAACTTCAGCTTCTTCAGGTCGATACCCATCTGCTTGTCCTTAACGGTCTTCATGGTTACCTCATTTCCCTGAACGTAAGGAGAATAAGTAATCTTACCATCGGTAACGAAACCGATACGGATATTTTTCTGTCCCATATCCATCTTACCGTCAACCTGCTTGATGCTTACGGTGATGTTGTCGCCCTCGGTCTTAGCAGACAGCTGGAACTTGGCAAACTCACCGGTACGATAGCCAAAGCCATCACCTGCATCCTGATACAGAACACCGGTAGCGGTACCGTCTTCTGCAGGGTTAACCAACAGAGTCAGGGTATTCTGATCCAGCTCAACAGTGCTCTGAGCCACATTGCCCATAGGAACAATAGAACCTGGACGCTGTGCCACAAATGCCTGATACATATCATCCTTATCCTCCAACTGCAGTACATCCCAGTCGCCTGAAGGGATATGAATGTTGTGAGCCTTTGCCCAACGAGGGATAATCATCAGATCATCACCCAGCATGAACACTTTCTGCTCACCGCGCAATGCAGGATCCTTATCATCAGCCATGAAAGCAGGACGCATAACCGGCATACCGTTTACGGTTGCCTCCTGGAACAAGGTGTAGATATAAGGCATCAGACGGTAGCGGCGCTCGATAGCGGTACGGCAAACATCCTCAACCTTCTGGCCGAATACCCAAGGCTCCTGATCAACAGTACCCTTGGCAGCATGGTTACGTGCAAATGGGAAGTAGATACCGGTAGCAGTCCAGTGTGCCAGCAACTCAGCATCGGCATCTGCACCGAAACCACCCATATCAGGACCATTGAATGGCTGGCCGGAAAGGCTCAGGTTCAATGTCATAGGAATACTCATCTGGAAATGCTCCCAAGTTGACATGTTATCACCGGTCCAAGTAGCGCCATAGCGATGACCACCCAGGAAGTTGTCACGAGACAAGACGAATGGACGGTTGTTTGGCTTAGCCAGCATCATACCCTCGCGTGATGCCTTGATCATATTATAACCATAGATATTGTGATAACGCAAGTGT
Organism: Bacteroidaceae bacterium; assembly: GCA_045628125.1. GTDB lineage: Bacteria > Bacteroidota > Bacteroidia > Bacteroidales > Bacteroidaceae > Minthousia. The sequence goes on from JAZQPA010000137.1 coordinate 1,688, forward strand.
GAACCCTTGTCGCGGTTCTCGTCACCCCAGTGTACCGCCTCGGTATCCATAGTGAAAGTCTTGCTGTCGAATACAGCAGGCTCGTTCATATCGTTCCACAAACCATCAACACCCTTCTTTACGAAATCGCTGGTCAAACCACTCCACCAGGAGCGAACCTCATGACGGGTATAATCTGGGAAGTTGCAATCACCAGGCCAAACGCGACCGGTATAGTTTGTTCCATCCGGCATCTTTACGAAGTAATTGTTTGCCTTACCCTGATCGTAAACAAAGTAACCGTCTTCAACCTTTACACCTGGGTCGATCATGTAAACGGTCTTGAAGTTCTTGCTATGTGCATAATCCTGCAAACCCTTTGGATCTGGGAAGGTCTTAGGATCGTAGGTAAACACCTTGAACTGATCCATGTAGTCGATATCCATCCATACCACATCGCAAGGAATATTCTTAGAACGATAGGTATCGATGATTTCCTTTACACGAGTGTCAGGGAAATAGCTGTAACGGCACTGCTGATAGCCTAATGCCCACAATGGAGGCATCTCCATGGTACCAGACAACTTAGCCAGTTCCTTCATTACCTCCTTGGCATTAGGACGCTCGATGACGATAACACGGAAGGCAGGACCCTCGCTGACAAACTTAATCTGCTGATTGGTGGTCAGTGATGATTTCCAGGTGTTATCTGCAATGATACCATAGGCAGAACCATCCTTACGTACACCCAATACCCATGGGTGGCTCTGGTACAACTGCTTGCCCTGCTCCTTCATATAACCGTAGTTATCGGTATTCCAGAAGTTCACCTCCTTACCGTTACGGCGCAGATCGCCAACAACCTCACCGGTACCGTAAAGGTCGTCATCAGCATTAACATTCAGGGTTACTACGGTCTTATCGCCTTCCTTGGTATAAACAGGCTTAACCTTCCAGTTGCCAGGAACATTGCCCTGAGGAACCAGTTCATGTACAAATACAGGTGATGGTGAATGTGCAGCAGCATCATAATTAGCAGGATAGAACACTGCTACATCCTTGTCTACCATATAGGCCTGCTGAGCCATGGCTGACAGACAAGCGGCACTGAACAACAGGCCGGTAAATAATCTCTTAGTCATTTGTTTATAGAATTTAGGTATTTATAACTTCGTAATTCGTAACTGATCCAGCAATGCCTGATTGACGGTAATGTTCATGTTTTCTACGCAACCGGCAAACTCCAGAGTGATAACATGCTGACCCTTATTCAGCTTCAGCACCTGAGCATTGCTGTATCCCCAATTGTTCCACTCGTCTGTACCGCGATGCGGGAACACGCTTACACCTGCAGCCTTACCGTCAACGGTCAGAATGCGGGTAGCACACTTGTTGTCGGTATTGATAGGACCATTACCGTTGGCATAACGCCAATCCAAGGCATAAGTGCCATCGGCAGGAATCTCTACCGGAATGGTAATCAGGATATTCTCGTTGCGGGTAATCATGGCTACATTCTTATTTGCACCACTGATATTCACACCCTCAAGTGTAGGAACCTCGGAACGTGCGTGGCCTTCAGATGGCAATCCGCTACCCGTTCCCTGACTTTCCTTAACCTGCTTGCGAGCAGGATTGAAAGGCATGGCATAATCCTCCACCTCATAAGTCAGCACATTGCTGTATTTGTTCAAAGGCTCGCTCATGTAAGAACGGTAGCCCTGAGCATCTACTGCCACAACAGCGTATTCGCCATCAGCAGAAACAGCAGTATTTAAAGCTGTTGTGCGACTATTCTCTTTTCCATCCTTAAAAATGATGTACTCCTTAGCAGTCTCCACGGCATCCCAGCTCAACTGATTACCACTCAGCTTAGCCTTTGGTGTCAATGGCATGTAAGCATTCTCCACCATCTGCACATTCATCGGTGCAGGCTGAACATTATCCAGCTCCATAACAATAGTATGCTCACCTGTCAGATTGGCAGCAAAGAACGGATTGGTCTCTAC
>JAZQPA010000138.1:0-7630 GCA_045628125.1 Bacteroidaceae bacterium
ATTTAATTTATGAAACTCTGTATGCACTACATATCTAGTGCTTTTTATCATATAGTATACGAAATACGGAATTGTTACAACTGAAAAGCAAAAAAAATGCATAAAAAGTGTCGATTGTCCAATTTTGATTCATTATGATAGTTAATAGTCTTACGAATGTCTTACGATAGTCTTGCGAATGTATTGCGTAAGACTATCGTAATATAAGTAAAATGACAATAAGATGATACAAATTCAGTAGAATATCAAAATTTGGAAAAGGAGGGAAAATGTACTATATTTGCATCTAAATAAAATATCAATTATGGCAATCATCAAAAATAACCGATCAGGAATGAGAGGAAGTGTGGGAGACCTCCAATACCGAGTTGTAAATGGGCAACAGATTGTGGCAGTAAAGCCAACAAAATGCAAGAATCCCAAGACTGAAAAACAAATGGCACATCGCGTGAAATGGTCTAACATTTCTGCCATGTATCGTGCGGCTGACGGAGCATTGTATAATGCGTTTGAGGGAAAGAGTGGTAACATAAACGACTATACCCTCTTTATGAGCGCTAACTTGTACCTGGAGCATGAAGTCTATCTTACCAAAGAAGAAAAGGAAAATAATGCATGCGTAGTGGCTCCATATCAGATTTCCAGAGGTATGCTTCCAAGCATTCACATGCATCTGGAGAATGGCCAACTTATTACAAATATCAAGTTGTGTGATTTTGTCTTCACCGCTGATACTACCGTCAGAGACTTGGCATATGCTATTTTGGAGGTAAACTCTTCGTTCCAAGAAGACGATGGCCTGAGCATCATCAAATATACACAGGAATGGAACCAGAATGTGAATGTGCCAACTGCCATTTGCGACAAAGAGAGCATTAAATTGGATTCATTTGACACCACTCCACTTACAGCAGTATTTAAAGAGATGAAGATTTGCAATGTGCAAGGTTATTTAGCCACAGCTCCACTCAACGGTGATTTTGGCATTACTATGGTGCACAGCCGTAAAAGAGCAAATGGAAGCGTAGCAATCTCTACGCAATGTCTGGAAATTCAGAATCCACTATTTACCAGGTATTCATCAAAGGAACAGCAACGAAAAGCTATGATCAGTTATGGAGTAAATGAGAAATCCTTCCTGACACCTGATAAAGAATCAAAATTCAGCAAAAGAAACCATGGTTTTTGAACTAAATTACAACTCATAGATTGTTAAAATTGGATAATTATCTATCGAAACACAACTCAGGAGTTGTTTGTTCGGGATTATGTGTGTAACTTTGTAGATGAATTAACTACTATGGATAAGGGAAAGGAAATGGAAAAACTTCGTAAACATACTGATACAAAACATAACGACAATAGAGATTGGATACAAAGGAGTCAGGAAATTGCTCTCCGAATGATGAACAATATGGATGAACAGAATTTGACTCAACGTGCCCTTGCAGAACGCATGGGATGCACACAACAATATATCTCAAAGGTGCTCAAAGGGCAGGAGAATCTATCACTCGAAACGCTAGTCAAGATTGAGGATGCTCTGGGCATAGAATTGTTGGTAAGGACTCGTAAGCCATTAGTATACGAAATAGAAGAAACAGAACCGATGATGGCTGCAGAAGATATCGCACCTTATGGAATACAATAAGCATCGTCTATGAACAACTACAGAACCATACCTACCAAAGTACTTTTAGACATCATTCTGCAAGATGGCGAGCAGAGTGACGAAATCATGTATTTCATCTTGAAGGAAAGAATATACGATAAGCTAAAAGACAAGTATGAAGTTCATGAAAGATTTCTTCTTGATAGTTTTGATGATCTGGTGGACGATTTCTTTCTCTATCTAAGAGACGGACGCAACAATTCTATGCGCCCCTATCATGTATTATCTACAATTAGGAAGAAGGAAGCCTTTGAACCTTGGCTGGTGGGAACATTCCGCAATTTCCTCACTAACAGATGTAAAATGGAAGAACAGTGCTATGAAATAAAAGCGCAACAAGCGGATGAAGATGAAAATGGCTCATCTGACAAGGAGCAACTAATCAGTAAAGCTGCACAGCTGATAGCGTACTCGCATCAGACGTTATTTCCTCGAAACCAGTTCATTTTTTTGCGTATTCTCCTTTCCTTACTCAACAAATCCAACGCATTGCCGGACATGGAGATGGCAAAAGCAATGGGAATGTCACACACTCTCTATCGTGTTACCTGCCATAGAATTATGCAGAGTGTAAGGCAAATTAAAAAGCAGATAGAATTAGGAGTGCATCTTCATCTCGATGATTACCATAAATCCATGGCTGAGCAAATCAATAATGACTTTGATTCACTCTATCCTACCCTTATCCGCTACTACAGCATCTCATTGGAAAGCCAAGAACAAGTGACCTCAATCCTGTCACTACGTAATAAGTATTACCTGGAAAATGGCAATATGCTTCATGAAGGCATTGCTTCATATGGGAAATTAACGATAAATGGTTTCAGCTATAAACTGAATAAGTTACTGCATTCATCATTAGCTGCATAAGTTACCATTATCTTAACATTTAGGGAACAGGAAAAGAATAAAAAATCATAATTGAACAATTCTGAAGTGTATATATGAAACCACAAATGAATAATTGCCCTGTAGTGCTCTACACTGCACCGGACGGAACCACACAGATAGATGTGAAGTTGGAGAATGAGACGGTATGGCTGACACGTGAGCAGATGGCCATCTTGTTCGGACGTGACTATAAAACTATTGCCAAGCACGTGAATAATGCATTAAAGGAAGAATTGGCAGGTGAACCGGTAGTCGCAAAATTTGCGACACCCAAGAAATATGGCCGTGTTGAAGGACTTGTGCAAATGCAAGATGTTGAGTATTGCAATCTTGACATGATTGTATCTGTCGGTTTTCGTGTCAAAAGTAAACGAGGCGTGGAGTTCAGAAAATGGGCAAACAAAGTCCTCAAACAATACCTCATCAAAGGCTATGCCATCGACCAGCGTAGACTTGACCACTACAACGAGTTGAAGGGTGTCGTCAAACTCATGTCGCGTGCCATCGCTTTGCAGGATAAGGTTACGGAAGAAGAGTTTGGAGGTCTTTTCAATGTCATCGGAGATTATGTCTATGCTCTCGACACGCTTGACCGTTACGATTATCAGGAACTGGTCGTTGACAAAACTACAAAGAACGAACCATTCCATGCCACATACGACAATGCCATGGAGGCAATTAATGGCTTGAAGGATAAGTTCGGCGGTTCTGCCCTATTTGCTAACGAGAAGGATGATTCCTTCAAAAGCAGCATCGGTCAGATCTATCAAACCTTCGGAGGCGAAGAGCTCTATCCTTCAGTGGAAGAAAAGGCAGCCATGCTTCTTTATCTCGTGGTCAAGAACCATTCGTTTAGCGATGGCAATAAACGCATTGCTGCAATGCTCTTTCTCTGGTTCCTATCCAAAAATGGCATACTCTATGCTTCCGATGGTCATAAAAGAATTGCCGACAATACCCTTGTCGCCCTTACTCTGATGATAGCCGAAAGCCGTACGGAAGAGAAGGATGTAATGGTTAGAGTTGTGGTGAATCTAATTAACCAAGAGAATCAATAAGTGAAACCGGCAACAGATTAATTAATCATCTGAAAGTGAGAGTAAACACTGTACTCTCCTCGTCACTCTTTGTAAGGTCCAGCGTACCGTTATGGGCACGCATAATCTGACGGGAAAGACTCAAGCCTATTCCGGAGCCCTCCTGTTTGGTGGTGAAGAACGGAATGAATATCTGCTCCTGACTCTCCGGTGAGATAGGCTCTCCGTCATTGCATACATGAATTAGTGTCTGCTCATCATCATCTATCTCTGCTGTGATTTCTATGTGGCGGGCTCCTGCCTGTACGGCATTTTTTATCAGATTGATAAGAATGCGACTGATTTGCGACTCATCGGCATAAATCAGAATATCATCAGTCTTAGGTTGATAGGTACATTGTGTAGCCGCATCAGCACACTGCTCACGGGTCAGCTCGATGACCTTACCCACCAATGGATTCAGCATAAGGGCTTTCAGGATGGGTTTTGCCACACCGGCCAACTCACGGTAAGATTGCACAAAACGGATAAGATCCTTCGAAGAAGATGAAATGGTTTCAAGTCCCGCCTTCAGGTCCATTTCGCTGGCAGGATTATCCATAGAAATACTCATGGCCTCACTCAGTGAAGCGATGGGACTTACCGTATTCATGATTTCATGAGTCAACACACGAATCAGTTTAGTCCATGATTCCTGCTCATACTGCTGACGCCTGCGGTCCACAATCCATTTCACTCGGTTCAGTGTCTTGTTGAACTTGGAATTCTCCTTGAAGCGGAAGTTAAACTCTTCGTCCTCAAAGGCATCCAGCATATACTCCAGTTTCTTGCGGTCCTTCTCGTGCACATGAAGTGCCGTAACTACAGCTACCGCTACAGCCACAATCCCCACAAGGAGTATAATTTGCCAGAGTCCCATCAGATATCGTATTTCTTGAGTTTACTGTACAAGGTAGGACGGCTGATGCCCAATTCCTTGGCCACCATACTCAAGTTTCCGTTGCAACGAGCCAATGCATCACGAATGGTCTTCTCTTCGGCTTCTTCCAACGTCTGGCTGGATGAAGAGGAACTCTTTGAAGGCGTATTCAGCGACAAGTCCTTCAGCTTAAGCGTCTTGCCTTCTGAGAGAATCACCGCTTTCTCAATCACATTCTGCAATTCACGAATATTACCGCTCCATGTATGCGACAGTAGGCGTTGAGCAGCATCTGCAGCAATACTCTCTGCTTCACGACGGTATTTCACGGCATATTTTTTCAGGAAGATTTCAGCCAACGGCAATATGTCGCAAGCTCTGTCCCTCAAGGCCGGCAAGTGCATCTGCATGGTATTGATGCGATAATACAAGTCCTCACGGAAACGGCCTTCGCTCACCATCTTCTCCAAATCCATGTTGGTAGCACAAATCAGTCGGATATCTATGGCGATCTGTTTCTCAGAACCTACACGGGTTACGGTACGGTTCTGCAGCACTCGCAACAGTTTGGCCTGCAGATGCAACGGAATATTGCCTATCTCATCCAGGAAAAGCGTACCGCCATGGGCCTGTTCAAACTTTCCCACATGGTCGGCATGAGCATCGGTAAAGGCACCTTTTACATGACCGAACAGCTCGCTTTCAAACAAGGTTTCTGTGATGGCACCGGCATCCACACACACCATGGGCTGGTGCCTGCGGCTACTGGCAGCATGAATCTCACGTGCCAGCACATCTTTACCGGTACCATTCTCACCGGTAATCAGCACGGTGGCATCGGTAGGCGCTATGCGCTCCAGGGCATGATGAATGTTGGCCATGGCAGCACTGTCGCCCCAGAACATTTGGTTATCGTTCGTGCTCTTAACGGCAGTCTTCGTGCCTTTGGGAGTTGCCTCATAGGCCGACTGCAAGGTGGTAATCAGTTTCTCGTTGTCCCAAGGCTTCACTATGAAATCGAAGGCACCGCGCTTCATGCCTTCCACGGCCAGAGCGATATCGGCATAGGCGGTAAACAGCACCACCTGCACATCGGGATACATCTTCTTCAGTTCCGAGGTCCAGAACAGTCCTTCGTTACCTGTATTTATATCGGTGTAGAAGTTCATGTCCAGCAGCACCACATTCGGTTTGAAACTTTCCATGGTACTGACCAGTGTGCTGGGGGATGCAATGATTTCCACCTCACCGAAATGAGGCATCAGCAGCAACTTCAAGGCTTTTCTGATGCCCTGATTGTCATCTACTACCAGAATTTTCCCTTTTTTCATGGATGCGATTATTTAGGATACAAAGATAGACAAAGTTAGGAGAAATATTCGTTAATCTGCAAGAAAAAGAATTTCATTCTGCCTTTATGCTCTCTGCAGGATTAGATGTTGCCACTTTAAGGGTCTGTCCCACAACACAAAGCAGGGTGATGAGCAGAATCAGGGCAACGGTAAAGGCCAGCACCCACCACGGGAAACTGATTCTGTAAAAGTAGCCTTCCAGATAATACTGCATAATCCGGTAACTTACAGGAATAGCTATGACTACTGCCACAACCGATGTAATGACAAACGGACGGGATAAGGCCGTTACTGCCTGCTGAACACTGGCTCCCATAATACGGTGAACGATTGTGGCCTTACGCTGTTGGTCACTGTAGTAAACCGCCATTCCGAACAATCCCATGGCCGAAATCAGGATAGACATGAGCATGAATCCTACCACCAGCTTCATGACATTCAGCGGTTCGCGAAGCACAGAATATAGTTGGTCGTCGAGATATTTCATTTCAATATCGTAAGGAATACCTGTCTTTTCCACCACCACATCCTTACAAACCTTACGGATAGCAGTCATAGCCGTCTCGTGATCACCTCTTGTCTTGACCAACAGTTGGGCTAAATCTGCGTCGGCACCCATTATCTCCAGCGCATTGTAGTCATTTTCCCCAGGTTGCAGCATGGCATCACCATAATGATAATCCGCCACAATGCCACAGGCCGTATATTGCGGTTGAGTACTGCTGCCGCCTATACCGGTGTGGTTCCGGTTAAGCTGATAGTACTCCTTTCCTCTTTCTGAAACCAACAATTGGTGTGGCAACAAATCGCTGTATTGTTCCGTGATATTGAAACCAAACAGACGAAGTGCCGTGGTATCCAATATACAGATGGCCAGAAATGAGGATGTACTTTCTTCTTCATCGCTCTTAATATCAAGGTGTGAGGGGTGGATAGGTGTACCATCTATCAAACCCACTGCCTCTACCTCGGACAGGGTTTCCAATCGGGTTTTCAACTGATACTGACTCTCATAATCACGACCTATACGGAACGATTCTATTTTCAGCAGATCGGCAGTATTATAACCGAGAGGAAGATTCACCAGATGATTGGTTTGCAGAAACATGGTGCCGGACACGGCTATGAATATGGTACAGAGTAAGCACTGGATACCAATGAATATACGGTTCAGCACCATCTTACTCTGGAATCGGAATGAACCCTTGATCACATCGATAGGGCTGAAACGTGCCACCATCATAGCAGGCAGTATTCCGCAAAGTACAGCCACAATAATCAATACGGCCACAGTCAGAACAATGATACTCCAATCGGCATAAATGTGAATCTGAGTGTTCAGTATATCATTGAAGAACGGGCAGAGCAGAAAAGCCATGCAGGCACCGGTCAGGAAACACCCTAAAGTCATCATGGCCGACTCACTAAGATAACGGCAGATGATACCTGATGAGGAAGCACCATGCAATCGGCGGATAGACATCTCCTTGGCACGCTTTCCGGTTTGAACCATGGCCAGATTGGCATAATTGAATATGGCAGAAATCAGCAACACCAGTGCGCCTATCAACAGAATCGTAATCAAATCCTTATTTCCGGAACGGTAAGGTCCGATCTTACCGCACAGGTAAACATCATCCATAGATACCAGTTCTGATCCCCAGGCAAAACTGCGTATCTCTTTTTTCTCGGTATTCACCGGCCAATGACCTTTATACAGTTTGAGAAGTTTGTCGGCTACCAGTCCCTTGTCGGTCCC
>JAZQPA010000139.1:0-6379 GCA_045628125.1 Bacteroidaceae bacterium
GTGCCTGAGCTGCTGCACATGCTGGGCCTGGATGCCGAAGGTATTGTGAAACAGATAAACGAATTATTATGAAAATAGTCATCGGAGGAGCGGGTGCCGTGGGTACCCATCTGGCAACCCTGCTGAGCCGTGAGCGTCACGACATCGTACTGATTGACGAGGACGGCGACAAGATACGCAAGTTGAGCAGCAACCTGGACATCATGAGCTACAGCGGCAAGCCTGCCAGCATTGAGGTGCAGAAACAGGCCGGAGTGGGTTCTGCTGATCTGTTTATCGGTGTTACCCCCGATGAGACCTGCAACGTGACCTGCTGCATGATAGCCAGCACCCTGGGCTGCCGCAAAACCGTGGCACGTATTGACAACTACGAGTACCAGGACGGACAGTTCAAGGAGTTCTTCCGCCAGATGGGCATCAACTCGCTGGTGTATCCCGAGCTGCTGGCTGCCCGCGAGATAGCCAGTTCCATCAAGATGAGCTGGATCCGCCAGTACTGGGAAGTGGGAAGCGGCGAGCTGGTGATGATTGGCGTGATGATGCGCAGCAATGCCAAGATCCTGAATATTCCGCTGAAAGACCTGGGACGCCAGAACCTGCCCTATCACGTGGTGGCCATCAAGCGAATGGACGAGACGGTCATCCCCCGCGGTGACGACTCCATCCAGGAGGGCGACGAGGTGTTTTTCATGACCACCCGCAAGCATATCGAGACCGTGCGCGAGGTGTGCGGCAAGAAGCATTATCCGGAAATCAAGCGACTCATCATCATGGGCGGCGGACGTGTGGCTTACCGCACGGCTACCCTGCTGCCTAAGGATGTGACCGTCACCATCATCGAGAAGGATGCTGCCCGCTGCGAGAAACTGATCTCCATGCTGCAGAACCACAACAATGTGATGGTGATTCATGGCGACGGCCGTGACATGGGCCTGCTGGAGGAGGAAGGATTGCGCCACTCACAGGCGTTCCTGGCCCTGACGGGTTCGGACGAGATGAACATCCTGTCGTGCATGAACGCCCGTTCCATGGGTATCCTGAAGACCGTGGCTCAGGTGGAGAAACTGGAATACATCAAGATGGCCGAGCACCTGTCTATCGGTACCATCATCAACAAGATGACCATTGCGGCTACCACCATCTACCAGACCCTGCTGAAGGCCGATGTGAACAATATGAAGTCGCTGACCCTGAGCAATGCCGATGTGGCCGAGTTTACCGTCAGCGCCGATGCCAAGTGCACCAAGAAGGCCGTGAAGGACATGCAGTTCCCACGTGATGTGAATGTGGGCGGACTGGTGCGCAACGGCGAGGGCATGCTGGTACGCGGTAATACCGTGATTCAGGAAGGCGACCATGTGGTGGTGTTCTGCCTGAGCGGCATGATTCAGAAGGTTCAGAAATTTTTCTAAAGAGATATGATCAACAGACTCATCATCACACGTGTCATGGGCAACCTGCTTCTTATCGAGGCGGGCCTGCTGGTGCTGAGTCTGCTGTTCGATGTGGCTTACGGCGACAACGCCTGGCCCAGTTTCCTGTATACGACGGGCATTTGCCTGGCCTTAGCCTTTATCCTGCGTTTTCTGGGACGTAAGGCCGAGAACCACATGAGCCGCCGCGACGGATACATTGTGGTGTCCATCACCTGGGTACTGTTCTCACTCATCGGCATGCTGCCCTATCTGTTCAGCGGATATATTCCCCGTGTGGCCGATGCCTTTTTCGAGGCCATGTCGGGATTCTCATCAACCGGTGCCACCATCCTGGACAATATCGAGGACGGTACGCACGGCCTGCTGTTCTGGCGAAGCATAACGCAGTGGCTGGGAGGATTGGGTATCGTATTCTTCACCATTGCCGTGCTGCCTATCTTCGGCCTGGGCGATGTGAAGCTGTTTGCCGCCGAGGCCACGGGACCTACCCACGATAAACTGCACCCGAGAATCAGCACCACAGCCAAGCGTCTTTGGACCGTTTATTCCGTACTGACCCTGTCATGCTGCGTAATGCTGATGCTGGGAGGCGTGGATTTCTTCAACGCCATCTGCCATGCCATGACGTGTACGGCTACGGGCGGATTCAGCAACTTCCAGGACAGCATAGCTCATTTCCATTCGGCTTACGTGGAGTACGTGATTACGTTCTATATGTTTATCAGTGCGGTCAACTTTACCCTGATTTACTACAGTTTCCTGCAGGGACACGTCAAACGGTTCTTTGAGGACACCGAGTTGAAATGGTTCCTGACCATTGTGATTGTGGCCACCCTGATCTGCAGTTTCTGTCTGTACAGCCCTTACTACCAGGAGCCGCTTACAGTAGAGGAAAGCTTCCGCCAGGCCATCTTCCAGGTGGTGAGTACCATCACCACTACCGGTTATGCCTCGGCCGATTACGGACTCTGGCCTCACATCACCTGGAGCGTGCTGTGCGTACTGATGTTTACCGGTTCCTGCGCGGGTTCCACCTCGGGCGGTTTCAAGATGGTGCGCGTGGTGATGCTGACCAAGAATGCCCTGAATGAGTTCAAGCACATCCTGCATCCGAATGCGGTGCTGCCTGTCAGAGTGAACGATACCGTGATCAACAACAGTCTGAAGAGTACCCTGCTGGCCTTCTTCTTTACCTACATGGCTCTGACCATGTTCAGCACCATCGTCTTCACGTTCATGGGACTGAGCTTCAGTGAATCGATTGGTGTAAGTCTGAGCTGTATCAGTAATGTGGGTCCTTCGTTCGGCCGTTTCGGTCCAGCCTTCAGCTGGAGCATGCTGCCGGACTACGCCAAGTGGATGTGCTCGTTCCTGATGCTGCTGGGACGTCTGGAAATCTTCAGTGTACTGATTCTGTTCACTCCTCATTTCTGGAAGAAGCGTTGAGTCTGTTTACGACAGCAACCGGTACTGGCTGCCCACCATCGACTTCACCACCCCTTTCATTTCCAGGCCGAAAAGAATCTCCAGCATCTGCTGGATAGGGATATCACACTGCACCACCAGTGTGTTGAGGGTGTGCGGCTCATAATCAGACAGGGCCTCTACCACCCGCTCCTCTACCGAAGTGAGGTCGACAAACAGCTCCCGCTGAATGGCCTCAGTAGCCGCTGGCGATTCCCAACCCATGGCCTCAACGAAATGACGGGCATCCAGCAACAGGGAGGCACGGTTGCTCTGTATCAGGTTATTGCATCCCTTGGAGGCCATATCGGTAACCCTTCCCGGACAGGCAAACACATCACGGTAATACATCTCGGCCAATTCGGCAGTGATGAGCGACCCGCCCTGCTCCTTGCTCTCCACCACGATGGTGGCATCCGACATGCCAGCCACGATACGGTTGCGCTGAACGAAATGGAACTTGTCTGAATTGGAACCGCTGATGAACTCGGTCAGCAAACCGCCCTGCTCCACCATCTCGTTGGCTATCCGCTTGTGGGAAGCCGGATACAGGATGTCCAACCCGTGAGCCAGGACTCCGATGGTAGGCAGACGATTATTCAGGGCCTCCTGATGGGCATGCACATCAATGCCGTAGGCCAAGCCGCTGATGACCAGCACATCGGGGCAAAGGGCGGCCAGATCACGCAGGAAGGTGCGGCACATGTCGCGTCCGTATTCGGTGCAGTGACGGGTGCCCACCATGGAAATGACGTGCTTGGCATTCAGGTCGGCATTACCTTTATAATACAGCACGGCAGGAGCATCGGGGCACTCACGCAGGCGCACCGGATAATCCATATCGTTCAGGGTTAAGATACGGATGCCCTTGCTTTCGGCAAACTCCAGTTCCTTCCTGGCACGGTCCAGGTAGTCCGGCATCAACTGGACCTGTTCGGCCAGACGGGCGGTAAACTCATCGTCCTCCTGCACACATTTGAACCGGTTGTAAGCCTCAACTGCAGAACCTGCCTGCTTAAACATCTCACACAATGTGGTCCGTGACAAACCCGGTATCAGGGTAAGGGCCACAGCATAAAGTAATTCTATATCGTTCATCATCGTTCTTTACACATATAATAATAACCAAATCTGCAATGCAGACATCTTTTCCGATCACAATAGTTGCTTTTCAGCTGTATCAGCGCCTGGGAATCCCCAGCATGCTGCGGCACAATGCCACAGGCCTGCCACTGGCGTATCATGCGATTGCTTTCCGGCTTCAACTGCTCATACCACCCCAGGATGCTTTCCCAATCGCCCATGCGGTGCTTGCGGTAAGCCACCAGCAAGGGAATGACCGTGTTGATGATCAGCAGGTCCTTGGTAGTCAGCATCAGCTGCCGGTGCATCTCTGTCGTGGACAGGCCAAAGGCGTAGTGCAGTTTCCAGTATCCACTGGTATCGGCCTGCAGCAGTTCCCTGACCTGCCTGATATCCCGGCACTCATCCAAGCGCGAAAGATCAAGAGTGTGCCGGTGATAGAGCCACGCCAGTTGCGCTATGCGGATGTGGGGGAAGTTGTGAGGCCGTGTACGCAACAGTTTCCATTTATGGAAGGAGATGGGGTGAAGCTGGAACTTATGGGCCAGGTAGGTATATTCCCTGCGCAGCGCCTGCCAATACATATCCTCTGCCAGATGGGTACGGACCGGCAAGGGAACAGCCTGCTCGTCCAGCAGACCAGCCTGTCCGAAGAACAGGGCTTCCACCTGCATCAGGCTGTCGCGGTGCTTGTCCACCGCCCTGAGCGAGAAGCTCAAGGCCCACTCCTCAAAGGCATCACCGTTCAGGCCAAAACCGAAATTGCGGGCCAGTGTGGCAAACAGGCAATCGTTCCAATCACCGTTCAGCGTGCGAAGACAAGCCGCAATCCTCTCCTCCTTCATGGCGATACGCTCGGCCATCAGGGCATTCATCCAAGCATGCACCTTAATGGAAGGAACGACGGATAAGATGGGATGACAGCGGGGATAATCGGAGGATTGGCGCAACACCTCGTACCTCTCCTGAATATAAGGAGGTACCTGCACAACCAACTGGGGGATGATTTCCCTTAACTGGTTATAAACGGGGCTGTCTGCGGTTTGCACCACATGCAAGACAACCATATTGAATGCGGGATCTGCATCATGTCTATGATTATACCAATCCGATGAATGCACATGAATCTCAACATGCCCCACCCAGATGGTACTGCCAATCTTAACCTTGGCATTAAGGAAGTCTGGTCCCGCATTGGGGTTGAACACCCCGGCATCAATGACTTCCAGCGGAATTCCCTGTGTGGTCACTAACGGTTTTAAAGGCAGTAAACGGTGCCTCCACACATACTGTAGGATATCTTCCAAAGCTGATTCACTAAATCAGCCGTAAATGTACGTCAATTTCCTTAACGGACAAAAAAAATCCCGCTCAAATGAGCGGGATTCTTTATAATAACTGTGATGATTATACATCCAAGTCATGCTCGTAACCAGAACGATACTGGTAGTGCAGCTTCTTCTGAGCCTCAGCATCACCCATGATCTTCTCAACGATAGGATTCCAGGTAAGAGGACGATTCAGTTCCATAGCGATGTTACCCAAAGCACAAGTAGTGTTAGAAGAGTGACCTGTCTCAACTGGTACCAGTGGATCTACGTGATTGCGAACTGCATCGATGAAGTCACGATAGTGAGGAGCCTGAGTCTCATACTGGCCAGGACCACGCTTTGGCAACTCGAACGCGAACTTAGGATTATCTGACAAGTAGCTACCACGGTGTACGGTGATGATTGCGTTCTCAGCGTAAACCTTCAAACCAGCTCCCTTACCGTCGATATCCTCTTCAGTCATCAGAATACCATTGTCATACTTGTAGGTCAGGCAGCCATACTGACGATAGCCAGGAGGGATGATCTGGGTAGGAGCAGAACCGTCCTTACCGATACACCACTGAGCGATATCGAACATGTGAGCACCCCAGTCAGTCATCAGACCACCACCAGATACGGTGAACCAACGCCAAGTACCCCAGCAAGTATCACGACCCTGCTCGTTCAGAGTTGGGTTGAAGTCATGATGATACTTAACAGAAGTAGGCAGAGGGCCTAACCACTTATCCCAATCCAAACCAGCTGGACAGTTGTGCAACAGGTTAGGATCCTTTACTCTTGAGTTCTTGTCAGCCAACTCTACGTTATAAGGAACTGGAGCACCAGTCTGACCGTTATAACCGTTGCGGCCTACATATACCTGCAGCTTCTCGATAGCACCCAGCTCGCCTTCGCGGCACAGCATTGCCAGGTGATCCCACTCCTTGCTTGAACGCTGCATAGAACCAGTCTGCAGAATGATGTTGTACTTGCGAACAGCCTTAACCAACTGCTGACCCTCGAAGATAGTCAAAGTCAGAGGCTTCTCCAAGTAGATGTCCTTACCTGCCTTACAAGCAGCGA
>JAZQPA010000140.1:0-6871 GCA_045628125.1 Bacteroidaceae bacterium
TAGCCATGTCGTTCTGTGAGCCAAGGAGTTGGTGCCCATTGTTGTCTTCCTAAGACCGCTTGGCCTCCGACTTCAGAAAGTGATATCCCGTATTCTTTTGTCTGCTGACCGGGATTTTGATTTTGTGGAAATCACTTCAAATCGGGCTTCTTGCATGGAACCTGGACGACAGTTATCCGGTTATGTCTGGCAAAATGGACTTGGTACTTATTATGCTGTAAAGGATTCAGAATCAAAATTCTATGCTGATCGTCTTCCTAAAGGCAACTATGAATTGAATGAAGAATTGTATATAACGCATTCAGGAACATATCAGGTTGGTTTGACAGAAGTTAAAGGAACTTATTGCCCGGAATTCGCAGATCATTCTGGATCTGTTTCGGTAACAGTAAAAGAATAAAGATGAAAATGAAGAAAATATTATTCGTAATTATTGCCTGCTTGCTAAGCCAAGGAGCCGCTTGGGCACAAGATGAACGCAGAGAGAAGGACAAGGAGATATTAAATCTCTTTTTCCAATATTTGGGCGCAGCACAGATTGATGACCTTAAAGTGGACAGCAATGCCCTTGATTCCGTTCAGTGGGAATCAACTCCTATCGGAGCAATGAAGCTGCTCCGTCAGGAAAATATGGGTAAATGGAAAGTGAAAGCGGGAGATTATAGTGGTATTGTCTGGCTTGGAGAAAAGAATTATGCTGTGGTAAGCGATAAGGAACGGACAGATGGTTATATTCCCTTTATTATCGACATAAACCTGGAAAACGGAAAACTGGAGAGTGTCCGCCGGTTTGATAAGATACAAGGTAATCCTCGTCCCCGTTATGGATTGGGAGGTCAGTATACGGTTCGTGATTGTGAAGGCATTGCCTATTTTCCAGTGAACAATTCATTTTTCATTTCAGGAGAAGGCGATCAGCGCATATTGGAATACGATGCATATGGCGTGCCAACAGGAAGAGAATTGGCGGTGCCAGCCGAGTTCGGGTTGGAGAAGATACACAAAAATTATGGGTTTGAATCTTTGACCTATTCGCCTGAGAACCATAAGTTCTGGTGTACAACTGAATCGCAGCTGAAAGAAGATGGCGAACCGGCAGGACCGGAAAAACCGGAAGTTCACAATCTTTTACGTCTTCAGTCTTTTGGGGATGATCTGCAGCCTAAAGAGCAGTATGCCTATAAAATGGATTTATGCAATGCCAAAGATCGGAAAACCATATATGCATATGGCGTCTCAGAGATGTTAGCATTGCCAGACGGGCGTTTGTTGGTGTTGGAGCGAGAATTCTATGTGACAGAACGTTATGCCGGCAGTTACGTGCTTCACAAACTGTATTTGGTCGACCCCAAAGATGGAACTCCAGTTACGTTTCAGGATAAAGGCAGTCAGTTGGAAGCAAAAGCGCTTAGCAAAGAGTTAGTGACAAAATTCAAGACAGAATTGAATTTGAACCGTATGAATCTGGCGAATTTTGAAGGTATGTGTCTGGGACCCAAATTGAATGATGGGCGGCAAACCATACTCCTTATCAGTGATTCTCAGCACAATCATGGTAATTCTGCATTTCATTTAAAGGATTATTTACGAGTGCTAATCTTTTGAAATTAAAATAAGAAGGTTTGGCTGAGTGTCTGAATTTACCTATATTTGCATCTCAGTTATTAGAATCTATGAAAAGAACCATTATATTCTCTCTCTTTTTTGCTTGGCTAATGGCCTTGGCCGCTCAACCACAAATGCAATTTGACAAACAGGTGAGCAGCTTGGGCTCCGTTTTGTGGGCAAATCCTGTATCCGCTTCATTTAAGGTAACAAATGTGGGAAATGAACCACTGGAATTACGGGAGGTTAAAACATCTTGTGCTTGCACCGTTGCAGATTGGACAAAAAGTCCGATTCAACCCGGTCAGAGTGGAGTCATTATGGCTGTTTTTGATGCCAAAGCATTGGGTCATTTCTATAAAGAAGTGGAGATACATAGCAATGCTACCGAAGGACCAGTATACCTTCAAATGGAGGGTAAGGTTGTTGCTTCTGGAGATGATGTGACAAACACCGATGGCTTTGAAATCGAAATGGGTGATGTTAAGTTAGATAAGGATGCTGTATTCTTCAATGGAGTGAAGCGGGGAGATGAGCCAGTTGAAGAACTTAATGTCCTTAACACCAGTCGTGCAGCATTTGAACCTGTACTTATGCACGTCCCAGATTATCTGGAGGTTACATCTATTCCTAAACGGATTGCTCCGGGTAGAAATGGAAAGATACGCATTAAATTGTTGAGTGATAAGATACATGATTCAGGCTTAACTCAAACAACTGTTTACCTGTCCCGTTTCTTCGGTGATAAGGTAAGTGCAGATAATGAGATGAGCGTAATGGTTATGCTTGCTCCTGAATTAAAGAATCTGGAGTCAGGTGTGGCAACTCCAATGATGGAGCTCTCTTCAAAAGAGATTTCGTTGCCTTTGAAGAATAAGCCTAAAGGCAAAACAACCGTGCTCATCAGGAATTCGGGCCGTGGGGTACTTAACATTGACAGACTTCAGGTGTTCAGTTCTGCTGTCAGCGTAAATATCCCGAAAAAACAGGTTCGTCCTGGAGAGATTATCAAGATGAAGATAGCAATAGACAAAACAAAACTGACCGGAGGAAGACAACCAAGAGTATTGATTGTTTCAAATGATCCGGATAAACCCGCAGAAATGGTAACAATTAAATTGGATTAATACATATGGAGCATCCAGAAAATGACGAAGCATACAAGGGACTTGTGGTAAATGCCGGAATTGAGCACCCTTCATCAGTTAATCCATACTTGAAGGCAAGAAAACGCCCTCAGCGTCAGGCACTTTCTGTAAATGATTATGTGGATGGAATCGTTAAAGGCGATACTGTTACATTGAGTCGTGCAGTTACTCTCATTGAAAGTGTTCTTCCTGAACATCAGGTTTTGGCACAGGAGGTGATAGAAAAATGTCTGCCTTATTCGGGTAATTCTATCCGAGTGGGTATTAGTGGTGTGCCTGGTGCAGGAAAAAGTACCTCTATTGATGTGTTTGGTACACATGTCTTAGAGGAGTATGGCGGTAAATTGGCCGTTTTGGCTATTGACCCTAGTAGCGAGCGAACCAAAGGAAGTATTTTGGGTGATAAGACTCGAATGGAGAAATTGTCTGTTCATCCTAAATCCTTCATTCGCCCTAGCCCTTCTGCCGGTTCATTAGGTGGTGTGGCCAGAAAGACCCGTGAAACAATCATTCTTTGCGAGGCAGCCGGATATGATAAGATCTTTGTTGAGACGGTTGGTGTAGGACAGAGTGAGACCGCTGTACATTCCATGGTGGATTTCTTCCTGTTGCTTCAAGTGGCAGGAACCGGTGATGAATTACAGGGCATTAAGCGTGGAATCATGGAGATGGCCGATGGAATTGTAATTAATAAATGTGATGGCGACAATGTGCAACGATCACAGATGGCTGCTGCTCATTTCCGTAACGCCTTACACCTGTTCCCTATGCCTGACAGCGGATGGAGTCCAAAGGTGTTGACTTATTCCGGTTTTTATGGTTTGGGAATCAAGGAAATCTGGGAGATGATTTACCAGTATATGGATTTTGTAAAACACAATGGCTATTTTGATTACCGTCGTAATGAACAAAGTAAGTACTGGATGTATGAAACTATAAATGAGCACCTTAGAAACAGTTTCTATCAGAATCCGAAGGTGGAGGAGTTACTTGAATTTAAGGAAAATCAGGTTTTGCAAGGTGTGCAGACATCGTTTGCCGCAGCAAAGCAATTGCTGGATGTTTATTACAGCACTTTGAAATAGAAAAAGAGGTTCGCATTTGCGAACCTCTTTTTTATATCAGATGGACAAGTTGTGAAGAATGTCCATTAAGTTGTGGTCAATAGGTTTAACGTTCTTGATAACCTTAGCGAATGGAACGTAAACAATTTCGTCGTTCTTCATGCCGATCATGATGTTTCTCTGCCCATCCAAAATTGCATCAACACTGGCAACACCCATACGGCTTGCCAGAATACGGTCGTATGCAGATGGCTGACCGCCTCTCAATAAGTGTCTCAAGATGGAAACACGAACATCCAATTCTGGGTATTCACGCTTTACACGCTCTGCATATTGCAATGCACCACCCGTTTCTTCTGTCTCAGCTACCAGAACGATACTGCTTCCTTTTGCCTTTTTAAATCCGTTTTGAATATAAAGTCCTACTTGGTCTTCTTTGGCTTCGACCTCGGGAATGATGGCCTCTTCACAGCCGGAAGCAATTGCTCCGTTCAGTGCAAGGAAACCTGCTGCACTACCTCCACGAACCTCAACAAAGAACAGACGGTTGTGAGATGTGGCAGTATCTCGAATCTTGTCAACAGAATCAATGATCGTATTCAGAGCTGTGTCATAACCAATAGTGGTATCTGTTCCATAGATATCATTATCAATAGTACAAGGAATACCAATACAAGGAACATCAAATTCGCGGGCAAAGATACGGGTTCCAATCATAGTTCCGTCACCGCCAATTACAATGAGCGCATCAATGCCAGCTGCTTTCATGTTGTCATATGCCATCTGGCGTCCTTCTGGAGTAGTAAAGTCCTTGGATGGTGACGTTCTCAGAATGGTACCTCCCTGTTGAATGATGTTACTGACATTTTGAGTTTTAAACTCTACGATCTCATTGTTGATCAAACCCTTAAAGCCTCTATAGACAGCTTTGATGGTAAATCCGTTATAAATCGCAGCACGTGTGACTGCACGAACAGCTGGGTTCATGCCAGGGGCATCACTACCCGATGTAATTAAACCGATGCACTTAATAGCCATAGTATTTGATGATTTTAAGTCGATTTGCAAATATACAATAAAAAAGAGAGAAAGAATGCACAAATTCTAAACTTTTTCTGCTGTCCCTTCATTTTGAAGTTTCAAAGCCATCTCCATGCAAGCTTCCATCAGCCATTTGGGTGTTGATGTGGCACCGCAAATTCCAATGGTCAGCGCATTGTCAATCCATTCTTTTTCAATCTCTTCTGGTTGGTCAATCAGATGGGAGTTCGGGTTGATTTGCTTGCATTCGTTAAAGAGAACTTTGCCGTTCGAACTCTTTTTGCCGCAGACAAATAGTATCAAGTCATGCTTTGCTGCAAATGTTTGAATATTAGGCATTCTGTTGGCTACTTGCCTACAGATGGTATCATAGTATTTGAACGAGAACTCCGGTGCTGAATGCGAACGGATATAGTTGACAATCTCCCTGAATCCATCCAATGATTTGGTAGTTTGAGAATAAAGACAAATATCTTTACTTAAATCCAGATTCTTGGCCTCTTCTGGTGACTCGATGACAATGGCACTCCCTTGTGTCTGACCAACCAAACCCAGAACTTCCGCATGGCCGTTTTTCCCGAAAATAACAATCTGTTTTTCTGCGTTATCCTTTTTGTCGTATTCGGCTTTGATACGTTGCTGCAACTTTAATACAACAGGGCAAGTGGCATCGATTATCTCGATGTTATTTCTTTGGGCAATGGCGTATGTCTCAGGTGGCTCTCCATGCGCTCTCAGCAGGACTTTGGCATGATGCAATTGCTCAAATTCTTTGTGGTCAATGGTGATAAGTCCTAATTTATGAAGTCTTTCGCATTCTTGACCATTGTGCACAATGTCTCCAAGGCAGTATAAGGTGCCGCCTTTTGACAATTCATCTTCTGCCTTCTGGATTGCCGTAGTTACTCCAAAACAGAATCCGGAACCGCTATCAATTTCAACTTTTTTCATGCGTTGACAATTCGTTCAAACTGTTCTTTCAGCCACACTTTCTGCTCTGCAATCGTGAGATTGCTATTGTCCAAAAGTAGAGCATCCTCAGCTTTACGCAATGGGCTTACTGAACGGCTCATGTCCAATTCGTCTCTTTCCTTGACATTTTGAAGAATGGATTCAAATGAAGCATCCTGCCCTTTGGCTTTTAGTTCATCATAACGTCTTTGTGCTCTTACTTCAGGTGATGCTGTGACGAAAATCTTCAGCTCTGCATCAGGGAAAACAGTAGTGCCGATATCTCTGCCATCCATCACGATGCCTTTGTCTTTACCCATCTGCTGCTGCAGATCCACCATTGCTTCACGCACAAAACCTAAAGCAGCGACCAAACTGACATGTGAGGAAACCTCCATTGTTCGTATCTCATTCTCAACATTTTTCCCATTTAAGTAGGTAATAGGTCGGGAAGAACTCGGATCTAATTTAAAGGTTATTTTTATATTAGGTATGTGTCTCTCCAATTCTTCTTTAGCAATTTCTCCGTTAATGAACAATCCGTTCCTGAGCGCATAGAGGGTTACTGCACGGTACATGGCACCGCTATCCACATAAATATATCCGATTTCATGGGCCAGATCTTTGGCCATTGTACTCTTGCCACAGGATGAAAATCCATCGATGGCTATTGTGATTTTTCTCATTTGTTATGTTTGTTATAAAAGTACTGTGAGGCCATGAATAACCTCATTTATCATTCGAGTTCAAAGATACGTTGTTTTTTGTATTTTTAAGACCTTTTTGCCTTGTTTTAGTTCGAAAAACGACTAAAAATCGAAAAAAGTGAGACGTTACACAAAAAAAATGGTAGAAAACAATTCTCAAAAGAAAAAAAAGTGCTAAATTTGCCCCAAATAGAATTAACAACGCGGAAAAATAAGATAAAATATATTATGGAAGCAAACAAAACTGTAAACGACGAATTGCAGGGACAGAAGTCTACCAATATTCTCATTGGTTACATCCTTGCACTTGCTGCCATGTTTGTTGCGTTTGAGTATACTCAGCGTGAGACAAAAG
>JAZQPA010000141.1:0-6943 GCA_045628125.1 Bacteroidaceae bacterium
GGAGGTGGTCAGACTACATCAACCGTTTTCCCTAACATGGACAAGTTTGCCTATATTGGCACCTTAAGTGGACTTTTCGGTATCACACCTGAAAATATCAATACAGTGGGGGATGGTGTTTTGGCCGATGCGGATAAGTTCAATAAGCAGATTAAACTGTTCCATGTAAGTTGGGGCTCGGAAGAAGCACGATTCGGTGAGAGTGCTAAAGTGCTACAGGACAAAGGTATTAATATTCAGACCTACATTTCTGAGGGCACCGCACATGAATGGCTGACTTGGAAAAGAGGTTTCTATGAACTAGCAAAGCAACTGTTTTGATAAGTTTAACCCCTCCGGTTTTCCAGAGGGGGTAATACTTTTATTAAAAAAACTGTGGAAATTATTTAAATGGTGTGTATGACATCCAGTCAATTTCCAATTCATACGGATATTTAGGTTTTTCCAGTGAATTAGGATTGGTATCAGCAGCCCAATTATTTGTATGCCAGAAATTCAGACTTATCATTTGTAATGTGTTATTTTATCTATTAAACATAATGGCTATTAAACTCTAACAGAAATATTACTTTATCTCTTTAGATAAGTAGAAATTTAAGGATGAACCAAAATGATTAATAACTGTTTAGCAAAAGTCATTTCATCATTTGAGGAACCTGATATTCTGCTGAAGGATGATTTCCTAAAACTACTGGCCAGTCATCAACCCAGTGTACCTGATCCATCAACAGTTTACGGCCTTTAGGATCCTTTACCGACACGGCATGATAAAAAAGCCAATCCTTACCAGACGCATCAGTCAGTATCTCCGAATTATGTCCTGTACCTTTGAACTGATCATTTCCGGCAATCAGCAGTTCATGATGATTGTCCATCATGGATTTGCCTGCCAGATCCACATAAGGACCTAACAATGAGGTTGATCGTCCCACAACTGTAGCATAGGTACTGTTCACACCTTCACAGCAGGAACCGGTTGATGCAAACAGATAGTAATAACCACCACGCTTATGAATATAGGTTCCTTCGTAAGCTGTTCCTGCCACCTGAACGGGTTTTGTTCCTGGTTTCAGATTCAGTCCGTCAGCAGTAAGCTCTACACCGAAGATTCCATGGAAACTACCGAAAAACAGATACTTAGAGCCATTGTCCTCTATGTAGAACGGATCAATACAGTTCTGGATGCCAATCTCGCTGCTGCGGAAAAGTTTACCTTTATCCTTAAAAGGCCCAATAGGATTATCAGCAACGGCACAACCTATTCCGGCTTCCCATTCTCCGCCCCAGGTAGACATACTGTAGAAAAGCACATATTTCCCGTCTATCAGATTAATGTCAGGAGCCCAAATACCACCTTTTTCCACAAAGTTGGGACGGGTTTCATTGGTAAATGCCGTTCCCTGGAAATCCCAATGTATCAGGTCATTCGACTTGAAAATAGGAACATTACGAACGTCCTCGGTAGAATACAGATAAAAGGCGCCATCAGTGCCCTTAATGACGGTTGGATCGGGTAAACTTCGGTCGATTACCGGATTCTGAAAAGTTTGTGCAGAGGCAAATGCAGAAATCATGCATGCCACAGCCAGAAATACGTGTTTTTTCATGTCCATAAGTTGTAGATTCTCCGTACAAAGATAATAGATTCCATCCAAAATACAAAGAGATTCATACTACGGATACCATAAAAATGAATCTGCTACAGCTTCACTTCACTTTCATCAGACGTGTTTTTTGACAATATGTTTGCAGAAACCGAATAGAACTTGTAAATTCGCACCTTATATAATATAGTACTATCTAAATATTACCAATAATGAAAAAATTAGCAATTGGCGTAATGCTTCTGCTCATGGCTGTTCCTGGCTTTGCACAGAAGAGTTTTACCCTTCAAGAGGCACTTGGCGGATTCGGTCTTCGTCAGGAACGTCCTGTTACCATGGTATGGATGAAGGACGGTGTTCATTACCAGCAGACTGACCGTGACAAGGACGGTAAGACCACAGTGGTGGCAGTTTCAGTAAAGGACGACAGCAAGGAAGTGATTCTTACTGGCGAACAGTTGACTAACCCTGAAACCGGAAAACCATTCCAGTTCCGCAGCTACGAGATGAGTGCCGATAATACCAAGGCACTGCTGTATACCAATACCAAGCGTGTATGGCGTTCAGATACCCGTGGTGATTATTGGGTACTGGATCGTCAGACCGGAAAGTTGGCACAGTTAGGTAAAGGTTTGCCTGAAAGCTCACTGATGTTTGCCAAGTTCAGTCCTGATGGTACACGTGTGGCTTATGTTTCCAAGAACAACATTTATGTAGAGGATATCGCTACCATGAAGTACAACAAGATCACTACCGATGGTAATGACGAGATTGTAAACGGTACTTCAGATTGGGTATACGAGGAGGAATTCAGCTTGCGCGACTGTTTCCGTTGGAGTGGCGACGGTCAGTATATCGCTTACTGGCAGTTCGATACCAGCGGTACCGGTTGGTTCAGTATAATCAATAATGTGGATTATCTGTATCCAGAGGTTACCAAGTTCCCTTATCCAAAGGCTGGTACCACCAACAGTGCCGCAAAGATCGGTTACGTTTCTGCCAATGGTGGAACTACCACTTGGTTGCCACTTCCTGGTGATCCTCGCAACAATTACCTGCCTCGCATGGAATTCATTCCTGGCACCAACACCATGTTCATTCAGCAGATGAACCGCGAGCAGAATACCAATAAGATTTGGACAGCTACCATCGGTCAGAACGATTTGAACAACATCTACGTTGATTCAGATAAGGCTTGGGTTGAGACCAACAATAACATTCATTGGTTGAAGAACAAGAAGCAGACTTGGTTTACCTTCATGAGCGAGCGCAGCGGTTACCGTCACATGTACCGTGTATTGGCTGACGGAAGCAAGACCGAATGCATCACCAAGGGCGATTTCGATTTCATCAGCGAGGTTGGCTTTGATGAGAAGCGCGGATTCGTTTACTTCATGGCTACCGAGAACAACTTTACACAGCGTTACCTGTATCGTGCTAAGATTTGGGGCGATGGCACTTGCGAGCGTCTCACTCCTATGGATCAGGAAGGTTCTCACAGCTACCGCATGAGTCCTACTTGCGATTACGCTGTTCATACCTGGAGCAACACCGGTATGCTGCCTAAGTCTGAGTTGATTCAGTTCCCTAAGGGAAATGTAGTTAAGACATTGGTTACCAACGAGGAAGCTCAGAAGCAGTGGGATGCGATGGGTATGCCTAAGAAGGAGTTTGTACGTACACACTCCAGCGATATCGACCTGGATGCATACTGGATTAAGCCAGCTAATTTTGATCCAACCAAGAAGTATCCTGTCATTCTGGATATCTATGGCGAGCCTGCAAGCAGTACCGTTCAGGACGGTTTCTCTACCGATGGATGGCATCAGTATCTGGCATCATTGGGCTACATCGTAATGAGTATCGACCCTCGCGGTGCTAATACTCCACGCGGACGTGAATGGCGTAAGTGTATATATGGCGAGGTTGGTACTTTTGCCAGCAAGGATATTGCTGAAGGTATCTCAAACCTGGCTAAGGAATACAGCTTTATCGATGCCAGCCGTATCGGTGTAACCGGTTGGTCAGGTGGTGGTGCACAGACACTGAACTGTATGTTCCGTTATCCTAATGTGTTCAAGACCGGTATTGCTGTGGCATTCGTTGCTGACGAGAAGCTGTACGATACCATCTATCAGGAGCGTTACATGAATACTCCTCAAAACAATCCAGAGGGTTACAAGAAGGGCTCTCCTATCACCTATGCAGCTGGTTTACAGGAACACCAGAGCCTGTTGCTGATGCACGGTACCGGTGATGATAACGTACATTACCAGAGCACCGAGCGATTGGTTAACGAATTGGTTAAGAACGGAAAGACCTTCTATCAGATTGTTTATCCAATGCGTACTCACGGTATTTCCGAGGGTGCTGGAACCAGTCTGCATGTTCGCAAGACCATGGCTGATTTCTGGTTGAAGAATCTGCCAGCAGGTGCACGTTAATCCGATACATTATAAATCTAATCCGATACAATTATGAAGAAATCTTTTGCTTCTCTGATGCTTTGGGCTTGTGGAATGACCGCATTTGCCCAGCAGGCTTTGGGCCCAGGTACTGGTATCATCAGTCCTGAGATCAATGCCGACAATACCGTGACTTTCCGTTACGTAAATCCTAAGGCTGTGACTGTAGAACTGTCTGGCGATTTCCTGCCTGCACAGAAAGTCGAGGTTCCTGGCCGTGGTGTTATGGAAGTTCAGGGCAAGGCCAGCCTTGTAGAGAAGGACGGTGTTTGGACATTCACTACTGCTAATCCTCTCCCTGGTGAGTTGTACAGCTACTACTTTACCGTAGATGGCAAGCGTCAGCTGGATCCATCCAATGTTTTCATGAACCGTGACATTGCTACCTGGACCAATATTTTCACTATGAGTGCAAAGGAAGGCGATGCTGGTCATTACTACATGAACAATAATGTACCTCACGGTACACTGACCAAGATTTGGTACGATAGCGAGAACGCTGGTTTCGACCGTCGTCTTACTGTTTATCTGCCAGCTGGTTATGAGAAGAGCAAGGAAAAGTATCCTGTTCTGTATCTGTTGCACGGTTCCGGTGGTGACGAGAATGCATGGTCAGAGCTGGGTCGTACTGCTCAGATTATGGACAACCTGATTGCTGAGGGTAAGGCTAAGCCTATGATTGTAGTTATGCCTAATGGTGTGGTTCGTAACCCTTCTTCTCCTGAGGTAAATGAGGTGAACATGTTCCAGCCTACCATGACCAACAGCCGTGACCAGGATACCAAGCCAATGGAGGACGAGTTCCCATGCATCAAGAAGTTCGTTGAGAGCACATTCCGTGTAAAGACAGGTCAGTATAACACTGCCATTGCCGGTTTGTCAATGGGTGGACGTCATTCCTTCTCTATCTCTCGCAGATACCCTGGAACCATCGGTTATGTAGGTATGTTCTCTGGTGCAGGTAGCGGTCCTGACAACGAGAAGGAGCTGGCAGCATTGTTCGCTGCTAAGCCAAAATTGTACTGGATTGGTGTAGGTTCTGCCGATGGCGTTAAGGTAAGTGCTTCTGCATTGCGCGACTATTGCAACCAGAAGGGTTATCCTTGCGAGTACTACGAGTCTGACGGTGGACACATCTGGAAGAACTGGCGAGTTTATCTCACCATCTTCGCACAGAAACTTTGGAAATAATCATAAAAGAAGGGAGGCTTAAAAACCTCCCTTTTTTAATATGCTAATGTATATTCTCCATTCACCGCCTTCACTTCTACCCCAGGATTCCGGTCTTTCAGGTTCACTATTTCTGTACTGATTACCTTCCATGGCTTCGATGCATTCGCACGGTAAAGTACCTTCACAGGGGCGGTTTCCACATCTTTACCATACAGCATACGGTCCTTCATCCGATTGACTGTCAGTTTCATAGTAACCTCATGCTTCTTTGGCTTCACGCCATATACACGCCAATAATAAGGGGTATCAGCACCCGATGCGGCCAGCGGAATGTACTCCACATTCAGCACGCCATCGGTTTCAGTCAACTGATTCACTTCCACCGAACACGCACGGGATTGGAATTCTGTATTGTTATTCAGATGGAACTGTTCCAGCATATTGCCCTTGATCACTGTCTGATACGGATCCACAATGGCATAAACCGGACGGAACGGCAGTTCTATAGTGGATAAGGTAACCTCTTTTTCCCAATCAAAATTCACTAGTGACACCTCACTCCTACCGTCTTTTGACCAGAATTGTACCGGAATCTTCCAACTGTCTGCCACTGCATTCTTCACTCCCATCAGTTCTCTATGCAGGGCCACCTCGGTTTGGAAGCCGTTGCCCGACTTGCGGCTCTTCAGCAATTCAGCCTTCAGCACACGGAAACCGCCTTCATGAATCAGGTTCTGGAAGAAGGCGTTCAAATCCTTTCCGGTAACGCGTTCCATGGTTTTCTGGAAATCATCGGTTGTAGCGGTGCTGAACGTAAAGTCCTTCACATATTGCTGCATGCCCTTGAAAAAAAGTTCATCACCTAGATAGTTGCGAAGCGTACGCATCACCCACGCACCTTTCTGATACACAGTACTGCTGTATGTATATTCCTGTGGCATACCGGATAATGCACGGTAACCGCCCTCACGTGCCGCTGCCATCAGGGCTGTATTTTGGGTGGATTGACGATAAGCATACAACTGCTCCTCGCTGAACAGAGCTTCCAGTACCACCTCTACTGCCCATGTGGTCATTCCTTCATTAAGCCACATGTCCTCGGCTGTCTGGCAGGTCACTCTATTACCAAACCAACTGTGAATCAGCTCGTGGATAAACAGTTCCTGATAACTGGCAGTCGGTTTCGGGTTTCGCGGCATACTGATATTGGTGGCATGTTCCATAGCACCTCCCGATGTATTCACACTCACAAAACCCACACGGTCAAAGTTGAACGCACCAAATTTCTCATCCAGTACTTTCATCACATCCGGCAAAACGGCATAAGCCTGCTTACCTTCCTCATATTCCTGAGGCAGCACATACACATCGATAGGCACCACACGGTCGGATTGGCGGTGCTCCATGTGAATCTGGCGGTAATCTCCTACAGCCACATTCACCAGATAATCTGGAACAGGCTGATTCAATTTCCAGTGCCACACCATGGAACCGTCCTGCATCTTCTCGCTTTCCTGCAACAATCCGTTGCCGATTCCCTTCAGATCACCATCAGTCTGAATATACACATCATACAGAGATTTGGCACGGAAATCATCCACTGCCGGATACCACGCCTTACCGTAACTGTGAGGTATATCATTGATACTCACACCCATGTTATGCGCCATACGATCCTTTTCACGCCATGTGAATCCGCCA
>JAZQPA010000142.1:0-73164 GCA_045628125.1 Bacteroidaceae bacterium
CATGGACGGTTGTCTTTTCTGCTTGATGACCCTCGGGAAGAAAACGGTCAGCGTGAAGTGAAGTACAACAAACCAATGTATATATTCAACAGTACCAATGCTTTCCGCCTGAAAAGGAGTTGGATGCTGGAACTGAATTCCGAGTTTTGGACCAAGGCTCATTTTGCCAATGCACAGTTACTGAACAATTATTGGAACCTCAGCCTTTCTGTTCAGAAATCATGGCTGAAGAATGATGCACTGACATTGAGGCTGTCATGTTCCGACATTTTCCAGCAATCCAAGTTGGGCGTGTTACTGGATTTGGGTAATTACTCCTTGATGCAGACCAACATCAACGGTCAGGAACGGGCCCTGTATGAACAGCATCGCATTACGCTCAACCTGAAATACCGGTTCAATTCCACCAAGAGCCGTTATAAGGGCAAGGGTGCATCCAGCAGTATTTTGGAAAGAATGAAGTAATTTTCAAAAAAAGGCCAACTTTCCACTAAATGTGTATAATCTGCAGATTATCAAATAAATATTTAGTGGAGGGCTGCTTTCAACTTTCCACTAAGTCTCCACTAACCTTCCACCAGGTCTCCACAAAAATCAATGTTATACTGACTTAATAGTATACTTTCATCCGATTTAGCAAGGAATAAACATTTGCACGAAGATTTTTCGCATACACTCAGAGCGGCAGCGAAAGATGCTGTATTTAGTGGAAGGTTAGTGGAGAGTTAGTGGAAGGTTAGTGGAAGGTTGAAACAAACTCTCCACTAGTTTTTTTCTTGTGAAAATCAATAAAATACTGTAGTTTAGTGGAAAGTTGGCACTTTTTCCGTTTTTTTTGTTTTGCAGAGTTAAAGACAATCCAGCTGATGCTTCATTTATGCCCAGTCTTTGCCTTCTATGATGACCAGAGCCGGTCTTCATAGATGACCCGTTTTTTCCGTAAGTTCGGAACAATTATTCCGTAAGCACGGAAAAACTATTCCGTTACTACGGAATACACCGGTCACTTAGCTGACCAGATTAAGTTTCTTAAATACTTGTGTTGATTTGGGAAGGACTGATACCGTATTTCTCCTTAAAGGCACGTGAGAAATAACTGAGATTCGAGAATCCCACTTCCATAGCTACATCCTGAACCTGCCGTTGGCTATTATTCAATAATTTGTAGGCTTCTTCCAATCTTCGGTTTACCATCCACTTCTCTGGTGTCAGGTCGCTTACTTTGCGAAAATCACGCTTGAAAGTACTCAGGCTTCTGCCCGAATAATGAGCCAGTTCCTGTACGGACAGGTTGTACTTGTAGTTTTCCTCCATATACATCATGATGTCCGTACGCCACAGGGTGGTAAAGTCGAACAGCGAAGCATACACATTCTCATCGGTGCGAAGGATGGCCTGAATACCTTCGGCCAGTTTCAGTTTGATCCATTCCTCGTCGGGTTCCAGGGAAAAGTCGAAATAAGGCATGAATGATTGGAACAGACTTTTTACATCAGGACGAGCCGGTATTTTCAACACACTGGCAGCCAAGCCTTTGGCATCACGAGGCAATTCTCGCTTGTTCAGTGTGTGCCAGTACTGCATCAGTAATTTATGGGGAAAGTTGAATGCCA
Organism: Bacteroidaceae bacterium; assembly: GCA_045628125.1. Lineage (GTDB taxonomy): Bacteria > Bacteroidota > Bacteroidia > Bacteroidales > Bacteroidaceae > Minthousia. Next base: position 1,614 of record JAZQPA010000142.1, read on the forward strand.
TGGAACGATGGGGAGTTCCCTCATTGCCTGTGTGGTGACATATGCGCACACGGTGGTCGCGGCGGATGAATGCACATTCTCCGCTGTGCAGGGTGGTAATGTTTCCCTGTTCATTGATGTCAATGGCTCCTTCCAGAACATAAAATAAGGTGTGTTCTTTAACTACACGCTCGCGCTGAATTTCACGCCTGTGCATGAAAACACGGATGATGTCATTATATTTTAAAGCCTTAAAATCATTCATAATACAGTACTTTGACCAATTTATGTGCAAATATAACACTTTTTGACGAGTTTGGACGTTTCAGTACAATAAAATGGACGTTTCAGCAAAGCGATACAATTGTCAAGTCCGTACCTTTGTCAAAAATTATATTATTAATTACAATGAGATATATTTCTTTTGCCATGATGATGGCATTGGCTCTCCAGGCACAGGCTCAGACCGGTGTAACCAATAAGGAGGAGAACCAGTATGAGATTGACGAAGTGGTGGTTACCGGTGCCCGTTTTGAGACCGATGTCCGTCATTTGCCTATGACTGTTAATGTAGTAGGAAGAGAGAAACTGACCGAGAATCAGCGTATAAATGTATTGCCAACCCTAACTGAACAGATTCCCGGTCTGTTCTTAACTCAGCGTGGAATGCTGGGTTTTGGTGTCAGCACCGGTGGATCGGGTAGCATCAGCCTTCGCGGTATTTCTGCAGGAGCCGGCCAGTTGTTGGTTCTGATTGATGGTCATCCACAGTATCAGGGCATCTATGGTCATTCTATCGGTGATAGCTACCAGACCATGATGACAGAGCGTGTTGAGGTACTTCGTGGTCCTGCATCAATGCTTTACGGTTCTAACGCCATGGGTGGTGTTATCAATATTGTAACCCGTGGCATGAAGGAAGATGGCGTTAAGACTCAGGTGAATCTGGGTGCCGGTTCATGGGGAACCTTCCAGGCAGAAGCCAGCAATCAGGTTCGCAGCGGCAAGTTCTCTAGCACAGTTTCTGCACAGTATGCCCGTACCGACAACCATCGTCCTCACATGGGATTTGAACAGTATGGCGGTTATGTTAAGGTGGGTTATGACTTGAATGACAATTGGAATATCTATGCTGATGCAGATTTGACTCACTTTAATGCCTCCAATCCGGGAAGTGTGACTGCTCCAATGAATGAAATGGACCAGTATATTACCCGTGGTGTAGTGACTGCTGCATTGGAGAACCATTATGCCAACACCAGCGGTGCTTTGAGCGTTTATGACAACTTTGGCCGTCATAAGATTAACGATGGTTTTGCTGATGGAGCAGATCCTCAGAAGCGCCTGTTCCGTTCCAAGGATGCTCTGACCGGTATTTCTTGGTATCAGAGCGTTAATCTGTTCGAAGGTAACCGTGTGACTGTGGGTTTTGATTTTCAGCATATCTTTGGTGATGCCTATTATACCTCACGCGCTACTGGCGAGGTGATGGAGACCCAGAACAAACAGAGTGCCCGCAAACACATGAATGAGGTGGCTGGTTATGTAGATTTTCGGCAGGATCTGGCTTCATGGCTGACCATTGATGCCGGTATCCGTTACGATCATCATTCTGTGGCTGGTGGCGAATGGATTCCTCAGGCAGGTCTGGTAGTTCGTCCTAACAGCACAGGAGAGTTTAAGGCGATGTTGAGCAAGGGTTTCCGTAATCCTACCATGCGTGAGATGTACCTGTATCCACCTTCAAACGAGGAATTGCGTGCAGAGCGCATCATGAACTATGAGTTGTCATGGAAACAGCGTTTGGGTGCGTTCAACTATGGTATCAATCTGTTCTACCTGAAGGGTGACAACATGATTCAGACCATCAACAAGAAGAATGTGAATACCGGTGCCATTCAGAATAACGGTATTGAGGTGGAGGCCGGTTGGCGAATCAACGATAATTGGAGCGTAAATACCAACCACAGTTTGCTGCATATGCACAACAAGGTGGTTGCCGCACCAAACTATAAAGGCTATCTGGGGGCTAATTACCACAAAGGCCGCTGGAGTGTGAATGCCGGTTTGCAGCAGATTTGCGATTTGTATACTTCAGTGGGGGAGAAAGCTACAACTGAGGATTTCACTTTGTTGAATGCTACTGTAGGTTATATGGCAGCTAAGGGAGTACACTTGTATGTAAAGGGTGAAAACCTGTTAGCACAGAAGTATGAGATTAACTTAGGTTATCCTATGCCAAGGGCTACGTTTATGGGTGGAATAAACCTGGAATTCTAAAAATAATAAAGGGGAGGCAAAAATGCTTCCCCTTTATTATTAGAATGAAATCTGAGTTTGAACTTCCAGTTTATTGTATCCGTCTCCCATTTTGGGTTCACAACGGGTATACTGTAGCTGCAATCTGCAATCCCGGTAGAACCAGTATTGCAAACCTGCGATGTAATTGGTCTGCTTGAATCCTAATGTCTTGTTATAGTTCATGTAATCATAGCTGGCCACAGCATCCAACTTATTGACCAATGGGACTCTGGCTGTAGCATAGTAGCCTTCACTCTTGGCATTACCGTCTTTACCTGTCAGATACTCTGCACGCAAGTAAAAATCTTTAGTGTTCAGCACACCACCCAGGGTCCAGCGGTTTCGGGTATAGTTGTCGCCTGCCTGTATGTCAGGATTAAATGGGGATGTGGCAATGGCATGACCTGTACCCAGCAGGAAACTGGTGACAAGGCTCAGTTCCTTAACGGGTTTTACTGTCAGCTTACCCTGAAAATCCTTCTGGTTGTTTCCATCCTTGACATTGATTCCCTGTCCGTTGAAAACACCCAGTTCATAGGTCAGGTGGTCCTTGAACAAATCACCATACACCATGAAACCCAAGTCACGTCCAATCTGCTTTCCGTACAAGGGGTCACTGGCTGTACCTGTCAGGAAGTTGGCAGCCTGTGACAGCAATGAGATAGACTCCAACTGAGTAGGAATGATAGGGTTCTCAATGGTAATCAGGGTCTTCATCTGACCTAAACGTGCACCAAACGCCTTGCTGAAACGGTAGTCGGTATAATACTCTTGCCATTTTCCACTCACAGGCTCGTGCATCAGCAGGAAAGACCATTTGTCTGTTACTCGCGCTCTAGCCAACAAAATAACTCGTTTCATCTCGAAAGAGTTATTAGGCTTACTGTTATCCTGATAGGTGTATCCACCTTGTGCGAATCCATGCACTTCAATTCTGTCTTTCAACGCGCCCAGCAGGTTGTTATCCTGTGACTGGGCGTTGCAGTTGATAGACAGTGCTAATGTAGTTAATAAAGTTGTAAAATATTTCATTAGAATCCAAAACGGTTATCATTCCAGAACTTGCGGGTCATTTCATCCCAACGCAAGATGGTTGCACCTGCAAAGTCTGCAGTATATTCAGTCAGGTAGCTGCGTGCTGCATCCACTCCCTGCTTGTCAACCAACAGTTTGTACTGCTGCTCAACGAATGGCAGTTCGGTCTGTCCCTTCTGAATGAAGTGATCGTAATTCTTCTCCATATCCTTACGAGCTACTCCCCAACGTACGGTAGACAACTTGTTAGCCTGACGGTAGTGCCACAAAGCGGCATCGTCACGATAACGGTGGTTACCACAAATCTTGAAGCTTACAGGCAGGTCGGTAGTTCCGCAGAAGATAGGAATACGTGGGCTCTGACCAGGGTTATCCATGCAGAACCAAACCACACCACCGATATCATTAGGCAACCAGCTGCGCAACTGGATAACGGTAGAATAAGCACACTGAGGAACAGCAATCAGACGGTTGTTCTGAATAGCATCCTTATCAGCAGCGATAGCCTTCAGCATAGCCACCTCGTCAGAACGCATCCATGGGTTAGCTGCTGGGCTCTTAACCAACTTGGTCTCACCTGTAGCACGATCTGTCTGCTCTACCATCAGCGCCTTGGTGTTGTCGAACTCAGTACCCTCATAAGTCTGCTTCAGGTAGTTGATGACATCGGTAGCAGCCAACTTCTTCTCTGGCTTTACGCTGAATGGCAACTCCTCGCTGTCCATGTTAAGGTTCAAGCTTGGAGCCAGGGTAGACAGGATGAAGAACTCGCGAACACTGAATGCCTTGTACTTGCCGTTACGGCCAGGACCACCATAAGCCTTGTAGAACTTGAAGGTCTCCTTGCCATCCCAGTAACCCAACTTCTTAGCCACGTCAAATACGTTGTCGCTGGCCATATAGTGATCTGGGTCCTTCAGGTTCAAGGTGCTGATACGAGGGATATTGGCACTTACACCAACCTCATCATCAGGGATACGAACTGCAGCCCAAACACCACCAATCTTATCTGGACCTTCACCGAATACCTCGAAATGCCATACTTCCTGAGGGTCAGCAATAGTCAGACACTCACCGCTATCGGCATAACCATATTCCTTGATCAACTGACCCATCAGCTTGATTGCCTCGCGTGCAGTGGTGCAACGCTGCAGAGCTACACGCTCCAACTCCTCAATCATGAACATACCCTTCTTGTTCACCAGGTCGCGACGACCGCTGATAGTGGTCTCACCAATACCCAGCTGCTTCTCATTCAAGCAAGGGTAGCTGGTATCCAGGAACTGATAGGTGTGCTTTGCCTGAGGAATGGTACCCTTCTCAATCATACCTGTCTGGTCGGTTGAAAACTCGGTATGCATACGGCCATCATAAATGCTCATGATGGTGTCGTTTGGATAGTCAGCTGCAGGAACAACATTAACCCATGTACGGTACCAGCTGTCACAAGTGTGGCTGGTGATAACAGATCCGTCAACAGTAGCTTTCTTACCCACCATGATACTGGTGCAGCTGAATGGATCCTTCTCTGGCGCTTTTGTCTGAGCCATGGCATTGCATGCCAAAACTAAACCCAGAACTACAAATACTCTCTTCATTTTTTTTCTCGTTTTTTTTAGAATCAAAAGTGGTGCAAAATTACGAAATTCCGGTCAATTTTTGTTAATTTTGCAAGAATAAATTCACAAATCATGAAACGTAAGATTATCGTCATAAGTTCTGTAGCTATTTTGCTGATTGTGGCTTTGTTTGGTGCCAGTAATTTTATGCTGGAATATTCTCTTCGTCCTGGTGCCGATATTCCTTTTTCTCGTGAATCGGCATGGAAGGGAATGTTTGCTAATTATCCGGATATGGAATCGTGGCGGGATAGCCTGATGAATATCGGTGCTCTGCATGACACGACCATTGTTCGGGAGGATGGTGTGCAGCTTCATGCGTATTATGTATATGCCAATCAGCCAACTACAAAGACTGCCGTGGTGGTGCATGGTTATACCGATTGTGCCATTCGCATGTTCCATATCGGACGAATGTATAGTCGTGATTTGGGATACAATATCCTGTTGCCTGATTTGTACTACCATGGCGACAGTCAGGGAAAAGCCATTCAGATGGGATGGAAGGACCGTTTGGATGTGATGCGATGGATGAAAATTGCAGCAGAGATTTTCAATACGAAGAGTATGGTGGTACATGGCATTTCCATGGGAGCGGCTACTACCATGATGGTAAGTGGAGAGGAACAGCCGGATTACGTGAAAGCCTTTGTTGATGACTGTGGCTACACCAGTGTTTGGGATGAATTCAAGGGAGAACTGAAGAACCAGTTCGGTTTGCCGTCTTTCCCCTTGTTGTATACGGCCAGTTGGCTGTGTAAGATCCGTTTCGGATGGGGGTTCCAGGAAGCTTCCGCATTGAATCAGGTGAAAAAATGCAAGCACCCCATGCTGTTCATTCATGGCGATTCGGACGATTATGTGCCTACGGCCATGGTCTATCCGCTATATGAGGCTGCAACTTGCCCCAAGGAATTGTGGCTAACTGAAGGTGTAGCACATGCCTTATCATATAGAACCTATCCAAAAGAATACACTGAAAAGGTTCGTAACTTCTTAAAACCTTACATGAATTAATATGAGCAAACTGATACATAGTTACAAGATTGACAATGGACTATCCGGAAAACAGTACAGAAGCTATTCCTATAGCTTATACCATCGTCCGTTTTACAGTTTAAAAAGTAAGTATTACCTGGATGTGGCGGTTGATGAGGACGGCGAGCGTAAGCAGATGGTTTCGGATGTGAAAGTCCAGTCATGCAGCATCGATGATCTGTTTGGCCGCATCTGTTTCAAGCCATTTTTGATGATTCAGAAAGAGCTGAATGCAGAGAGGTTGAAAGAACTTACTGAAAACGAGCAGTTGTCCGGCTATTTTGCCTGGGACACCACGGTCTATATGGATCAGAGCTATTTTGTGCCCGAAACAGAGGATTATCGCTTTATTGTCAGTGCATGGCATCTGAATCATGTGGCTGCCTGTCGCCGTTTCCTGATTCATTTGTGTGGGAGTGAGATAGAATCCAAATTGCCGTCATCCTCCAATCAGTCGCTGGTGTGGGTGGTTACTCCAAACGAGGCTTCTTTGCATGAGTTTGACAGCCGGTCTCATAAGGTAGGAGAGGCTTTTTATCAGCATCCTCATCCCATGGATTTGTTGCTGCTGATGTCTGCCGGTAATGTGTTCAGGCATTTTTATGACTGGTATGCTATTCTCACCCAATTGGAGGGGAAGAGAGTGGCGCGATAAGACAAGAAAAAAATAAAAGTCAGTCCTCGTTATGATGACTGGCTTTTTTGTTGGATGTGGTATCTTAGGTTGTGTGATATTGCATAAACGAAAAAAGACTTGAGAAAAATCTCAAGTCTCGTAGAGCGGAAGACGGGGCTCAAACCCGCGACCCTCAGCTTGGAAGGCTAATGCTCTATCAACTGAGCTACTTCCGCAACTTTAGAGTGGGTAGTGATGGATTCGAACCACCGAAGGCGAAAGCCAGCAGATTTACAGTCTGCCCCATTTGGCCACTCTGGTAACTACCCTTTAGCTTTCAAGAAAACTTATTTCCTGATTGCGAGTGCAAAGGTAGCGCTTTTTTCCGAACTGACAAACTTTTCCGCTTATTTTTTCAACTGGCGGGCGAAATCTATCATCTTAATAGCGCATACTGCACACTCATCACCCTTGTTCCCCAACTTGCCACCACAACGGTCTTCTGCCTGCTGCATGTCGTTTGTGGTAATCAAGCCATAGATGACTGGAATATCGCCGGTGGTGTTCAACTGTGCCAATCCTTGAGTGGTACCCATACACACATAATCAAAATGTGGGGTGTCTCCACGAACGACACAGCCTAATGCGATAACAGCATCCACTTTTCCGCTTTTCATCATCTGCTGGCTTCCGAAAGTCAGCTCAAAGCTGCCTGGAACCATCTGAACAAGAATGTTTTCATCCTTTACGCCATGGCGCTTCAGAGTGTCCTGAGCGCCACGGAGTAAATTAAAGGTGATATTGCTGTTCCACTCGCTGCATACGATGCCAAAACGCATGTCGCTGGCGTCTGGAACGGCATTAAAATCGTAATCGGATAGGTTATGGTATTTGGTTGCCATTACTTAACGCGCTCGATATATTTGTCAATTTCCTGATAGTACATTGAATTGATGTACTTCTCCTTAACTTCCTGATACAACTTCAGTGCGTCAGCCTTTTTGCCCTGGCTCTCCAGCAACAAACCAGCCTCGATCAGGTAGTGAGGACTGATGCTGTTATTGCTAGCCATCTTAGCTGCTTTCTTGAAAGTATCAATAGCCTTGTCAATCTGACCAATGTTTGCATAGCACTCACCCAGCATACCCTTAACAGCTGGAGTAATCATCTGGTCACCCTTGTCAAAGCCCTCAATCAGAGGAATAGCCTCCTGGAACTTGCCCAACTTTACGTAAGCCTGAGCTGCACGAACCTTAGCCAGATCAGCCTGATCAGTACCGCTATACTGGTCAATCAGCTTAATCAGACCTGCGCTGATGCTGTCGCCATTCAAAGCCTGCTCATCCATGTCATTGTCAACCATCTCCCAAGCCTTTGCAAATGCTGCAGATGCCTCATCCTCCTTCTCGTTGGTGTACTTGTTATAGTAGATTACACCTACAACGATCAGTACGATTGCTGCAATTGCACCCAACAGGTGCCACTTGTACTTGGTTACAAAATCTTCTGAGCGGCTGATTACCTCTTCAATCTCAGAACCCTGATTGTTCATCATTTCTGCCATTTTCTATCTTCTTTTTTTATTATTTTCAATCGTTTCTGCACAAAATGCGGACAAAATTACTGCTTTTCTGCCAATTCACGAAATTTATTATCTCTTTTTTGCCTTTCACATGGGTTTAAATTGATATTACAGGATTTTGTTGGTTATATTCGGCCGTTTTCTTAAATTTGCAGTGAGTTATGATACTTGACAAATTATCCATACTGAATTATAAGAACATTGCTGAGGCTGAGTTGTCTTTCTCGCCAAAGGTCAATTGTTTCATCGGGCATAATGGTGAGGGAAAAACCAATTTGCTGGATGCTATTTTCTTTTTGTCTTTCTGTAAAAGTTCTGTTAATCCTGTGGATTCGCAATGTATCCAGCATGATAAGGATTTTTTTGTGATACAGGGTAATTACCAGATGGATGGGGGAGAAGTGGAGAACCTGTATTGTGGATTAAAAAGAGGACGTAAAAAATCTTTTAAGAGAAACAAAAAGGAGTATCAGCGTCTATCAGATCATATCGGACTTATTCCGCTGGTATTGGTCTCTCCTTCTGACTCTGACCTGATTTCTGGTGGAAGCGAGGACCGTCGTCGGTTTATGGACTTGGTCATCTCACAATATAATAAGGAGTATATGGCTTGCCTGATGAGGTATCAGCAGGCATTGCAGCAGCGTAATACATTGCTGAAAATGGAAGAAGAACCGGATGGCGATGTGTTGGCTTTATGGGAGGAGATGATGGCGCAGACCGGTGAGGTAATCTACCGGTGCAGACGTGATTTCATAAAGGAATTTACTCCAATATTCCAGTCTTATTATCAGGAAATTGCACAGAATAAAGAACAGGTATCATTATGCTATGTATCTCATGGTGATAGAGGTCCGTTGCTTCCTACCATACAGAACGGCAGAGCCAAAGACCGTATCATGGGATACTCGCTGCATGGAGTGCACAAAGATGATCTGGAAATGAAACTGGGCGAATTTCCCATAAAGAGAGAGGGTTCCCAGGGGCAGAACAAGACATTCCTGATAGCCCTGAAACTGGCTCAGTTCAGTTTCCTGAAAAGGGCATCGCAAAAGGAAACTCCTCTGTTGCTGTTGGACGATATATTCGATAAACTGGATTCTTCCCGTGTGGAGCAGATTGTAAGGCTTGTTGCGGGTAATAATTTCGGACAGATTTTTATAACGGATACCAATAGGGATCATCTGGATCATATCTTGTCTCAGATGGGACAGGATTATACCTTATTTGAAGTAGAGAACGGTTTAATGCGCCAACGTTTATGAAACGCAGAAATTCAGAATCAATCGGTGAGGTTCTTCGCCAGTATTTGCGCCAGGAAGGACTGGAAACTCCGCTGAATCAGCATCGTATCATTGATAAATGGTATGAGCTGATGGGTAGTGGTATTGCTGCGTATACGGGAGAAATCTTTATCCGTAATCAGTGCCTATATATTCAAATAAAATCTCCCGCGCTCCGTGATAATTTAATGATGGAGCGCGAGAGATTAGTTAAGCGACTGAACGAAGCTGTAGGTTCACAGGTCATTACACGTGTAATGTTCCGCTGATTTTCAAGCTTGTCCGTTCTGTGCAATACGGTATGGATTTATGTTCCGCTCAGTAAAGACTCCTGTCAACTGAGCGGTTTTCTGTTCTTTCATTTGTGCGGGTGATTCCAGTTTTGGCCTGCTTTCACCTTTCATAAATACATCGAGTGCTTTCAGAACGGTAGGGTCGTCCTGATTCAGGAATTTGGCATATTGCTCATCATTGAGCATGATGTAGATGATATTTCCGACCAGTACACGTTCCAACAGTTTCTGTGATTTCTGGATCATGATATTTCTGCGTTTCAATCCTAAATTGTCCGCATACTTCACAAACTGTTCCACAATATTCTGCTGTTTCAGGAACGATGCCAGTTCATTCTCATCATCATATTTGTTCAGTTTCTGGCGGTTCTCATCAGTATACTCGTAAGCAAACTGAACGATAAGACCCTGGTTTACAGCCATTCGATAATAGCTGGTCAGATTGGTGGTATCCTGAGGCACGAAATAATCAGGCATAATTCCACCACCACCGTAAACGGTTCGTCCTAAAACGGTCTGGTAGGCTTCTCCGGTCTGCTTGATGCTGTCCTGTGAGAAAAATTCGCCATGTTCGTAACGGGTCAACAGGTCCAATTCGTAATCTTCGTCATGACCTTTCTTATATGGCTTCTGAATGCAACGTCCAGAAGGGGTATAGTAGCGGGCTATGGTCAGACGTATCACACTTCTGTCTCCAAACTCAATCGGTTGCTGTACCAAACCTTTACCGAAACTTCTGCGTCCGATGATGGTTCCACGATCATTATCCTGAATGGCACCGGCAAAAATCTCACTGGCAGAAGCTGATCCTTCATCAACCAGTACAATCAGAGGCAGATCCTGATAGCTTCCGCGTCCGTCACTCTTGTATTCCTCGCGAGGAGACTTACGGCCCTGGGTGTATACAATCAGGCGGTTGTTTGGTAAGAATTCATTGACCATCTGAATAGCAGCACCCATATATCCACCAGTGTTTCCACGAAGGTCAATAATTAATCCCTTGAAATTCATCTGATTCAACTTGGCAAGGGCTATCAGCATCTCCGGATAGGTGGTTTCGCCAAACTTGTCAATCTGGATATAGCCAATCTCCTTGTTGACCATATAAGAAGCCTTTACGCTATTGACAGGGATATCACCACGGGTAACAGTAAAGCTTAACAGATTGTCGCTTCCTCTACGTTTGATTCCCAACTTCACATTTGATCCTTTGGCACCTTTCAGGCGTCGCATAGCTTCATCATTGGTGCAGTTTTCACCTACAAAATCCTCATCATTCACCTTCACGATGCGGTCACCTGGCAAAAGTCCCACTTTCTCAGAAGGGCCACCCTTGATGACACTGTTGATATGAATGGTGTCCTTGCGTATGGTAAACTGAATGCCAATACCAGAGAAACTGCCGGCAAGGTCATCGTTGGCCTGCTGGGCATTCTTGGCAGCAATATATACAGAATGAGGATCCAGTTCTCCCATGATTTGTGGCATTGATCGCTCAACCAGATCATTGAGGTCCACCGTATCCACATATCGGTCATTGACAATGTGCAGCAAATCATTCAGTTTGTTGCTGGAAGTGTTAATGATATTTAGCCGTCTGCCCTGGAAATGATTGGCATAAAAGCTTCCCAAAACAATACCTAGGATAATACTCAAGGCAATGATGAGAGGCATGAAACGGACAATTTTCTTCGATCTCATATATTATTCTTTTTCTAATTCAATAAATTCGATGTCAATATTTGCTTTGCGCAACAGGTTCAAACCGTCTTCCAAACGGTATTTCTTGGAATAAACCACACGTTTGATTCCGGCCTGAATGATAAGTTTAGAACATTCGATGCATGGCGAATCCGTAACATACATGGTTGCTCCGTCACTGGCATTACCACAACGGGCCAGTTTGGTAATGGCATTGGCTTCAGCGTGAAGCACATAGGGGAAGGTGACATTGTTCTCATCCTCACAGACATTCTCGAATCCGGCAGGAGTACCGTTGAATCCGTCAGATATAATCATATTGTCTTTTACTACCAGACAACCCACTTTCCGTCTTTGGCAATAAGAATTTTCCGACCAAATGCCTGCCATGCGCAGGTAGCGCACGTCCAAATCATGTTTCTTTTGACTCTCACTTTTCATAATCAATCGTTCTTGATGCCATTTCGGCGTAACAAAGCATTAATACTTGGGCCCTGACCCCGGAATTCACGATATAGCTCCTTAGGATGGACTGTTCCTCCTTTTGAAAGAAGCGTACGGAAACGGGATGCTGTTTCTGGGTTGAAGATTCCTGTCTCTTGGAAAAGAGAGAAAGCGTCGGCATCCAAAACTTCCGCCCATTTATAACTGTAATAACCAGCTGCGTATCCTCCACACATGATATGACTGAACTGTGTAGTCATGCAGCAGCCATCAACCATTGGCAGCAGCTGTGTGTCTTTCCATGCTTCTTTCTCAAAAGCTTGGATATCTGTCTTTTCGTCCAGTTCTTCTTTTCGTGAATAATATGCCATATCCAACAATCCGAAGCTGAGCTGACGCAAACAAGCATAACCCGTATTGAAATTGCTGGCTTCACGGATTCGACGGATAAGTTCATCTGGCATTTGCTCATCAGTCTGATAGTGGCGGGCAAATGTGTCAAGGAACTCTTTCTCATGTACATAGTTTTCCATGAATTGGGATGGTAATTCCACAAAATCCCAATATACATTGGTGCCGCCTAATGATTCAAATGTGGTATTGGCAAAAATGCCGTGAAGTGAATGGCCGAACTCATGAAGGAATGTCTCTACTTCACCCAATGTCAGCAAGGCCGGTTTGGTAGGAGTTGGCTTGGTGAAATTGGTTGTAATGGAAACATGAGGACGACGGTTTACACCATTTTCAATACATTGTTCCTGATAGGATGTCATCCAGGCACCCGAACGCTTTCCTGCTCTGGGGTAGAAATCAGTATATAAAACGGCAAGGAAACTACCGTCCTTATCATAAACCTCGAAAGGAATGACATCCGGATGGAAGACAGGTATTTCCGTGTTCTTCTTGAAGCTGATACCATATAATCTGCTGGCTAATGCAAAAACGCCATCAATAACCTTATCTACTTGAAGATAAGGACGAAGCATTTCTGCATCCAGATTGTATTTCTCACGTCTCAGCAGATTGCTGTAATAGGACCAGTCCCATGGCATCAGTTGGAAACCTTTACCTTCTGACTGGCAAGCTAATTCTTCAATTTCCTTTTTCTCCTGCAACGCTTTAGGACGGTAGGCTTCCAATAACTGGTTCAGAAGCTGAGAAACGTTATGCTCGTTTTCTGCCATACGATTCTCCAAAGCATAGCTGGCATAAGTCTCATATCCTAATAATTGGGCAATCTCACGTCTGAGATTAACTAATTTGCACACCAGCAGTGTGTTGTCGGTTTCTCCACCGTGTGCACACTTGGTGTTATAAGCCATGTACAATTCCTGTCTCAATGCCCTGTCCTTACAGTATGTCATGAGGCCGGTATAACTTGGACCGTGCAGGGTAAATGCCCAACCTTCCAAACCCTTTTCTTTGGCCGTTTGAGCGGCTGCCTCTAAATCAGTCTCGGGCATGCCTTCCAACTTGCTGGGGTCAGTGACATGTAATACGTAGGCATTGGTCTCTTTAAGACTATTCTGCTGGAATTTCAGGGAACATTGGCTAGCCTCCAGACTTAATTGTCTGAATTTCAGTTTCTGTTCCTCATTCAAGTTCGCTCCTCTTCGGGTAAATCCTTTATAGCAGTTTTCAAGTAATTTCTGCTCCTCTGGGTTTAATGCAGGTTTTGCTTCATAAACAGATTTGATGCGTGCAAACAATTTCTCATTTAATCCGATGTTATTGCTGTGCTCGGAAAGAAGAGGTTGCATTTTGTTAGCCAATTCGTCCAATTCGTCACAGGTTTCCGCACTCATCAGGTTGAACATGACTGTTGTCGCGCGGTTCAGCAACGCACCACTTTGCTCCAAAGCCAGAATGGTGTTCTTGAAAGTGGGTGGCTCCGGATTGTTTACAATCTCATCCACTTCGGATTGTCCCTGCCTTATTCCTTCCAGTATGGCAGGTTCGTAATCCTCTAATCTGATACGGTCAAATGGAACGGTTCCGTGAGGCGTATCATAGGATTCAAAAAACGGATTCTTGCGAACGTTAGTATCTGTATTCATGATTTTATTCTGCTAATGCCAGTAATTTTTCCAGATGAGGGACTTCAATGATTGAACGTTTCAGTATCAGTGCCTCTTTATCTTGTAATTCATTCAGTGCTTTGGATACATTGGCTCGGGTCTCACATAACTGATTGGCCAATTCTTCCATTTTTATCTTTATCCTTTTTTCTCCTGATGGCTTTCGGCAATGGCTTGCAATGAAACGGATAATCCTGTTTCTTATTGAACCATTGAATGGCTGCCACAGTAATTTTTGGGAATTTTGTGCTTGGGCAGAAATCAGGTTGATATAATTTAGCCTAAATACCTCATATTGCAGAAGACTTTCCCAAAATTCAGATTTACTGATGTTTAATGCTCCTACATCGCTTACTGCTACATAACTATGTGTGTAGCGTGTACGAGGACCAAACAGGACCTCTGGTTCCAACACGGTAGGAGAACTGATCTTCTCATAGAACGTGAATTGACTGTCGTAACCAACGGTCTCCATTTCGATATCTCCATTTAGAATAAAGAGAATGGAATTGCAGGATGAGTTCTGCTCAATAAGTATATCGCCAGGTTTATATTTGGAAAAATCAAACTTGATCTTTTCAATTATCCATGCCATATCGCTACTTCCTAATCCTTGAAAAAGAGGAAGTTGCAGCAACTTTTCGTAGATACTTAATTCAATTCGCTTTGCCATAGTGGAAAGTGATTTTAATTGCTGAATTTCTTTTCCAGTGATGGAGTATAATAAACCTGATTATCTCCGTTCTCATCACTATAGATGAGATAAACCACTAACTCCGGATGCTGTTCCAGAAACTGTTTTGTCTTTTCCAATCCCATTACCATGAAAGCTGTAGCATATCCATCAGCAGTCATACAGTCTTTGGCAATTACTGTCGTAGAGAGCAGATTGTGATCGGCTGGGTATCCGGTATGAGGGTTGATGGTATGGGCATATTTCTTGCCATTTTCGATGCGGAAGTTCCGGTAATTACCAGATGTGGCCAACGCCTCATTGCTTAGTGAGAGAATCTGCTGTGTTTCCTGGGTGGTGGCCAACATGTCGTCAACAGGTTTGGTAATGCCAATCCGCCAAGGCTGCTTACGGTTAGAGATTCCACGTGTAACCACTTCTCCTCCAATCTCAATCATGTAGTTCTGAACACCTTTTCGCAATAACAGAGCTGCAACCATATCCACTCCAAACCCTTTGGCAATAGAACTGCAATCCAACATGATACGCTCATCATCCTTCTTGATGGTATTGTTTTCCATCTTGATTTTTTTGTATCCGATGAATTGCTTTAAACTGTCAATGGCAGCACTGTCTGGTTTGATGTCATTTTTAAATCCGAACCCCCAGAGGTTAACTAATGGGCTGACTGTAATGTCGAAATCACCATCGGTCTCCTCCGAAATCTTCATGGCTGTTTCAAAAACCACCTTGAACATGTCATTGACTTTCATGTCCGTATTGTTGTTGATAGCTGTAATTACACTTTCTTTATTGAATGGGGAGAGTGATGCATCAACTTTAGCCAGTTCAGCCTTTATATCATCATGATAATTGGTGTTGGACTGATAGGTAATATGGTAAAAAGTACCAAAAATGGTACCACTATCTTTCTGATAAGGGGCATCAGCATTTCTTCGGATGATGAATATACTGCCGACAATAAGTATAATTAGAAATGGAAGTTTCCATGCCCATTTGTTCTTTTGCTTGTTCTCCATAATCTTTATTTTGTTGGTAGTTGCGCTTTAATTTTTTTGCTTAAATCAAATGTCAGGTAATAAGACAGATAGAAACCACTGGTTCCTCCACTACCAAATCCGGGAACGTAATATGGAGTTGCCTCTATGGGTTGCTTTTCTTTCAACTTACTCTTGTAACGGACATTGAATCCCATGTGGTAATTTTTAAATACTTCAGCTTCAAGACCTACTACAAATTCAAACCATAGGCGGTTGGCTGACAAGTCTTCATAGTCTAAAGGCTGTGCATTGTGCCATAAAGGGTCCTTGATTTCCGGACCGTTAACATCAAAATTATATGTTGTAAAACCCAATCGTCCACCCACAAAAAGACGGTTGTTTTGGGTCTTATCTTTTAACATGTTTACATCGGCACCTAATCGGAAATAAGGTGCTGCTGTCTTGTATCTGATGTTTGTCTCGTCATTGGTGCCATCATATTTGGCATAGCCTAATTCTGCAACAGGAAAATACTTGTTTTTTATGCTGAACCTTAAGGCACCCTCGGATCCCAATGTGTTGCCTCCTATTAAGTGAGCGATAGGTGTGCCTACTTCTACAGAAAGAGACATGCCTTGAATGAAAGAGAGATGGGTTAATCGGGATACAGCATTTGATGCTACATCCCGTGCCATTCCTTCTTGAGCCCAACTCCAGAGAGGCAAAAGAGAAAACAGACTACTTAATATATATGCGGAAATTTTCAATTTCATTGTTGTCGACCTTTCTGTTTGTAACGGAAATAGAATCTAAGTCGTTGTGTGTTAACTGTATGTCGCTAATATAATGTTCAACCCAAGTGCCGCATTCCGGAGAATTGAAATGAGGGACATTCTCTTTTTTTACAATAATCATATCCTTGTAGGTGTGATGACCTGTCGTTTTAATTTCAAGAGTCAACGTGTCTGCACTATTGTAGTAACTCATAGGCAGGTCAAAACTGCTGGCATTATACAAACGGTTTACCATTAATGTGTCCTTTCCGTTAACTTTTAGATAAACGTTCAAGGTGTCTGAGAGTTTGAACAATTCATCGGCTTTGTAAAAAGACCATTTTGCATACACGCCATTGGTTAACGAACAGTTAATATCCGAACAACCGGCAAGCGAGAATGCCACTACGAAACAGCAGAAAAGGAATCTGAGAACTTTCATAATTAGATTTCTTTTTCGATCAAGTATTTATTACGCTCTTGAGAGTTGCGGCTGATTAATTCTCCAAGAAATCCTGCCAGGAAAAACTGACTACCTAAAATCATGGTTGTTAATGCAATATAAAACCAAGGATTGTCTGTAACCAGACGGTATGGGAGTCCGTTAACCAAATGATACAACTTATTTCCTCCAACAACCAGGATGGCAATGAAACCCAGCAAAAACATCAATGTACCTGTCAAACCGAAGATATGCATTGGCTTTAAACCAAAGCGGCTCAGAAACCAAAGCGAAATCAGGTCCAGATAGCCGTTGACGAAACGGTCCAATCCGAATTTCGTCTTGCCGTATTTTCTGGCTTGATGATGTACAACTTTTTCCCCAATTTTAGTAAAACCAGCATTTTTTGCCAGGTATGGGATGTATCGATGCATTTCACCATAGACCTCAATGTTTTTTACAACATCTTTACGGTATGCCTTCAGTCCACAATTGAAGTCATGCAGATTGTGAATTCCACTTACTTTTCGGGCCGTGGCATTGAACAGTTTCGTAGGAATAGTTTTAGATAGTGGATCGTATCTTTTTTGTTTATAGCCGGAAACCAAATCATAGCCGTCAACCGAAATCATCTTATACAAATCCGGAATTTCGTCTGGTGAATCTTGCAGGTCGGCATCCATGGTTATCACCACATCACCTTGAGCCCGGTCAAAACCACAGAAGAGAGCCGGACTTTTACCATAGTTGCGACGGAACTTTATGCCTTTGACATTAGCACTTTTTTGTTGGAGTGATTCAATGACATCCCAAGACTTATCCGTACTTCCATCGTTCACAAAGATAACCTCATAACTGAATTTGTGAGTAGTCATGACGCGATCTATCCATGAAAACAGTTCAGGAAGAGATTCCTCTTCGTTATATAATGGTACAATAACCGAAATATCCATTTTAACTATTAGTTTTTAATTTTTTCAATAGGTTTGTTTGTCTTGATACGGGCAAACAGAGTGACGATAGGGGAAATCATGAAACTGGCCAGCAGGTTACTCTCTGTGATTTGAAGAGCGAAATTAATGGGCTTAATATTGCTTACTGCTGATACCAGATCATCCACGGTTACTCCAGTTCCCGCGAGCATGGATTCCATTGCAACTCTCTGCTCTGGAACTTCAGACAATTCTGTGTACATTTGGGCGAATTTCCCTCCGTCCATGTACCTCATGTAGAGAAAAACACCCATTGCCATGAGAATACATGCGTAAAAAAACATACTCATTACAAAGAACCACTGACCACCAAATGATAAGTCGCCTTTACAGACTCTCCACCTGAACTGATAGCAGAAAATAACAGCAGCAAATAGCGAACCGATACCAATACCCAAGCCAAACATGGAATACAGAGGAGTTGTTGCGGAATTTGCAAAGCCTATGAATGACATAATCCACATAATACCTAGAAGCGTTCCTAATTTGGGCGAAACGGATTTAATCTGCTGTAAAGTATCCTTTTCCATCTTTTTTTAGTGAATAGCGATGCAAAAATACGGAAAAAAAATGAAGTTGCCTTATTAATTAGGTGGAATTAAGGGAGAGCCCAGCCATTTTCGGTTTTTTTTAAGGATTATTTGGAGGGGATAGATAAAAGTCGTAAATTTGCACTCGCAAAATGGGTAAGTCCTATACGGCCAGCTCCTTGGGAATCCTCCAGGGCTTGATCGCAGCAAAGGTACTAGGTTGTAGCGGCGCGATATAGTAAGCTTACCCACCCCGCCTCTTTAGCTCAGTTGGCCAGAGCACGTGATTTGTAATCTCGGGGTCGTTGGTTCGAATCCGACAAGAGGCTCAAAAAAAGGAAGCATGTTTTGTGCTTCCTTTTTTTGTGTTGTAACTTAGTCCAAGTCTACTACGGTTATGCCAGCTCCTCCAAATTGAACATGCTCGTCATGGAAGTCTTTAACCCCGGGAACTGTTCCCAAGTACTGACGGATAAGTGTACGCAAAATTCCACCTCCAGTGCCATGCAGTATTCGGACTCTGCTCATGCCTACCAGAATAGCATCATCAATGAAGTAGGTAACAGCTTGCACTGCTTCATCACCTCGCAAACCCCTTACATCAATATCCTGGTGGAATTGTAATTTCTTTTCATATATCTCATCTTGCGTTTGCTTGCTGGTGAATGAGATGGTGAATTTAGGGGCTTCTTTGGATTGCGAATGAATCTTTTCAATTCGCTTAAGCTTTATGTTCGTTCGCATACTTCCATAGGTTATCACGGCATTTTCACCTTGAATACTTTCTATGGTTCCAATAGCAGTTTGTCCCTTTAATCTTACTTGGTCACCTACTTTAAACTCGTCTGCTTTTTTGATTTTTTGCGCTATGGTTTCAACAGCTGGTTTCTGAGCCGCTTGCTGAGCTTTTCTTTCTTTATTTTTGGCTTTTCTTTCCTGACGCTCCATCAATTGCTTCATCTTTCTGGCAATTAAATCCTCATGAGCGTTCATGTCATCTGCTGACAAGCTTTTCTGGAATTCCTGAACCTGGGCTCGTGCGTCACGGGTACGTTCTTTCTCTGCTTGAGCCTCTTTAATTTCCCGAATTGTATTTTCTATGAGTTTATTGCTTTGATTCAATAACTCTTGAGCTTCCAGTTTGGCATTGCGGAGAATCTCCTTTTTGTTTTTCTGGAGTTCCTCCATCTCTGTTTGATAACGTGTCAGTGTCTGCTCCAGTTGTTTCTCTTTCTGATGAATGTTCTGACGTTTGTTCTCCCAATACCTCTTGTCACGTACAATATCCTGCAGATATTTATCTGCGTTAATGTATTCTTGTCCAACAATATCGCTAGCGTCCTGGATGACTTGCTCCGGGATGCCGATCTTACGGGCTATTTCTACAGCGAAAGAACTGCCAGGGTTACCTATTTCTAATTGGTACAATGCTTGCATGAGATGCCTGTCATAAAGCATGGTACCGTTTACAATGCCTTCATTGTCCTCAGCAAAATGTTTAAGGTTCTGGTAATGAGTAGTAATAATACCGAATGTACAGTTGTCATTGAACCGCTTAAGCATTGCTTCAGCTAGTGCACCGCCAATTTGTGGCTCAGTTCCACCTCCAAATTCATCGATTAACAAGAGAGTGTGGCTATTGCAATTCTTCATCATATTCTTCATGTTTGTTAGATGAGATGAATATGTACTGAGCTCGTCTTCAATGCTTTGTTCATCGCCGATATCAATCATGATGTTTTGGAATAAACCTACATGACTGTTCTCTCTCAAAGGGATGAGCATACCACATTGCAACATGTATTGCAATAATCCAACAGTTTTTAAACAGACTGATTTTCCTCCCGCATTTGGACCTGAAATAAGAAGAATACGTTGTTTGTCCTCTAGATGAATGTCAAGAGGGACTACTTTCTTATTGTGTTTCTCCAGTGATTTTTTGAGCAATGGATGAACCGCCTGAATCCAGTCTATTACAGAGCGGTTCTCAAATACAGGAAGGGTGGAATCGGTGTCAATGCTCCAAATAGCTTTTGCACGGATAAAATCGATTACCGATAAAAACTCGTATCCTTTGAGAAGCTCGGGAATTACAGGACGGATGAGTGCGGTGAAATCTGTAAGAATGCGAATGATTTCACGTTTCTCTTCACTCTCTAATTCGCGGATATGATTGTTGGCTTCAACCACTTCTGTTGGTTCGATGAAAACCGTTTTACCCGTGGCTGACTCATCATGGATAATACCTTTGATTTTACGTTTTAATCCCGGAACGACAGGAATCACTAATCGTCCGTCGCGCATGGTTGGTGTGGTGTCTTTATCTATGACACCTTCACTTTGGGCGCTTCGCAGAATCTGATTCAGTGTCCTGGAAACACTTCCGGCTGTATGCGATAATTCTTGACGTATCTGGGCTAATTTGGGTGACGCGCTATCTTTAATTTTACCGTAATCATCCAATATTAGTGCTATTCTTTTGGTTAGCTGAGGAAAAATGGCAATGCCGTATGATAACGCACAGAGGTTCGGATATCTGAATGACTCTTTTTTAGTTGCGATTGATGTATTTTCTGAGTCTACAACTGAATCTTCGCTATTAGTTTCATCTAAATTTTCATCATCCTTTTTACTTGTAGGGCTTGTGACCCATTGTCCGTTGATGAAGATTCTTTTTGACCCTCTTTTCTTGGCCAACATGGCCTTGTAAGGATTGGTTTCCTCTTTGGCTTGGAATTTGAAGGATTTGGTCGTTAACTCTTCTGTTTCACCGTTATCTTTACGGTGTAAAAATCTTACAATTCCTTCTAATGATTCTAGTGATCTTTTTAAATCGAATAAAACTTGTTCTTCCAGATATGAACCTTCAAGTCGAATTCGCTTCAACTCGTCTCGAAGATCAAAAAAATACTGAGAGGGGAAATCCTCTTCTTCACGTTGTATCCGTACAAATTCAGATGTTTCAAGCAATAATCTGTGAATGTCCTCATAAATGGATGAGAACTGCATGGATTGTACCTTCTCCTTGCCCAGCTGGCTTAAGCATTTACTTACCAACTGTGCTCTAATTTCATCGAATCCTATCTTATGTTCAAAATTACTTGGGTAAATCATAGCGCAAAATTAATGCTATTTTTCTGTATGGACAAGAATATACAAAAAAAGACATCCATTTGGATGTCTTCGTGGGCGTTGACGGATTCGAACCGCCGGCCCTCTGCTTGTAAGGCAGATGCTCTGAACCAGCTGAGCTAAACGCCCTTGCATTTGAACTTGGCGGAGAGACAGGGATTCGAACCCCGGGTACCTCTCAGTACGACGGTTTTCAAGACCGTTGCAATCGACCACTCTGCCACCTCTCCAAACTTCTTTCGAAGTGCGTTTGTTTCTCAAATGCGATGCAAAGGTACTGCTTTTTTCAGAATCAGCAAACATTTTCCGGTTTTTTTTTATGAAAACTTAAAAATATAGTGTTTTTTTTTTCTCTCTCATTATTTATATTTAAATTTGTGCAATTAATAATTGTATATTTTAGAGACTTTGACAATGGACAAGTATTTGGTAGAAATGGTGGTTTCTATGACTTTCACAATAATTGGATGTGGTGGTGCTTGTTTGTCATGTACTACTGTTGGCTCAATGTTCGCTTCAACTATTGTTGACACTTTCATTGCTTTAGAATTAGCTGTAGTTATGGTTTTTATTATTGTCAGAAGATACTACTGTAGTATTAAATTTGTCATTACATCTAACTGTTTACTCTGTGTATGAATTGATTATAAAAACTAATAAATATGATTTTCTTAGTTGTTGCCGCTATTCTCATTTTTTGTTTTTTTTTATTAGTTAAATTAACTAATGATGATATGGTTTCTGTTATAAAAACAAAAAGTTACCGAAGTTCTGTTTCTCTGTTCGGAGAGGTGCATACTGAAATCATATTTGTTGTTATTTCCGTGTTTCTCGAATTGAGTTCTATAAATAAGAAGGGGCAAATTATCTTTTCAGGTTTAGCTATTGGTTTATTTTTAACTTTTATACTTCTAGTATGTCTCAGTCGAGAAGGATCTCCTTTTTGTTATAATTATTCTACAGTACTTTCTTTATTCCAGGGTAGTGATACTTTGAGCCATCTTTGTTTTTTTAGTTGGACCTTTTATTGGAATTGCTGTTTGTGAATAATTGTATATGTATGTCGAAAAAAATAATTATGGAAAAACAAGGAAGTAAAACTTATTTGTTCAGCGTTGTACTCGTCGCTGTTCTTGGAGGATTATTGTTTGGTTACGATACCGCAGTAATTAGTGGTGCAGAGAAAGGACTCCAGGCATTCTTTATGGGTGCCGAGGATTTCACCTATACCGATTTTTGGCACGGATTCACCAGTTCCAGCGCCCTCATCGGCTGCATCATCGGTGCCGCCATCTCAGGCACTCTGGCATCAAACTGGGGCCGAAAGAAGAGCCTTATCTTCGCCGGCATCATGTTCTTCATCTCTGCATGGGGATCAATGTTCCCTGAGACCATGATCCTTGCCAAGGGCCAGCCAAACATGACACTTTTTGTGGTGTTCAATGTCTATCGTGTCATAGGTGGCATAGGCGTTGGTCTTGCATCGGCTGTCTGCCCGATGTACATCGGCGAGATTGCACCATCAGGCATCCGTGGAATGCTCGTCAGCTGGAATCAGTTTGCCATCATTTTCGGCCAGCTCGTTGTCTATTTCGTCAACTTCTTCATTCTGGGCGAACACACACAACCTATCATCGAGAGCATTGGCAATGGTCTCAACCAGCTGCTTCCAAACAGTGACCCATGGACCATCCAGAACGGCTGGCGCTACATGTTCGGTTCCGAAATGGTTCCTGCAGGTCTCTTTGCCCTCCTCATCTGTTTCGTGCCAGAGACTCCACGTTATCTCGCTTCTATCGGTCAGGATGCCAAGGCTGAATCTATCCTTGCCAAGATCAATGGTTCCGACAAGGCCAAGTCAATCCTTAAGGAGATCAAGGAGACCATGACCGTCAAGACCGAACCGCTCTTCACCTATGGTCTACTCTGCATCTTTGTAGGCATCATGCTCTCTGTATTCCAGCAGGCTGTGGGCATCAATGCAGTCCTTTACTTTGCACCTCGCATCTATGGTGCCATGGGCTTCGATGATCCGATGATGCTTACCGTATTCAATGGTGTTGTCAATCTTGCCTTTACCTGTGTTGCCATATTCACCGTCGAGAAGCTCGGCCGCAAGCCACTTCTCATTGTCGGTTCTCTTGGCATGGCACTCGGAGCTATCGGTGTTGCCTGCACATTCGAAGGCGCCATTGCCAACGACTCCACAATGCAGCTTCTCTGCATGATTTCACTCATGATCTATTCGGCCAGCTTCATGTTCTCATGGGGTCCAATCTGCTGGGTGCTCATTGCCGAAGTCTTCCCTAACACCATCCGTGGTGGTGCCGTTGCCATTGCCGTTGCCTTCCAGTGGATCTTCAACTGGATCGTTTCGACATCATTCGTTCCAATGGCCAACAGTCTTGGATACTGGTTTGTCTATGCCCTGTACGGTGTCATCTGTATCATTGCCGCAGTATTCGTATGGAAGCTCGTTCCAGAAACCAAGGGAAAGACTTTGGAGGATATGACCAGATTGTGGAAAAAGGAAAAATAAGCTAAAACATCAGATATCAGAAAAGGTGTGGATAGTGTTCCACACCTTTTATACATAAGATAAATGCAAAAGATTGTTTGGATTTGGATATTTTGGTTCCTCTGCCAGGTGCCGCAGGCATCTGCCCAAGGAAGTGATTCCTCAATTTATGACTGGCTAAGATTACAGGATATTCCAGTCACATCCAATAAGGTAAAACTATTGAAGAGTGGGGCAGATAAGTTTGACGCATTATTTCAGGATGTGCGTCAGGCGGAGCATTCTGTCCATTTGGACTATTTTGCAATTCGAAACGATTCTATCTCAAATACGCTCTTTAATATTTTAGCTTCCAAGAAAAAACAAGGGGTCCAGGTTAGAGCCCTGTTTGATGCTTTTGCCAATTTCAAAAGTGCTCGCCCACTAAAAAAACGTCATATTCGTGCATTAAACGACATGGGTGTTGAGGTAGAACCTTGGGATCCGATATCATTCCCATGGTTGAATCATGCTGTACCTAGAGATCATCGCAAAATTGCTGTGATCGATGGTCAGATAGCTTATACCGGCGGCATGAACATTGCAGATTATTATATTCTTGGTATTCCCAAAGCTGGCCCTTGGAGAGATATGCAAGTCAGAATAGAAGGTGCAGCTGCTAATGATTTCCAAAAGGTGTTCCTTGATTCCTGGAACAGTCAGGTAAAACAGAAACTGGATTATACCGATTATTCTTATGATGTACGTAAACGTGAAAGTGCTACTCATAAACTGGCCCGCATTCCCCGTCAAGATTCATTACTGCTACATTTGTCCGGAAATCCTGATGAGTGGGTCGCAGCCGCTGCCGCTGCTGAACTTGAGCTGAGGTCATTG
Organism: Bacteroidaceae bacterium; assembly: GCA_045628125.1. GTDB lineage: Bacteria > Bacteroidota > Bacteroidia > Bacteroidales > Bacteroidaceae > Minthousia. The sequence goes on from JAZQPA010000142.1 coordinate 26,520, forward strand.
GAAAAAGAAAAGAAACCTTATGTGGCGGGTCCGATGAGAAAGCCCATTCTGGATCAAATACCTTCTTCTGAATATCAGGCAGATGTGGCGGTTATTCATCGTGCACCTCATAAAACGCCATCTATCATGCGTGATTTTTATGTGGCATCATTAGATGCTGCAGAGGAGAAGGTCTTTATTGTCAATCCTTATTTTACACCAACTCATAAAGTTAATAAAGCCATTAAGAGAGCATTAGCCAGAGGTGTGGAGATTGAAATAATGATTTCAACTAACAGTGATGTATCCTTTACGCCTGAGATTGGTTTCAATGCTGTCAATAAACTCAGAAAACGTGGTGCTAGAGTTTATCTGTTTGATGCAGGCTTTCATCATACTAAGGTGATGATGGTGGATGGTAAATTCTGTACTGTAGGCTCTACCAATCTGGATAGTCGTTCTCTTCGTTATGACTATGAAATAAATGCAGTTATTTTGCATCCAGGACCAACAGCAGAGTTGATTCAGATGTTTGAGAATGATAAACGAACCAGCCATGAGTTGACAGACGAAGTTTGGAAAAATCGCTCTTTCTGGAAAAAAATGCAGGGGGCTTTGGGCTCTTGCCTGATTTGGTGTATTTAATAACCTAAAGCCTGAAGCATTAGTAAGGCGTCCATTTCGTTAATCTGGTAAATAGACAGACTCTTAATGTCATCCATGAAGATGGATGATGCCTTCTCCTTGTTCTCACTTATCTCAAAGAACTGCTTGTAACAGTTAAATGCATTGTCTTCCTCGTTCAAAGCCCAATAGATGTGGCCTCCATTCAGCCAGTCTTCTTCTGTTTTCTTGCGAATTTTCATCCAATAATTCAAGGCTTTCAGTGGCTGTTTTACTTTAAGGTTGCACCATACTATAGCTCTTAATGCCTGAGTGTGCTGGATTTGTAGGTATTCTATTTTATACAGAATCTTTAATGCGTCTTTGTACTTCTGTCCCTGTATTAGGCATTGAGCACTTTGCATCAAATACTTTATTTCATTTTTAGTATCTTGAGATGATATTTCTTCAAACAGTTCTGCTGCTTTCTGCCATTTACCATGCTTCTTATAACAGGTTGCCAGATGTTTTTTTGTTTTGGTATCATTATCAGCAACTATACATTTTTGGTATAGCGTAATAGCTTTGGCATACTCTTCCAGTTGCATGTAGCCATATGCCAGAGTTGCCATATCATCTTTGCTGTCGTGTGGAAGTTTCTCAATAATGTTCACAGCAGAACATGATTCATTATGATTCATCAGAATCTTAGCAATTTCCATTTGATGTGCATTATCTAATGATTCCAACAGAATGGGGTAGTTGGTTGGATCCATAACAGCTTTGAAAGGGTTGTAGAATTCAAAACGGAAAATACACAAATGATAAAACCTGTATAGGTCTTGTATGTAATAGTTACAGTAGGTCTTCCACTCTTTTTTTACACTTGACGGTTGTCGCAACTCCATTCCTTCGGGCACAACTAGCTTGGCTTCGGCTTGTTGGAAAATGAAGAAAACGGACCATTTATCACTCTCGCAGAAAGGGCAAACCTCCATAAATGCATCCAGATATCCCTTTTTCTTGATAAAGGTATCTTTTGTTGCACTGTGGAGTTTGTTGAACGGATAGAACCAGTGGGCAACTGTTTTAAAAAAATCGAATGATTTAAAATGGCAGAATGTCCCAAAATAGATATCCTTTCCACTTTTGGATAATTTATCCATAATCAAAGCGGATTGTTCCATCTTTTTATTTAATTCGTGTGATTCTGAAGAACTTCCCGAATTAGTGATATTCTCCATAAACTTTTTGCCCATTTCCTGTTCTTTTCGTAATTGGGGCATCAGTTTCTCATTCAACTGCTGAGTCAGTTTTGTTGTATTCTTTGACTCGTAAAGGCTATGATAAACATGAACTAGTTTGTCCTGGTAACCAGATTTTTTGATGATGTTTCCGAAATCTGCCAATTCTTTGCTGAATATCCCGTATCGGGTAAGAATGAAGCATAATAATACCATGGCTACCATGGCTCTAACTTGGATTTCGGGAATGTCAGATTCGCATAGGCGATTGAGAATCGTCAGTTTTTGGCTATTGGGGAATTCCAACGCACTTAGCATAAGTGCAGAAACAACCATCTGTCTATCTGCTAAAAGAATCTTATCATTATGGAGAATGCACTCCAAATCCTCAATATCCTTTTTCTTCAGGCTAGTTGCTGTCCAAATCTGGTTGAATAATTGAACTACCAGAGATTCGTGTTCTTTCTTTAAAGATGTGTCAGATGGGAATTTTTCCAGATGCTCATTATATACCAGATATGGGAATTCCGTTAACATACTGCTGAAAGCTTTTCGGTATGTGTTTTCAGATTGGGTAAGTTTGAACTTTCGGATAATATTCCAGTACATCACCCAACTTTGCTCTAACATCTGCATGAATGACGACATCCTGTTTTCATCCTTAATGCCTCGTCTCACACAATTCAGCATTCCTTCAAATGCATAGGAGAGTGAATTCAGGTCATCTTCTAACTTGGGGTCAGGGCACAGATATAGCATTGACTCCATTTTATTAAGAGCCTTTCTGATGTTCTGATTCAGTAGCTGCTGCTCTGCATCTTTAGCCAATTCCAGAAAAAGATTCTTATTCATTATTCTCCTGTATCAGGCGAGTGTCAATCAAATGTGTAGGTTTATAGTCGGTCTTTAAGATTCGGAATCCCAACCAATCAGCTTCGTCATATCTGTTTTTCAGCCAGTTAACGGCCTCTTCGATAATTTTATTTTCAGGTGCTTCCAGTGTAGAGAATTGAGGAAGTTCCAAGGAGTCAGTAACCTGCTTATCTATACTGAACATCTTCTGCATTAATCTTGAGTATCTGTCCTTGGATGAATTGTTGATTCGCTTGGCAGCAATATCGTAGGCTTGAGCAATTTTGCGTAATTCCGTCTCGCGGTCAACAAGAACTTTGTGGGTGAAAATGATGCAACCCGTTTGTCTGTTCTTGTTGTCCCACATCTGTCGGTCTCCGTTGACCATGGCCATTGTGGCATATGGTTCAGGAAGGATTGCAGCGTCAATCATCTCCTTCTGTACCATTTCCTGTCTGAGTTGAATATTGTTGATTTGTGGACGGTTCACATCTGATGGTTCCATCTTTGACTCTCCAAGCAGAATGTCCAGCATCCAATCGCTGGCTTCGTTTCTAGCAATGGCAATCATTCGTTCGTTCAGATCGTTTACTTTACGGATACGGAGTTTCTGCTGGGAAACCAGATAGCTTACACCATCAGTTTTCCCCACAATTCTTATTTCGTTGTTCTTTGAATTAAGAAGAATGGCTCGGCACACATCGGTCAACGCTCCGTGAATCCTTCGGTTCAGAAATGCTGTGTCGATATCCATGTTGCTGGTGAACTGAACCAGCTGGACATCAACTTTCAGTGAATCCAAAAGTCCGTCCTCATCAGCCACAAGAAGAGGTAGTGCATCAAGAGTGGGCAGGTAACCTATCTGGATTGCTGATGAGTCGAATGCGACGGAATCATCCATGAGAATGACTGCATTTTTGTGGGTAGACGATTTGCAACCGGTAAAGCAAAGACTTACCAGGACAAGTATATATAATAGGTATATCGCTGATTTCATATGTGCAAAATTACAACATAAGTGTGACACCCACAAATAAGTATTTTAAAAAACGAAATAAAAAAGGCGAACCCTGATGGCTCGCCCTTTTATAAGTATACTTTGGTTATTGATTAGCCCTTGATAGCTGCTACGCCTGGCAGGACCTTACCCTCGATAGCCTCCAACAGAGCGCCACCACCAGTTGAGATGTAAGATACCTTGTCGGTCAAACCGAACTTGGTGCAGCATGCAACAGAGTCACCACCACCGATCAGAGAGAATGCACCCTCAGCAGTTGCAGCAGCAATAGCATCACCGATAGCCTTAGAACCAGCAGTGAACTCATCGCACTCGAATACACCTGCAGGACCATTCCACAGAATAGTCTTTGCGCCCTTGATAGCCTCTGCAAAAGCAACCTGAGCCTTAGGACCTGCATCCAGACCTTCCATGCCAGCAGGGATTGCATCTGATGGATAGTTCTCAATCTTAGAACCTTCCTTAACAGTCATAGTACCGAAGTCCAGACCGTCGCAGCAAGTTGCATCCTCAGCCATAACAAGCTCAACGCCCTTCTCAGCTGCCAACTTCTCTACGTTCAGAGCTACATCCAGCTTATCCAACTCAACGATAGAACCACCAATCTCACCACCGTGAGCCTTAGCGAATGTATATGTCATACCACCGCACAGAATCAGCTTATCAGCCTTGCCCAACAGGTTCTCGATGATACCAATCTTAGATGACACCTTAGAACCACCCATGATAGCAACGAATGGGCGCTGGATGTTACCCAATACAGCGTCTACAGCAGCAACTTCCTTCTCCATCAGGAAGCCCAACATCTTGTTGTCAGCGTCGAAATAATCAGCGATAACAGCAGTAGAAGCGTGCTTGCGGTGAGCAGTACCGAATGCATCCATTACATAGCAGTCAGCATAAGAAGCCAAAGTCTTAGCGAACTCCTTCTGAGAAGCCTTCATTGCCTTCTTTGCCTCATCGTACTCAGGAGTACCCTTCTCAACACCTACAGGCTTTCCTTCCTCTTCTGGATAGTAACGCAAGTTCTCCAGCAACAGAGCCTCACCCATCTTCAGAGCAGCAGCAGCCTCAGCAGCCTTTGCACAGTCAGGAGCGAAAGTTACAGGGCAACCCAGAGCAGCAGCAACTGCATCCTTAATCTGACCCAGTGACAACTCAGGCTTAACCTTACCCTTTGGCTTACCCATGTGAGACATGATGATCAATGCACCACCATCAGCCAATACTTTCTTCAAAGTAGGAAGAGCACCACGGATACGAGTGTCGTCAGTAATAACGCCATCCTTCAAAGGCACATTGAAATCTACACGTACGATAGCTTTCTTGCCTGCAAAATTAAATTCGTTAATAGTCATAATACTTGTTGATATTTAAAATTAGGTTTATACACTTTATCTTTGCAAAATTAGCAAATTGTTGATTAAATCACGAATTTTTGAGCTTAAAAAACATTTGCGGTATCATCTTTCCTATGAATTGACAGAATTTACTGTCCAATCAAAGATTCCTTGGGGAACGATTTACAGATTTCTTTCAGAAAACAGTCCTTGCATTTAGGACGTTGGGCTGTACATACGTACCGTCCGTGGAGAATAAGCCAGTGGTGTGCCTTGGGAATGACTTCATCGGGCAGATGTTTGGTAAGCTCCATCTCCACGCTGTATGGGGTTGTACAGCGCTTGGATACCAATCCGATGCGGTGGCTTACTCGGAACACATGCGTGTCAACAGCCATGGCTGCTTTACTGAAAACCACTGACATGATAACATTTGCTGTTTTTCTGCCTACACCTGGTAAACTGGTCAGTTCTTCCATTGTACTTGGCACTTCTCCACCAAAATCCTTCATCAATTTTTGAGCCATACCCACCAGGTGTTTGGCTTTGTTGTTGGGATAGGAAACACTCTTTATGTATTCGTAAATGACCTCGGGAGTGGCCAGCGCCATCACTTCTGCCGTTGGGTAATCGTTCAGTAATGCTGGTGTAACCATATTTACCCGTTTGTCTGTACATTGTGCACTGAGGATTACAGCAACCAGCAGTTCAAAAGGGGTGTGGTAGTGCAGTTCGGTTTCAGCCACTGGCATCTTATCCTCAAAGATGCTCACAATCTTATCGTATAGTTCTTGTTTTTTCATGTGGTTTATAATCAACACTTCGGCAAAAATACACAAATCCTTTTGTCGGGCCAAATAAAAGTCGTAATTTCGCCCTTGGATTAAATTATTGAATATGACAATTCGTACAGTAAAACACGAGGATATGGCTCAGATTGCAGCTATTTACAATCATTTTATAGCCAATACCACCATTACTTTTGAAACCGAACCAGTTTCGGTAGAGGAGATGACACACCGTATGGAGCACATTTCTGCTGAATTTCCTTATTTCGTTCTTGTCGAGAATGACAAAGTCCTGGGTTATTGTTATGCCCATAAATGGAAGGAAAAAGAGGCATACAGCAAGACCGTGGAAACTACCATTTATTTGAAACCAGGACAGGAAGGTAAAGGATTGGGAACCATGTTGATGAATGCACTGACTGAGGCTTGCCGTGAACAGGGCATTCATGTATTTGTTGCTTGTATTACTTATCCGAATGTAGCCAGTGAACATCTTCACTTAAAACTTGGGTTCGAACAAGTTTCCCGTTTCCATGAGGTGGGTTTCAAGTTTGGCAGATGGATTGATGTCTATGACTTTCAGAAGATTCTTTAATATATAGAGACTTAATTAACACTACAATATGAGGAAAATACTATTTGCGTGCTGTTTGGCCTTGTCGGGTGTTCTGTCTGCAAATGCACAGGAATTCAATTGGCCATGGCATTTTAATGGAGGAACAATTGTAACAGATGTACCTGAGCGTCCGTCAGGACAGACTTCTGTTTTGGGAATGGCTTTGCCCAAGATGACATCTGTGCGTGTAGGCTTTGTTGGTTTAGGTATGCGCGGACCTGATGCAGTAGAACGTTTTATGCATATACCAGGAACTCAAGTCGTTGCTTTGTGTGATTACGAGAAAGACCGTGCTGAGGCTTGTCAGGAAATTCTGAAGAAGAACAGCATGCCTAAGGCTGCAATATATTATGGTGAGTTTGGATATGAGGAACTTTGCCAACGTGATGATATTGACCTGGTATATGTTGCCACCGATTGGCATCATCATTTTCTGGTGGCAAAGAGCGCTTTGGAAAATGGCAAACATGTGGCTATTGAGGTCCCTTCTGCCATGAGTCTTACCGAATGCTGGGCATTGGTGAATATGAGCGAAAAATACCGCAAACATTGTATGATTCTGGAGAACTGCTGCTACGATGAGTTTGAGCTGAATACCCTTAACATGGCTCAACAGGGCTTATTTGGTGATGTGGTTCGTGTGCAGGGTGCTTATATTCATAATTTGGACGAATTCTGGGATGCTTACTGGAAAGAGGGCAATACCGATAAATTGGGTTGGCGCTTGCGTTACAACAAGAATTACCGTGGTGATGTCTATCCTACACATGGTTTGGGACCTGTGGCTCAGTTGCTGAACATTCATCGTGGCGACCGTATGAAAACGATGGTGGCTATGGATACCCGTTCTTTCAACGGTAAGGAATGGGTTGAGAAAATGACTGGTGAGAAATGTGATGAGTTTAAGAACGGTGATCATACTACGACCCTGATTCGTACAGAATTAGGTAAGGTGATTGAAATTCAGCATGATGTACTTGATCCTCAGCCTTATAACCGCTTGTATCAGTTGACCGGTACCCGTGGATTTGCTAATAAGTATCCATCGGAAGGTTATGTAGTCAGCAAGGAGATGATGGAGGCTCATAACGTGAAGCCATCTACTGATAAGATTAGCGTGCATCGTTATTTACCGGAGGCAGATAAAAAAGCCTTGGAAGAAAAGTTTATGAGCCCTATCTTGAAGAAATATGTAGAAAAGGCTCATGAGGTTGGTGGTCATGGCGGTATGGATTTTACCATGGATAGCCGAATGATTTACTGTATGCAGAATGGTCTACCTTTAGATATGGATGTGTATGACTTGGCAGAATGGTGCTGTCTGGCAGAGTTGGGTTCCATTTCTATGGAGAATGGTTTTGCTCCTGTTGCAGTTCCTGATTTTACCCGTGGTAATTGGGATAAGGTTCAGGGTTATCATCATGCATGGGCTTCTCTTGCCGATGAGGCCGCAGCGGAGGAAGCTGCTAAAGAGTTTACCCGTCAGCTGAAAGAACGTGGTGCCAAGGAATGGGCAAAGGAAGCTACTCCTAAGGGGAAAAAGAAATAAACGGTTTGTTGCTACTTATAGTAAAGGATCTTTCCAATCTGTATGGAAAGATCCTTTATTGTTGTGTAGTTTATGAACCCAATTTTGAGCCGGCAAAAACAGCCAGTAATCCTAGTGCAATACTTGCTGCCAAGTAGACACCAAACATGATGTGGTTGCCAGTTTTCAATAAGTTTAGTGATTCATTACTGAATGTACTGAAGGTTGTGAAACCTCCGCAAAGACCGGTTGTCAGCATTAGTCTCATTTCCGCGCTCCAATTCAATCGGGCACTCCAAGCATAGAACAGGCCGATAAGGAAACAGCCGGCAATATTGGACGCCCATGTGGCCCATGGAAAAGCCCAACTTCCACGGCTATTGATCATCAGTTGAACCCAATAACGCATAACACTGCCCAAACCACCACCTAAAAATATGAAAAAGCATTCTTTCATGTTCCGAATTTCTTTTGTTTTCGGTGCAAATATACACAAAAAAAGTGTACCTTTGCGTTGCAATATCGCAGAATATTTACAACTAACCAGCAATGGAAAATTTAAGCATTAAGGATATATACAGTGCAACTTATGTGCTGAAACCTATCATTCGTCCAACCAATCTGATTGCCGCACCTCTTATGCGACCAGGCTGTGATATCTTCATTAAACCAGAAAACCTTCAGGTTACCGGTTCATTCAAGGTTCGAGGATCCAGTTACATGATTTCTCAGTTGTCAGATGAGGAGAAAGCACGTGGCGTAATTGCTTGCTCTGCAGGTAATCACGCTCAAGGTGTGGCATTGGCTGCTAAAGCTTGTGGTATTAGCAGTATTATCTGTTTGCCTGCCGGTGCCCCTATTTCTAAGGTTGAGGCTACTCGTAGCTATGGTGCAGAGATTTGTTTGGTTCCTGGCGTGTATGATGATGCTTACCAGAAAGCTTTGGAACTCAAGGAGGAGAAAAACATGATGTTTGTTCATCCTTTTGATAACCTTCAGGTTATTGCCGGTCAGGGTACTATCGGATTGGAGATTCTGAATGATTTACCAAATGCTGACGCCATTATAGTTCCTATTGGTGGAGGTGGTTTGATAAGTGGTGTGGCTTTTGCTGCTAAGCAGATTAATCCAAAAATCAAGGTTTATGGCGTTCAGGCAGCGGGTGCGCCTAGCATGGTTCATAGTATCAGCAATGGAAAAATTACTTGTCTGGATAAGGTCTCTACATTGGCAGATGGTATCGCGGTAAAACAACCGGGAGAACATACTTTTGATATTTGCAACAAGTATGTGGATGAGATTGTAACCGTTACCGAAGATGAGATTTGTGCGGCTATTCTGTTCCTGTTGGAGCGTCATAAGCTGGTAGCCGAAGGCGCCGGTGCTGTTTCTGTGGCTGCAGCCATGTTCTCAAAACTGCCATTAGAAGGCAAGAAAACGGTATGTGTAGTGAGTGGCGGTAATGTGGATGTTACTATCTTCAACCGTATCATCAATCGTGGTTTGCAGAAGGGTGGTCGTTTATGTACCCTTTCTTTGGAGATTTCCGACCGTCCAGGCCAGCTGGTTCAGGTAAGTAAGCTGATAGCTGATTTAGGAGCTAATGTTACGGGTGTTCTTCACGAACGCACCAATGCCATTATCGATGTGAATAGTTGTGTGTTACGTATTTCAATGGAAACTAGAAACAAGGAACATATTGATCAGATATGTAAGGCCATTGTAAAACATGGATTCCATATATTATAAAATTGTCTATTCATACATTCTGAAAAAATAAAGGTTCCTGTCCAATAGAGTAATGTCTGATTGGACAGGAATCTTTGCTATGCATAGAATGACAATTCTATAAAGAAAAGATTACTTCTTATTTCTTTCTATCTTAGCTAGAAAATCATAATGTTCTCCATATTCAACTACTTCGGCAGTAAATCCTTGTTTCTCTGCTTCTTCCTGCAAAAGGTCGGCATCAATGTATAACCAAGGGAATTCTTCTCCCTTTATCCTTTTGTATTGCATCTGATAGGAGAGCTCTCCGTAGTAGTCCATGTGTGATGGGATTTCGATGATATCGTCTTCAACCTCGAATACATAGCAGATGTCAGAAGAGTCTAGCAATACTTGGCCGCCATCGGCTAATATTTTGTCTATCTGGGTAAAGAAATCAGGCAACTTTTTTAATGTGCCGATAATTCCGATTCCATTCATCAGCATCAGAATGGTGTCGTATTTCTCTTCCACTTTCCAGAAATCCTGAAGTTGGGCATCATCAACACCTCTTTGGCGCATGGTCTCAACAGACAAATCCGAGATATCGATGGCTGTGACCTGTTTGCCCATGTCTTGTAGTGCTAATGAGTGGCAACCTGCTCCTGCACCTACATCCAAAATTCGACCATTTGCCAGTTGTAGTGCCTTCTGTTCCAGTGGCGGCATCTCGTTATATTCGCGGAATAGGGTTTCCAAGGGAATCTCATCCTCCTCAAACATTGGGGAGAATACACGCAATCTGCCGGTAGTCTTACCATCTGTCTTATAATAGTCGGCTATTGCCGCACCCATCGGGTCTTTTTCTTTAATCATAATAAGTTCTTGTCAATTTGTTTCAGAAGGGCGCTACATCCTTCGGTAACGTCTCTCCATGTGGCTGTAAAGTCACCGGTATACCAGGGGTCTGCGACATCACCAGGACGTGAGGTCAGGTTCATCAGTTTGATGATTTTACCATCAGGGTCTCCGCCTGTAATACGGTTCATGTTACGGATGTTCCATTCATCCATGCCTATTAGGAAGTCGAATTCCTGATAATCACGCCTAGTCATCTGACGGGCAGTCTTTCCCTTACAGGATATGCCATGATTGGCCAGCATCTGGCGGGCAGGCGGATACACGCTGTTGCCTATTTCCTCGGTAGAGGTGGCAGCCGATTCGATGTAGAATTCACTCTGTCGTCCGGCTTTAGCTATAAGGTCCTTCATCACGAATTCTGCCATCGGACTTCTGCAGATGTTGCCGTGGCACACAAACAGTATTCTTTTCATTCTCATTCCTTGATTACAGCACGATACAGGTTGCATCCTACAAAATTTCCGGCTACAATGCAGACATAGAAAATCAGGATGTTAATTGCATTGTCTGCCAGGAAAGATACCGGTACACAGAGATAATAAAAAACATCGGCTACACAGTGGGGAAAACCGCACATAATGAACAGAGGTACTCCAAACAGCAGGGGAAGGTTCTGGCTTTTACGTGCAAAGGTAACGGCTGTTGTCATGATGAAACCGCAACCGACAGCCAGGATGCTGCCCCTAAGTGGTCCCATGGCCAATCGTCCTTCCAGAATTTTCTGTGCTGTTTCCTGTAAGGGCATAGGTGAGCAGCGTACCATTAGTGCGACAGCTAAACAGCCGATAATGTTGCCGAACAGAATGAAAAACAATTTGCCAACTTCACCTCTCTTTATGAATCCGGCAGTACCGGTATACAGGCGAAGGCCGTAATGAACCACAGTCAGTAAACCGAAAGCAAAGAGTACTGCACCGATGATGCTTTTCTCTGCCAGATAGCCGAAACCTGCAATACCGATGCATATGCCGGCCAAGAAAGAAGAACGAAATGTCTGCATAGTCATAATAGTTTGTTTTGTGCAAAGATACAGCTTTCCGGGCTCTTTTGCAAATCTCACATTATTTGGTACTGACTTTCATCTTTACCCAAATCCAACGAGGAACCAACTTCCAGAAGAACACTAATATGCGGTATTTCCAGTCAATAACGATAACGGGTTTCTTTTTCTCCAGTGCCATTACTATTTCTTTGGCTACATCTGGTGCCGTCAGCTGCATAGGGTAACTACCGTCTTTTATCAGATCGGTAGCTACAAATCCAGGGCGTATGTCTGTAAAGGTGATAGGGTATCCTTTCATGTGTGCCAGCTGCTGAAGGCACTCCATATAGTGGTTTTGAAATCGTTTGGTAGATGAATAGGAAGGTGCTGCGCCTAGTCCTTTGGTGCCGGCAATACTGCTAATACAGGCTATATGACCTCCACCATTCTGCGCAAAATAATGGAATACATGGGTAATCATTCGGGTAAAACCAAGGGCATTGGTTTCTACGGTTCGCATCTCCTTATCTATATCGAGTGATGGATTCTGATAACCTATTCCCGATGAATGGAAATATAAATCTATGCCATTCATTTTGTCTATCAGTTTATCCAAAAGGACAGGGGCATCCTCTTGGGTAATATCAATGACTTCGTATGTCTTTACACCGGCAAGTTCCTGACTTATCTGCTCCAGTAATTGTACTCTTCTTCCTGCAATACCCAGTTCCCATCCTTTGGCACTCAGCAGTTTGGCCACTTCCAATCCTATGCCCGATGTGGCTCCTATAATTATGGCTTTCTTATTCATATTATCAGTTATAGATCCATGACATACACATTTGTTTCTTTCATACGGAATCCCACGGCTTTATACAGCCCGTTTGCTGATACTCTTGAGGGGCGGGAAGTCAGTTGCACATGAATGGGAGCCAATTGCTTCAGCTCCTCTATGGCGTGTGTCATCAGTTGTTTCCCTAAATGCTGTCCCTGATAGTCGGTATGCACTACCACATCCTCCACGCTGGCCTTTTTACCAGTAGGGGAATAGAATATACATAAGGTGTAACAACCTATGATTCTGTCCTCATCACGCATTACATAAAGGTGACATGTATGGCAATCAACGGTTTGCTGAAGTTTCTGCAGTGTAAGCAGTAGGGTTGGATCCAGTATCTGCATCAACTCTGCCATTTGCTCTAATTCCTGGCTGTTGAATTGGATTAATTCGGTAATGGTCATATAAGCATTGTTTTGTTTTCAAGATCCTTTCAGATCATCTGTAATTGCTGAAACATGGTTCGATAAGCATCAGCCTTCTTGGCCAGTGCTATGGGATAAGCCCTTGAAGTACTTGGCATGCGGTATAGACGGAATATTTGCCCATTGAGCATGAATTCCGAACTTGAACCCATTTTTGGTTGAGCTATTTGGAAGTGTTCACAAAGCGTATCGGTGGCTTTCTGTCCTGTAGTGACAATAGCCCGGCAATCAGGCATTTGGGAAAGCAGTGACTCCACATTGGTTGGAGTTACTACTTCCAGAAATTTGTCCGATGCATTGTCCTGCAATCTGCGGACAGCACTAGCAGTATCAAAGATTCCTATACCAACGGTGTTCAAAAAATCGATAATCTCAGGCTTCCGGTAAGTTTTTGCTTGTGTATCTACAAAATAGAGAGGGCTTTCGAAGAAGATAAGTCCTAATACACGCCACATGTCATTTTGAAAGTTAGGATAATAGAAATGAAATGCCCACCTCTTTTGTTGAGGCGGGAATGACCCTAGCATCAGCAACTTTCCGTTAGTAGGAAGAAAGGGCTCCAGCGGATGCTGTTCAACCGGAATAGTGTTATTCTGCATATTATTTGTATGATGCAAAATATTTCCACAATGGAGCCACCATCAGAGCTTGTTTCAACTGGTCTGTTTGCATCAGTTCCCACACTTCCTCACGTGAAAGCAGATAAACAGAAATGTCCTCAGTACTGTCCAGATCCTGATCACCCAGACGGGTTACTCCTTCTGCCAGATAGCAGTGGGTCAAGTTGTTACAGCAACTCGGATTCTGTCCTATTTCCATCAGCTTAGTCCATGTCCCTCCTCCAAAACCGGTTTCTTCCATCAGTTCACGTTTGGCAGCTTCCAGCGGTTCTTCTCCTTCTTCTATAACACCTGCACAAATCTCGTAATTGATGGTGCCCAAGGCATGACGGTACTGACGTTCAAAAACAAACTGTCCATCATCGGTTATGGCGATGACGTTGACCCAATCAGGATACTCTAAAACCCAGTGTTCAGGATTCTCCCTACCATCAGGCAAGCGCACATGATCCTTGCGTGCGGTAAGCCAAGGGCGGCGAATGAAGTATTCACTCTTTATGATGTCCCACTTTTGAGGTTCCTCGTTGATAATGCTTTTCATTTGGTTACAGGTTTTCCTGCGGCAACCCAACCCTTATAGCCGCTATCCAGTTCTACAACCTCAAATCCGTTCTTCACCAAAATCTGTGCAGCCTTTTTACTACGGTTACCGCCACGGCAGTATACAGCCAGTGTCTTTCCCTTTGGCAATTGCTGCAAAGCCTTTTCCTCAAAGTCGTCTTTCAGCACGTCAATATTAATGGTGTTGGCGATATGGCCTTCGGTATATTCCTCAACAGTGCGTACGTCCAAGCGTACGATGGCTGTATCGGCAATTGCTTTCTCAAAATCCTCAGCACTCATGCTCTTAAAACCGGTAGTCTGTGCAGAACATCCGAAGATATTTCCAATCATTGCACAAAATCCCATAAGTAAAAGTTTTACTTTCATATGTAATTTGTTATAGTTTATTTATTTCATGCCATTAATGGCTTGTCTTTGCATTTAGGGCAGATACCTTTCACCACATAGTTTATACTATTCATCTGAAAGTTTTCTGGCAATACCACCATAGGAATGTGAATATCTTCCAGACAATAGGTCGTATGACATTGCTCGCAAAAGAAGTGCACATGCAAATCCTCGAAGTCGCATTCTCCGTGACTGTGGCAAATTTCGTATTTTACACTATCACTTCCGTCTTCTATCACATGCAGCAGATGATGTTGCCGGAAAAGTGATAGCGTACGGAAAATGTTGCTTTTGTCTATGGTTTTCAGCAGTGATTCCAAATCGCCTAGAGACAGGGAACGTCCAGCCATCTCCATTTCTTTATAAATCTGGATGCGGTTGGCTGTCGCCTTAATGCCCTTGGCTTCCAACAGTTTGATAATTTCTGCTTTTTCCATTTTATGTTATGCCAGTTCGAAACCGATAGATTCCACAGCTCCGCGAATTTCCTCTTCGGTTGCTGTACCCTTCACTTCGGCAGTGTTAGTTTCCAGATAAACATGTACTTCGTCCACATTTTCCAATGCGGCAATGGCATTCTCCACACTGGTACGGCAGTGGTTGCAGTTCATGCCTTTCACATTATAAATATGGAAAGGTATGGCAACTTCCTCTGCTTTTCCTTCTTCCTCATGGCAGTGGCATTCTCTATTGCAGCAGTCGTCATCATCGTCATGACAATGGCAATGACTTTCTTCCTCTTCGTGGCAACCGCAGCCACATCCGCAACTGCATCCCTGGTGCTTGTGGCGTAGACGGAGTGTCAGTGCATTCAACAGCATCAGTGCCAATAGAATTGTACATCCTACTTTAAACCAGTCGGTTGACTTTTCGCAGCAGTCCATGGCTGTTTCTACGAAAGTAGGAGTGAACCATTCACGAGGCAAAAGGTAATCGATACCGGTACCAAACAATACGGCTCCACTGATAATTGAAATCAAATAGAGAACCATAGTTTTCTTACCTAATACCTTATTAATGACCAAAATGGATGCCACATTACATGCAGGACCTGCCATAAGCATCACCAGGGCAGCGCCTGGAGTAAGTCCTTTCAGCATTAGGGCCACAGCGATAGGAATAGATCCGGTGGCACACAGATACATGGGGATTGCCAGACACAACACAAATAGCATGCTAAGAAAGGTGTTGCCTGCAAACAAGGCAAAGAAACTGTTTGGGACAAATACAGTAATCAATCCAGCTACAACCAGACCGATAACCAGCCATTTGCCGATATCCTGCATCATGTCGATATAGGCATATTTCAGTGCCTCGATGACTTTTTGGACAAAACTTTTTTGCTTTACTTCAGTTTCTTTTTTCTGTGCAGTTGCCGTTGGTACTCCTTCTGCAGTGTCATCAAATATATTTACTAGGTTGCCACCGAAAATGGAAGTGCATAAAGCCACAATCGGACGGATGATGGCAAAAGGCAATCCCAATAGTGAGTAGGTAGCAATGATGGAATCTACGCCGGTCTGTGGGGTTGCAATCAGAAACGATACAGTGGCACCTTTACTGGCTCCTTCCTTTCTGAGTGACATGGCAGTAGGAATCACACCGCATGAACATAATGGCAGTGGGATTCCAAACAAGGCCGATAATAATACCGAGCGGAAGTTCCTTCCGGCTAAATACTTACTATATAGCGTGTTGGGAATAAAGACATGCATCAGTCCTGCCAAAAAGAAACCCAACAACAGATATGGCGACATTTTATTCACCAAGTCAAACATTTCTTCCATAACTTCTTTTATTTATATTTTCTGTGCAAAGGTACAATTAAATTTTGGCAACTCGGTTGCAACTTTATTCTGTTATCTGATCCGTGATTGTTTTATCGGATAAAATTCATTGGTGCCCAAGGTTCACGTTCTGGGGTATTTCCCTCACCGGTATTAATCTTCTTCAGAAGCCAGCTCATATTGTTGGCCAATGTGCGCATAGTCTGCAAACCTTCAATATCCTGAGCGGTTTCACCTTCACTGCGGCCATAGGCGATGTTCCAGTACTGTGAGGTAACGATAGGCATATTCACCATCTGGAATGGCATTTGAAGAGTCTGGAAAGCGGCAGATGCACCACCACGACGGCATACACAAACTACAGCTGCTGGCTTGTTGGCAAAGTTACCACTTGCGGCAAACAGCATGCGCTGTTGCAGTGATAGAACTTGACCAGCCGGCTGGCCATAATATACAGGAGAGCCTACGATCAAAGCATCACACTCCTTCATTTTGGTGATCACTTCGTTGCATACATCATCATTGAATGCGCATAGTCCCTTGCCGTTCTCACGGCATTTGGCGCAACCTATGCATCCGCGAACAGGCTTAACTCCAATCCATATCATTTCACTATCAATGCCATTTTTGGCCAACTGCTGTGCTATCTCATTCAGTGCCACGTTGGTGTTTCCTTCACGTCGTGGGCTTCCGTTAATCAGTAATACTTTCATTTCTTATACTTTTTGTTTCTTGTTATTACATAGGTTTCAATCCCCAGCGTACTGACCATTCTAGTTGCTCTCCCGGTTTTAGAAGGGTATAAGCGCCTTGACTCTCCAGTTCCACATAGGTATCTCCCTTATTCACATATACTTGAATTTCTGCTTCTCCGTGTGCAGGCTGACTGGCATCAAGGTCGGTAAATTGCTTGGTCAGCAGCAGTCCGTTATTCATATAACTTAGCCATCCCTTTCCATCAGCATTGATCTTGCGGTTGGCATCGGTATGGTCAATCTCATACCATGCCCATCCGTCCTTTTGTTGAAAATTCATCAGTCCTGCAGGGGTGATGCTTTCCAAGGGTGCATCAAAGAATATATTTCCATGAGCAGGTACGCGAGTGATTTCCCAAGGCGCAACTTTGCGCTCCAGGCTTGATTCATTGACGATGGTATAGGTTACTACTATGCAGTCATCTCCAGCATCTGTCGTGAACTTTTTCTTGATTCTCAATGGAAACTTTTCGGATAGTTGGCTGGTCATTTCCAAAACACCGTTGTTCTGGCTTACCTGATAAGGCATATTATCGTGCTCGCTTACCGGAGGCCAGTTCCATTCTTTTTGGGGACTGGTCCAAAAGGTACTTCCAAAAGAGTTTGGTGCCGGTGTTTTCGAAAGCACTTCCTGACCGTCATAGCAGAACGAAATGATTCTGGCACCTTGGGCCGCATCTATCTGCATGGACAGCTTATTGACATTAATTTCGTATATGGTCTGTTCCTGAGCCTTGACATTATTGCCAATTCCAGCCAGAATTAGTAACAGCAGTAGAGTTGTGTGTTTCATTGTTATCAGATATGCAAAATTGTTTCTGCAAACAATGCCGCATGACCACGCAGCAGCAGATACTCATCATTCAGTATCTCAATTTCCACTTCTCCTCCTCGTGGCGATGCCTCCCATGCACGGATTACCTTCTTTCCCAG
The DNA here is from genome assembly GCA_045628125.1 of Bacteroidaceae bacterium. Lineage (GTDB taxonomy): Bacteria > Bacteroidota > Bacteroidia > Bacteroidales > Bacteroidaceae > Minthousia. The sequence continues at coordinate 44,407 of JAZQPA010000142.1, forward strand.
ACGCTTTGCCCAATAAGGGCCTATTTGGCAGTGGGCACTTCCGCATACTGGATCTTCGTTTACGCCCACTTTTGGTCCGAAACATCGTGAGCAACAGTCGAAACCATCAGAACCTGGTGCTGTAATGTGCACCATACGTCCAGGCATCTTGTTGATGGCCTGAAAATCCGGAGTAAATGATTTAACCTGGTCATCATCTGCTAATACACAGATCAGATCCAGACCATTTCCCATCCAGGCATCCAATGGAATAGTCCCCAGATTCTCTATCATTTCCTGTGTAACTTTCACTCTTTCCAATGGTATGTTAGGAAACTGCATCTCAAACATTTCACCCTTACGGCTCACTGTCAGTTTTCCGGCCAGTGTGTAGAAGTTGACCTTCTCGGCATTTGGTTCGAAATAGTTCAGGATTATAAATCCTGAAGCAAGTGTGGCATGACCGCAAAGTCCCACTTCGCAGGCAGGAGTAAACCAGCGTAAACGATAGCCATCATTCTCTTTCAGCAAAAAGGCTGTTTCGGAAAGGTTGTTTTCCAGAGCGATGTGCTTCATCAGCTCTTCCTCTAGCCACTGCCCGTTTTCCAATACACATACGGCAGCAGGATTACCCTGAAACACTTTTGGGGTAAAAGCGTCAACAATATATTGTTTCATGTTAATACAATTTGGTTAATACTTCGTCATCAAAGGATAACTTATTCTCGTCATTAGGGAAAGCCTTGGTTGTCACATCATCCTTAAATTGCTTCATGGCCTGTACCATAATACTATGTGTATCAGTGTACTGCTTCATGAATTTTGGTGATTTGGCTCCGGTATATCCTATCATGTGATGAAAGACCAACACTTGTCCGTCGCAATAGCGTCCGGCCCCAATGCCGATGGTGGAGGCAGGAACCTCTTCGGTAATCCGTTTGGCCAGATTTTCGGGCACGCATTCCATTGCGATGGAAAAAGCACCGGCTTCGGCTACAGCCTTGGCATCGTTCAGCAGTTTTTGTGCCATGGCCTCGGTTTTGCCTTGAACACGGTATCCACCCTGAGTGTTTATGGATTGAGGAGTAATGCCGATATGTCCCATGACAGGGATTCCCGCATTTACAATGGCACGAATATGCTCTGTTACTTCTGCACCTCCTTCCAGCTTTACAGCTTGGCAGTTGGTTTCCTTCATGATACGTCCGGCATTCTTAACGGCATCGTATACCGATGTCTGGTAGGACATGAATGGCATGTCTACCACAACAAAGGCATCCCCAGCGCCACGACATACAGCCTTACCGTGGTAGATCATGTCCTCTACTGTGACAGGCAGAGTATTCTCGTACCCTAAAATCACGCTACCTAATGAATCACCCACTAATATCATGTCTATTCCTGCTTCATCCAGAATGCGGGCAGTTGGGCAATCATAAGCTACTACCATACTGAAGGCCTGTTTACCTTTTTGTTCCAGAAAATAGTTTGTTGTCTTCTTCATTTCCTCATTTATTTTCTGCCAATCGTTTCAATAATTCTACAACTACTAGCCAAATCTTGTCACAGGTATCCAGGTCTACCCGTTCTGATGTAGAATGTGGCTCAATGATGCGAGGACCGATTGAAGCAATTTCTACACCAGGGTATTTTTGAACATAATATGCGGCTTCCAGTACAAAGTGCATGGCCACTTTCTTAGGTTCAAAACCTAGTACATCCTTGAACGTTTGGCAAGTTAGTGCCAGTAAAGGAGAATCTTCACGCTCCATCCATGCTGGAGTATCCATCAGCAGAATCACTTCTTCAGCCTTACATGCCAGGAAGAATTGTTTGATATGTTCGCCCAGGTTGTGCATTTCCTCATCCGAGAAACTGCGGGTATGGCAGGATACAGTCACCTGTTCCTCGCAAGTGTTTATTACTCCAATGTTGTTACTGGTCATTACGGTGTGTGGCATATCTTTGCGCATAGCCATCACTCCAAATGGCAGTTCGCTGATACAGTTCAGAATGTCGGCCGCATTTGCTAAATAGAGAGGATGTGCATTAGTTTCCTCAATGCGTAGGCATACTTCACAATCGTTCTTGGAATAACGCTGGCTTACCACGGTATTGCAGATATTCACGAACATTTCCAGTGATGGTACCGATGCTTCTGACAAAGCCACAATCATTTCCGACCATGAAGCAATGGACGCATTAGCTGTACCTCCGTTGATGGCGCATACCATGATGTTGTTATCTGGCAGATTTTTCATGTGGCCACACATCTCTTTGATGCAGTTGCAGCGTCCTTTACTGATATCCACGCCAGAATGACCTCCAAGACCACCATCGATGACCAATCTGCGGAACACCATACCTTCAGGAATAGGTTTCCATTCGGCCTTCCAATGTGCAACCTGAATATATGCACCAGCTGCACCGGTGGTTATCTCATCAAATGCCTCGCTATCCAGATTCAGAATCTTACGTCCGCGGATAAAATCCAGACTCAGTGCCTCGGCACCGCTCATTCCGTCCTCCTCGTTGGTGGTAGTCAACACTTCCAATGGTCCATGAACCAGGGAATCATCAGTCAGCACAGCCAGTGCCATTGACAGACCCATACCGTTGTCTGCTCCTAAAGATGTACCCTCGGCTTTCATCCAGCGAGTTTCTGAATTATCCTCGTTCTTTACGATGTCCATGTAAGGAATAATCTCATCATTCAGAGGATCGAATGGTTTGCCGTTACGCAGGTAACCATCCTTGGCCACACATACCATATCCATATGGTTCAAGAGAACTGTCGGTTCTGCCTGCTCGTATCCCGGAGTGGCGTCTTTTTCGATAACTACGCAGTTCTCTGCATCTCTGCGGTAGCGCAATCCGTTTCGGGTAGCAAACTCGCAAAGGAAATCAGCCACACGCTCCTCGTGGTGTGATGAGCGTGGAATCTTGTTCAATTGACTGAAAATCTCGTAAAAATTCTGTTTCATATCGTTGTTTTTTATTTTTTACCTTTATTGATGATATAGATTCCAATGGTGGCTAACGCACCTGCTATAACGTACTTCCAATAGAATTGCTCGTGCAGGCACATACAGGAAGTCACAGCTCCTACCACAGGAATCAGTGAATTATATATGGCCACTTTTCCCACCGGATTACAGCTCAACAGCTTGTTATACAGCGTGAAACCAATGGTAGAGATGGCAATAAGCAATAGAAGAATGAATAGTCCTGTAAAGTTGATGACAGGCAGATGTCCGTGCATCATAAGGGCTGGGATGATCAGTAGCGCACCTCCCAGTGCCAGACCATAGCCAGTTCCAACAAAAACATCCACACGTTTACTTAATCCTCGTGTCATCAGTGATGCGGTGGCTCCGCATAGGGCATTCAGAATAATCATACCATCACCCAATAAAGTAAACTGTCCACTGGCCTTTCCACCCAGGTTTAAGGTCAGGATACCGGTAAAGCCAATAACGCATCCCAGGGCTTTCTGCATGGTCATTTTATCACTCTTGAAGAATAGGCATGCCATAATAACGACCGAGAACACGCTCAATGAATTCAAAATGGCAGCACGGCTTCCTTCACTGTGCGACAAACCAAAATAGAAACATGCATAGTGTAGAGTGGTGTTCATTAGGGCGAAAACCAAAATATACCACCAATCCGATGTGTGGTGTAACTTAAAGTCTCTGTGAGCTTTTTGAGCCACAGCCAGTATGATGAGGCCCGAAACTAGAAAACGGATTCCAGCAAACAGCATTTTACTTCCGGTCATATCGGTAGTAATGGCAAATGCTTCAAACCCCAGTTTGATGAGTGGATAGGCCCAGCCCCATGCAATGGCGGCAGTCAGGGCGAACATGGTCACCCAAACAGGTCGCTGGAAAATATTTTGGGGCTCTTTCATTATAAATTAGGTGTGTTGAAATGCTTTTGTTAATTTTATTCTGCAAATATAGGCATTAATAGTTTCTTTACCCTCTTTTTTTTCATATCTTTGCATAATAACACTTAAAAAGTAATCAGATTATGAAAGAATCAAAGTACAAAGGTACCCAGACCGAGAAGAATCTGGAGGCTGCATTTGCAGGTGAGAGTCAGGCACGCAACAAGTATACTTATTTTGCTGCCATTGCTATGAAGGAAGGTTATGAGCAGATTGCAGATCTGTTCACAAAGACAGCAGAAAACGAGAAAGAGCATGCAAAGATGTGGTATAAGGAATTGAATGGCTTGGGCGATACCGCAGAGAATCTGGAGGCTGCTGCAGATGGCGAGAACTACGAGTGGACAGATATGTACGAGGCTTTTGCTAAGACAGCTGAGGAAGAGGGCTTTAAAACATTGGCCAAGAAGTTCCGTATGGTTGCTGCTATTGAAAAACGTCATGAGGAGCGCTATCGTGCATTGCTGAATAATGTTCAGAATGCCGAGGTATTCGAGAAGAGCGAGGTAAAGGTATGGGAGTGCCGCAATTGTGGTCATATTGTTGTAGGTACAAAAGCTCCAGCTGCTTGTGCGGTTTGTGCATATCCTCAGTCATTCTTTGAGGTACATGTTGACAACTTCTAATTAAATAAGGTGCGCCAGTTTGAGGCGCACCTTATTATTTTTTTGCCATTTTATTTAGAGTTTCTCCTGTTAATCGGTAAGTTGTCCATTCCGACATTGGAGTGGCATCCAGCGACAGGTAGAAGTCTATACTTGGTCGATTCCAATCCAGGCAGCACCATTCAAGGCGGCCGCAGCCTCTTTCCACAGTAATGCGCGCCAATTCTTGTAATAGGGCTTTTCCGTGACCTTTACCACGATGCTCCGGCAATACAAACAGGTCTTCCAGATAGATACCAGCACGTCCCAGAAAGGTGGAGAAATTGTGGAAGAATAGGGCAAAGCCCACTTCTTGGCTATTTTCCAACGCAAAGATAACTTCCGCTTTCTTCTTTTCAAAAATCCATTCGTTCAGCAGTTCCTCCGTGGCAACCACCTCGTTGCTCATTTTCTCATACTCAGCCAGTCCCTTAATGAATTTTAGGATGGTAGCTGTGTCGGCCGGTGTGGCCAGGCGGAATGTAGTTTGAGTCATTTCTTGTTTTGTTTTATCCGATTTGTGATAGAATATAAGCGCATTTCTCCTTGTTTCCCAATGTCTTGCCCTTGTCGCAGGATAGTTTTACGCAGTCGTGCCATTCTCGAATTTCTGTAATACGGCATTTAGTTAATTTCACTACAATGTTCGATGGTTTGGCATTATCTACATCACAGGTCAGGTATGTACCTACGCCGTAAGAATCCTTTACACGGCCGTGGCAGTAATTGTGAATAGCTATACAGCGGTCCACATTCAGACCATTGCTGAATACCACCTGTTTGGTGGCAGGGTCAATGCCCAACTGTTTGTATTTCTCAATGATTTTTTCAATTTGTTCTTCCTCAACACCGCTGTCTACACGAAGACCGGTGTACATCATAGCCATACGCTTCGACAGGTTCTTGAAGAATACGTCATCACCAAAACAATCATACAGATATGTGCCGTTGTTGCCGTCATATACATCGCTGAATTTCTTCATTACGTTATAGTTGCACTCAAACACACCGCTTACGTTCTCTTCAAACGAGATAATCTGGTGGCTCAGTGTGCCCAGCGGTTTCAGTCCCAATTCCATAGCCAACCACACATTGCTTGTGCCGGTAAAAATACCAGACCACTGCTTAGAATCGAAGGTATGCTTCATGGCTTGTAACACCATTTTTTGGTGGTCATAAGAGAAGCGGCGGCGGGTACCCATATCACCGAACACTAATCCTGCACTGAAAATCTTTTCAGCTTTTGCCACTGCCTTAGCATGCTCAGCCTCTACATCGTAGCGCTCAGCATCGCCATTCAGTGTGTGAATCAGTTCTGAGATACACGATAGAATTGGCATTTCCCACATGATGGCGCTGAACCACTTTCCGCGGATGAGAATGCTTAGGTGTCCTTCCTCATCTTGACTGATGTTCACTTCTTTAGGATTGAAGCGGTATCCCCTTAGAAATGAGAAATACCACAAAGGCAGCCATACCAGCTGCTCGGTCATGAACTCAATTTCCTGATCAGTGATGGTTACGCTTTCCATGTGGTTAATCTGTTCCTGCAGCAAGTCGCCGAATCCCTTAGGATAGCAGGTGTTATTACGGTCAAAGAAAGTATATTCCACCTCGGCACGAGGATATTGCTGCATGATATAGTACTGACAACTGAATGTATACAGGTCGTTATCTGTAAAATGGGTAATGATTTGTCTCATGGAACTTCTTATACTTGAATTATGATGCAAAAATACATTTTTTTTATAACTTTGCGCGCAAATCAACAAACTAATACTTTATGAGTACTGATAAAAATGCACCCGTACAGGGTCAGCGCATTGTTTTTGCCGATTGGCTTCGTGTAGTGGCATGTTTTTTGGTAATGCTGGTACATGCCAGTGAGAACTTTTATGGAGCCGATGCTTCAGGATTAGCTGGTAATGTGTCCATGCTGGCTACAGAGAGTAACCGTTTTTGGGTGGCTTTCTATGATGGTGGTGTGGCACGTTCTTGTGTGCCCCTGTTTATGATTATGTCGGCCTTTCTGCTAGTTCCGATGAAACCCGGTGTTGGCATGACTGATTTCTACAGACGACGCTTCTTGCGTATTCTGCCGCCAATGTTTGTCTTCATGCTACTCTATACCTTCTTGCCTTTGGCATGGGGAGGTATGACTTGGGAACAGTCCATAGCAGACTTAAAGATGCTTCCTTTCAATTTCCCTTCCATGGCTGGACATCTGTGGTTCATGTATCCGCTCATTTCCATCTATCTGATTATTCCTATAGTATCGCCTTGGTTGGAAAAAGCCTCTGCACATGATGAACGTATCTTCTTGTATATATTCGCTTTCTCCACCATATTGCCTTGGCTTCATCGTTTTGTGAGCGATGAGTTATGGGGTGAGTGTTTCTGGAATGGTTTCAGTATGTTGTGGTATTGCTCGGGTTATCTAGGTTATCTGGTGCTGGCCCATTATATCCGTTTCCACTTGACATGGAATCGTGGTAAGCGACTGAGAATAGGTTCATTATGCTTCTTGATTGGAGCTGCTTTCACCGCATGGTCATTCTGGTGGAGGGGTGTCCCTGGTCAGATCATAGAGACACCAGCTTTGGAATGGTCATGGGAATTCTGCACCTTGAACGTACTGTGTGCTACCTTCGGTATCTTCCTGATGTTCACCTGTATCCGGCAACCTAAGGCTCCATCAGTGGTGACAGGTATTGCTAAATTGTCATTCGGCATGTATCTGATGCACTTGTTTTTCCTGGGACCTATTGCCGGCGTGTTTATCAATGGCGATGTGGCTAATCCTGTCATTCCAGTTGCATTCGCTATTCCTGCCATTGCCATTCTGACTTTTATCTGTTGTGTGATTACCAGCAAACTCGTTTCGCTTCTTCCTGGAAGCAAATGGATTATCGGATAAAAAAGGGCTCAGCGATTTTGCTGAGCCCTTTTTCATTTCACATAGTCTTCAAGCATCTGTTTTATGCTAACCCATCCTTTTTCATCTTGAAAAGGGAAGTCATCAATTCGCCATTCTCCGTCTTCCTTCACCATTACCAGGCGACTTTCACGTTCTTCACCAAAATCTTTCAGTGTAAGGTCTACGTTTACGGCGCCTTTTTCACCAGTTTCTATACCATTAATTACCATTTGCGGCTTATCCCAGTCCTGAGCCTGCAAAAACAGGTCCCAGTCAATGATTAAATTATCCTCATCCTCTAGCAACCGACATTCTTTAAGCAGGTTCCAGAACTCATTGCTGCAGAACTTGCTTTCTAGGCTATAGTAGTCATTGGTGCCCAGCAGACTGAACACTTCTTTATAGATGGCATTTACTTGTTTCTTTACTTCCTCAAAAGTCGGGCTCTCGGCCACGGTATCAGTCTTTACGGCATTTTCAGATTCTTTCTTGCCTGATTCCTCACAGGCTGTGGTCAGCAGTGCCAGTATTACGGCAGGCAATAATAACCGGTAAATAGTATTTCTCATAATCTTGACAATAGGATTATATTATTCTTCTGGTAGCATTTCGAACCACTCTACTTCGCCACCCCAAATCTCCAGAAAACGGTGGAACTCGGCATTCTTGAGTGCCACGCTAGCGGTGTTGTCGCAAGGATGGAATGTCATCATCTCAGCATCCTTCAGATCCTTATCTACAAAGAACTTTACGCGATGGCCGTTATCAAACAATTCACGAGGATTGGCATCCTTCAGATCGATATCATAAATTAACCCCAACGGAGATACACTTCCTGGCTTCAGTCCCAGACAACGCTCCATTCGTTCCTCTGAGGCAAAAGTCAACTTACCCTCACGGATAATCTTTTGCAACTGCACAAAATTCAGTGACTTGTGGCACTCCATAGTTACCAGATAGTGACGCTTGCCACTGTGGTTGCGTAAGAACAGGTTCTTGCAGTGCGTGCATCCTTTCAGATTATCCTGTGCTTCCCAAAAGGGTAAGGCCTCCTCAATGGTGAACAGCTCGGGATGATATACTATCTCATAGCTCAGATCATGCTCCTCTAAAAAGCGAAGCACGGTGCTGATGCGTTCATTGTTATTTTCTGCCATACTTATTTTGTTATTGTATAGGTTCCAGCCGGGTAATCCTTGGCCTCGGTTTCTCCTGGCAGGGTTACGGTAGCTGTGGCACCGGTAGGTATAGTAAAGTTCCACACCCACTGGTCACCTTCATACTTCCATGCACTCTTGATAATACCGGCTGCAGATTGGTATTCAGCCTCCAGATGTCCTAGACGCTTGTCAGGTACAGGCTTCATGATGATGTGTTTGAAACCCGGAATTGCAGTGTCTGATGCGATACCTGCTGCGGTCTCCCAAATCCACTGGCATACAGCACCATACGCATAGTGGTTAAAGCTGTTCATACCCTGAGGCCCCATACCTTCTTCTATCATATAGCTGTTCCAACGCTCCCAAATAGTGGTGGCGCCGTTGTCTATGCTGTAGAGCCAACTTGGGTTCTTGCGTTGGAATAGCAACTCATAGGCAATGTCGCTCATGCCATATTCAGTCAGTGTCCCCATTAGAATGCTGGTACCCAAGAATCCCGTCTGTAGGCAGTTTCCGTGATCTGCAAAGTTCTGGCGAAGACGTGCCAGCATATTGCTCAGTGCCTCACCCTCTAACAAGTGATTCTTCAGGGCAAACAGTGCAGGAGTCTGCATGGTGTTCAGAATGGCCGTCTTGAAAGATCCATCTCCGTTTAGGAATTGTTCCAAAATATATGCCTTGGCATCTGCCACCATATTCTCATATTTCTGTGCATCACGTCCGGTAGCATGTGCCATATCGCGCATCATGCCGGCATCCATCATCCAGTACGATGCCAACAGGTAGTTCCAGTAATCAACGGCATCTGGCAGTGGGCCATCAGGACCGAAAGCGCGTCCACTGCAACTTTCCAATGGCTCGTAGCTCAGCCAGTCTGCCCACTGATAATTGCCGTTTTCAGCAATCAGTGCCTTATGGTCATACTTTGTGTCTGCCACATGATTCATAAATTTCTCCATGGATTCCCAGCTCTCATCCACTATCGTGTCATCCCCAAACTGCTTCCAGATGGTCCATGGCACAATGATACCGGCATCGGCCCATCCTACACGCATCATCGATGTAGGTTCTGCACCGTACTGAGCCAGAGGAGCTACACCTGGATATCCGCCCTGTTCGGTCTGAGTATCGCGCATGTCTCGCAGCCACTTGTGAAAGAATGGATTAGTATTGGCAAAGAATGTGCCTGTTGCTGTAAAAACCTGGGTGTCGGCTGTCCATCCCAAACGTTCATTACGCTGAGGACAATCGGTCGGAACCGAAAGATAGTTGGATAGCTGGCCCCAGTAGGTATTGGAAATCAGTTTGTTAACTAATTCGTGGCCAGTGCTTATCTTACCGGTTTCCAAGTTCTTATTGATAGAGGTTACCGGAATGGTCTGTATGCTGTTGATGGTCACATCGGCCGTAGCGGTGATAGATACAAGACGGTAGCCAAAGAAGGTGAAGTGTGGATAGTAGGTCACAGGTGCTTCACTATTACCAAATGTGTATTTCAGATACATACCTGTAGCAGGAATACGCAGGTTCTGACGGTGTACACTTCCCTCAGGACCATCCATGCCACGGCTCTTCAAACCGTTGCCATCATTTAGCAACTCTGATACCACACAGGTCAGCAGTGTACCTTCCTTGGCGTTGAAGTTGAACTCAGGTACACCGGCGCAGTTCTGTCCAAAGTCTACCACTAAATTTTCGTCCTTATGCAGCACTATGGTATCGCCAGCAGCAAATTCACGGCTAATCTTTACCTTTCCGAAAGCCTCTTCGCTCTCATCGGTCACATCCTTCCATATGTAAGCCTTAGCTGGAACCAATGCCAGATCGCGTCGCAAATAGATTTCCGCACCGTTGGTGGGTAGGATCTCACCCTTGAACTCTGTGTTCTCTACCGGTGCAGACAGTTTTTCAGGAGTGTCATAACCCGGCAATTCGCGTGCGTCGTAATCCTCACCATCAAAGATAGCTGCATGCTTTACCGGTCCAGCAATGCCTGCCTTCCAGTTTTCTGTATCGGTGCCGAACAGTTGGGTACTGCCATCGCTAAAAGTCAGTTCCAGAACACCGCGGAAGGCACATTTTTGTCCTATCATACCAGCATTTCCGCCCGGTGTGATAATCTTATCGGCCCACCATCCAGGGGTGACCTGTGCCGAAAGCACATTTTCAGCTTCGGTTTTAGTGTCCATTAGGGCAGTGATATCGTAGGTAAACGAGCGTTTGGTCTTCTCATAATGCGTGAAACCAGGTTTCAGCACCTCATTTCCAACTACTTGCCCATTCACATAAAGCTCGTACACGCCCAAACCTGCAGTCATCCATTTGGCTTGCTTTACCTTTTTGCCGTTCTTTACGGTAGCCAGAAACCAGTTGGCTCCATCAGCAGCGCGTGTACCGTCCCATACGGTATCGGTTATTACCGGTGCGTCTGCTACTGAGATCCATTTCGAAGCACCCCATGCCGCATTATCCAATGCATCAGTAAGTTGCACAGGGCCAGGAGCCGATGCACAGGCCGCCATCAGTAGTACAGCCAGCATTCCCAAAAATAGTTTAAAGCTTTTCATGATTTTTGTGTTTTTTACATATACAATACTTCGCAAAAGTACGAAATTAATTTTAATAATAAGGTGAAAAGATGAAAAATCCCTATATTTGCATACTGATAATCCATTTTGTAAAACATTGACGTATGAAAAAATACTTTTTGCTTTTGTCCGCTTTTGTTTTCAGTAGTTTTGCTCTGCAGGCGCAAACCCGCGTAACCATTTTTGGCGACAGCTATTCTACTTACGAGGGTGTTATTCCTTCCACCCATGAACCTTGGTATGCCCCTGAAGGTAGCAGGTTCCATGTACAGACCAACGATGTAAAATTGGTGGATCATACCTGGTGGCACCAGCTCATCAATCGTTTAGGTTGGATTTTGGAAAAGAATGATTCCTGGAGCGGCAGCACTGTGGGCTATTTTGGCTATCAGAACGAGAACTATAAATACCGTTCCTTCAACACTCGTGTGGGTGATTTGGGTGAGCCTGATGTCATCCTATGCCTGGCTGGTACCAACGATAGTTGGACAGGAGAGAAGGTTGGAAGCTACAAATATGCCAATTGGGAGGATAGCGATCTATGGTATTTTCGACCAGCCATGGCACGTTTGTTAAGTACCATGAAGCAGAACTACCCTAATGCTAAGATTTATTTCATCCTGAACACGGAACTTCGAGATGATATTAATGAATCTGTGCATACCATCTGTCGTCACTATGCAGTTCCCTGCATTGATCTTCACGATATTGACAAGCAGGAGGGGCACCCCTCACGTAAGGGCATGACGGCCATCTGTGATCAGGTGATTCAAGCCATAAAATAAAAAAGAGGAGTTCTTGCTCCTCTTTTTTATTTATTTTCTTACAATAACGGAACCGCTGGCCTGATGCGTGGCTAATACCAGCACCTCAGCAATCTGCACATGTTTTGGGGCTGAAGCTGCATATAATGCCACATCTGCAATGTCGGCACCTGTCAATGGAGTGATGCCCTTGTATACATTGTCTGCGCGATGGTTGTCGCCATGGAAACGGATATTGCTGAAGTTTGTCTCCACTAAGCCCGGTTTGATGTTGGTGACACGTACTGCCGATTCTGCCACATCGATGCGTAATCCATCTGTGATAGCTTTTACGGCTGCCTTGGTGGCACAATAAACGTTACCGCCAGCATAAGCAGCATCGCCAGCCACACTGCCAATGTTAATCACATGACCTTCGTTGCGCTGCACCATACCCGGAACCACCAGTCGAGTCATGGTCAGCAGACCCTTGATGTTTGTGTCAATCATGGTGCTCCAGTCCTCCAGATCGCCCTCGTATTCCTTTTCCAGACCCAGTGCCAGTCCTGCATTATTGATCAGAACGTCTATCTTGCTCCAATACAGATCCAATGAATCCAGAGCAGTCATGCAAGCCTCAGGATCACGAACATCAAAAGTCAGTGCCACAACCTCGGCACCTGTCTTTTCCAGTTCTGCCTTAACCTCTGCCAGTTTTTCCGCTCTGCGTCCGGTAATAATCACGTTATAACCGCCTTCTGCAAATTTTTGTGCGCAGGCCTCACCAATTCCGCTGGTGGCACCTGTTACTAATGCTACCTTTCTCATTTCTTTGTACTATATATGTTATATGTCGTTATTTCCCTACAAATGGGGTTACCTTTACCAACATCAGTTCCTCGGTAATGGTGGTGCCCTTTGGAAGTTCCTTCACATCACCGTCCTCCAGCTGGTAACATTTGGTAAAGCTGTCTTCCGCGCTGTTTGCTCCTTCCTCGATGATGATGCCACCACCGTTGAGATGGAAACGGTCACGCTCGCCTCCGCTCAGTACGTGGTTTAGTGTGCCGTTACTGGTGTCGAAGGTAAAGATGTCATACATCGCATAGTCGTTTCCATTATCATCGATAGTATCTCCCAACAGCAGTTCCATCACTCCGTCACGATTGATATCTATAAGTGCATATCCCGCTGTAGGTGCCCGGTAGCTGAATACCGGACTCAGTCCCTTATCTTCCGGACTGCTATTTTGCCATCCTTCCTGGAATCCGGTTTGCACAAAATTGATGATGTCTTGGTATACCGATACTGGTTCCACGACCGTTATTCGGGGTTCGCCCTGTCCTGGCAGTGGCTTGTAGATGGCTACCTTAAAGAGGTTTCCCACATTGTCCGTGCAAGTATAAGCGTAATTCATTCCTGCTACCACTTGAGTAGCCACTTGAGTTGGAGTCAATTCCGGCATCAACTTATAGGTCTGTTTGAATAACTCAAAGTCTTCCTTCTTCAGTTCGCGGTGCTCGGTATAGGCTCCTACCAGTTCAGCGCTAACTGAACTTTCTGACTCAGATTTCTTATCAGTGGCGCAGCTCGTTAGACATACTGCCAGGGTATAGATTCCTGCCCATTTTGCCCAATTCTTTCTCATTGTTATGGAATCCATTTTCGATTAATTTCTGTAATCATACCATTCTCTATGGTTACCCGGGTGTTCAGCGAGAAGAAGTCCTCGTGTCCGCCTTTTAGGTTCTCCAAATATTGTTTTTGACCTGTAGTAATAGTGTCACTAGGGTCACTTGGATAAGAACCGCAGTCAATGATGATGAAATCCTCTGCCAGTGCCATTTCGACTTGCCCCACTTCCGAATACGCAGAATGGTCATCCCATTCTACTCCGCGGTAGGTGCCTCCCTCGTAACCTGCCAACCAACATCCGCCTTCTTCCAGTCCGCCGTTTACCACCAGCCAACCGTGCTCGTCTTCTTCAAGGCTAGTTATTACAATTGGTTCTTTTTTGTAAATCAGTGTATCTCCCACTTGCATCTGGTGTACATCCACCACGTCATACAGGTCTTCGTTGTACACCGTCAGTTTCAGGTTTCCGCCCATCCAATTAAAGTCGTCCAGAGTAAAAGCGGCAGGAACTGTACCTTCGTTTAGGTTGTCCATATCGGCCCATGCCGGTTGCGGTGCTATGCATTTGTGCACCTTAGGTTCTGAGGCGCAACTGCACAGAATTGCGGTTGCTGCCATAAGCCAGTAATTAGTTTTCATTTTCAGTTTCATTTTATTCTGTTACAAAGATACAAAAGTTTTGGCTATTTCCTATCATTGCATTATCTTTGTGAATAATAAAAATAAAAAGAAATGGAAGTGAAGATAATTAACGAGGAACTGTTTGCCGAAATGTTTGCACGGGCATCGCGACATGTGAGACACCGTGATTGGTTTGATTTAAGAAATAGTGCTGACGATGGTTCTCAGCGTATGATGGTGGCCGTGCTCCCTACTGATGGGCCTGATAGAATTGCCCGTCATGAGAACACCTCAGAATCATTCATGTTACTGAAGGGTAGGATGGATGTGATGCTGTATGATATGCAATCAGACGGCAGTTTTGTGGAAACGCAAAGAATCCACCTGTGCCCTGCCGAAGGAAATGTGGGTATACAGATTCCAAAGGGCGTTTGGCACAGTGTGGAGGTGTTTGAAAATAGCGTGTTTTTTGAAAGCAAAGACGGTCCTTATATCCCTGGCAAATAGTCTTCTTCAATCCCGTTCTGTTTTCCAAAATCCTTTACGATGGCCTAAAGTAATCCTGCAAATATGGCTGAAGCCGTCAATGATGGAATAAGACCAATAAGCCAACCATAGATGGCTCGGATAAAGTGATATTTTTTTTGGTGATAAGCTCGGTTCATGTGTTCAGTTCCCGGTAATCGGATGCTCTTTATGTTGGCAAAGAACACCCAATCCAGAATAAAACAATCGTACCAGTTGATGATGCTCCATAGGCCATAACTAACTACGAAAGCCCAGTAGAAGTTACGTGCCCCGGCAATTTTAATCAAAACGATGAAGAGTACTATGACCAAAAGTGTTGCAAAACCTTTCTTTAGTAAAACAGTCATTGAGAAGAAGGTCGATGGAACACGTTCATGAGTTTTGAAATATTCTTCCTGGATGTCTTTAGGATAGTCATGAATCCACCACAATGGATTTCTCTGTAAAGAAATGAGGATTATGGCAGTGAAGAGGATTGTCATGACAACTGCTTCTATGAAGAATATGGTAGTATTCATGATTATTGATGGGTATATCGACTCTATTTCTAGCTAATTTCTTAAGAAAGATGTCTGGTAATGCTGCCAGACTTTCAGATTATCGAGATAATATAGGCGTTTCATTTTGTCAGGGGAATAATTACGCCACAGCGGTAGTCGGCATCGTTGATGTCCAGGCCTTCATACCATTCCATGTTAATATCCATGCGTACATTCAGTTCAGGATGTGCTGGCAGAAATTGATCATACACTTCGGAATATTGTTGGTGAAAAGCAGCCATGCCGCCTTGGAATCCGAACTTCAGCCATTCACCATCAGGTAGGTCGTAAATCTCAAATCCTTCGGGTACATTACCGCCCAAATAAATACCGCCAATTACATATAGGAATGTCCCCTTTTCCATGTTACAGAAACATGGTGCATATTCTCCAATCATATTGTCTATGATAGCTTTCTGCTGTGGGGTTGGCTCTATGCCTTCCGACATGGGTTTTACGTATTTGTCCATGTATTCGTCCCAGAACCTTGGGCATTCTTCTGCTCCTTTCTCGATTGGAATCTCTCGGGAGATTCCAATCAACTTTACACCGGAGAATGTGATTTTCTCGTATTTCATGGCTTATCTTCTTATAAACACTACAAGTTCAGGATTGGCACCATCCTTACCGTATTCACTTACCAAAATATACTTTTCATCACAAGCAATGCCGTAACAACGGCCGTCGGTTTTCTGAATTTGGGTGCCCCAATAGATGGCATTGTCATCCAGAAGTTTTACTTCATTGCCGTTAATGCAGTAAGCTTGATTGATAAAATCTCCCTGCAGAATATAAAGATTACTGATGTGAAGTTCTGGAATTCCTAGGGCGTTCACTTCATTGATAAATGCTTTCTTCATTGGGTGGTCTGCATGGGGAATGGCTTCGGCTGGCATATTCCAACGCTTAAGGGTGGGGAAATAGTTCAGCAGTTCCTGCTTGTATTCGCAACTGGTGAGTTTTTTTCCAGTGTTTTTGTTGTACTCTTCTACGAACATGGAGCAGTACTCTGCCATTTCCTCCATGGTGAAGTCGCCAGTAAAGGCACCATCCTTATAGCAATAAATGCAGTATTCTTCGTTTTTGCTGCCGTCGGCATTGGTGCCAAGGATCTCATCGCTCAGAGGCATTCCGCAACTCTGGCAAAATTTCATTTCTTTAGTCATAATTTGTAGTTTTTAGTTTTTAGTTTGTTGTTAATTATTTAATTCATTGCAAAGTTAGGCAAAATTCAAGGGTAGTTATTGTAATTATTGGACATATTTCAGATCAGGTTCTCAATTAGGATTTTTTTTCTCATTGATCCGCTGAAATTGGGTTGGAACACCTCGGTCAATCCAGAATCGGCTTTAATTAGTTCTGAAGGTGTAAACCCGCATATGTCACGGAAATCGGCGGCCATGTGCGATGAATCATAATAACCGCATTTCCAGGCAATATCGACTAGTGAGGTTTCCGATGCCGACAACTGCAGTTCCTGTAATGCCTTGTGGAAACGAAGTAGGCGTAGGTAAGCCTTTGGGTTCATGCCCACATATTTATTAAAGATACGGGTAAACTGCTTTTGACTCAAACAGGCTGCTGAAGCAAGATCGGCAGTTGATACTTCATTGTATATACCGGGTGTATGCTCTGTAGAGCCGTAAGTCGGAATCATTTCGTCAAACACCTCATTCAACCGTGACAGATTGACATCGTTCTCCGGAAATTCAGCCAATCGCTGGAGGAAGAAATTATCAAGCAGCAGTACCCGCTCCTCGGTATTTTCGGCTTGATGTATGGCAATGCATAATTGAATGAATGCCTCGTCCCGCGTGGCTTCAGGAGTTAGGAACTCTGCCTTATGTTCCGAGCGAAAGAACATCTTAGAACAAAAAGGCACAAATTCCACGCCGAATATCACTAAATCTCCTTTTTCGGTAATGATGCCCATGCTTTTCATAGACTGGTGGTATAGTACTGTTTTGTAACGCTGGTCGCTACCATTCAAGCGTACGGACTGAGAGAGGTAAAACTGTAGGTTGTCTGCTCCATTGGAGAACATTCTTTGTGTGCCTTGTGCAGTGCAGTGAGCGGTCAGTGTCCAGTAGTTGCGTATGAAAGGCTTCAGTGAATTGTGGCATTGAATAGGTGTATAGTTCATTGTTCTTTGTGTTTAAGCAAAGTAATTATCAGTTTCAGAAAGGATTCCCGTTTCTTTCTGCTGCAAAAGTAATCACAACTTCCATGATTGCCAATAATTAAAGTGTCGTCATGGAACGATTGTCTAACTTTTATACACTAATGTGTCTAACTTTTAGACATTAGGTTGATCTTTGAGACTCATTTTATGTTTTCGTCTTTATCGTAGATTTTTCGTAATGGAGGGGACCATAAGAACGGAATCGGGCGGTTTTGTGTATCTTTGCGATAAACTAATCAATGATAAAAAAATGAAGGGTTTTTTTGGTGAGTTCTTGGGAACTTTTATTCTTACTCTGTTTGGCTGCAGTTGTGTGGCAGTAGCCGTTTTGTTTGGTGAATATAGCAGCATTTTTCAAGTAGGTATTGTGTGGGGATTGGGAGTGACGTTAGCCATTTTTTTGACTCGCAACATCTGTTGTGCGCACTTGAATCCGGCTGTTACAATATCCATGGTTCTGGCTGGCAGAATGAATGCTAAGTTGTTGCCCGCCTATATTGCTGCTCAACTATTGGGTGGCGTCATGGCAGGTCTGGTACTGTATGGTTTGTTTTCCGCATCCATTGTTACATACGAGAGTGCACATGAGATAGTTCGGGGAACAGCCGCAAGTGTGGATACAGCACGTATGTTTGGCGAGTTCTATCCTAATCCGGGTGATGCTTCCGTGGCCACTGTGTCATTGCCCTTGGCCTTTGCGGCTGAGGCTTTCGGTACTTTTCTGCTGGTGTTGTTTATCTTTGCGCTGACTGAAGATTGCAATGTGGGGCGTCCATCCGAGACCTTGCAGCCACTTTTCATTGGCTTGACCGTAAGTAGCATCATCTTCTTCATCGCCCCATTGACTCAGGCGGGATTGAACCCAGCACGTGACTTGGGGCCTCGCATTGTGGCATATCTGTGCGGATGGGGAAGTGCTGCACTGCCCGATGAGATAGGAGGTTGGTTTTGGGTGTATGTGCTGGCTCCTGTAGTGGGTGGAAGTATAGCTGCAGTATTCTTCAAATACCTGCTGGAGCCGGAGATGAAGAGACATAATTGTGATTGTGGATGTAAATGAAATCAAGAAATATGAAACAGACAAGATTGATTTTGGCCGGCGGCTTTTTGGGTGCCGGAAAGACCACTCTGATATGGGATGTGGCTCAGCGGCTCATGGCTGAGGGAAAACGAGTTGGGTTGGTGACAAACGATCAGGCACCTCAGTTGGTAGATAGCCAGTTGCTTATGTCATCGGGATTGAATGTACAGGAAGTGGCAGGTAGTTGTTTCTGTTGCAATTTTAATGGTTTTGTTGATGCCATAAAGAACTTGCGTTCCGATATTGAGGCCGATGTGATTCTGGCAGAGCCAGTGGGCAGCTGTGCCGACCTTTCAGCTACCATTGTTAATCCGCTGAAAAAATTCTATAATACGGAATTATTGGTATCCCCGCTGACCGTATTGGTTGATCCTATCCGTTTGAAATCCATTCTGTATGGTGGAAGTGGCGGATTGCACGAGGATGCCGCCTATATCTATCGTAAGCAGATGGAAGAGAGCGATGTGATTCTGATTACCAAAACCGATTTGCTGAGTGAACAGGAAGTAGCCAAGATGCAGAAGGATGTTCAAGGTGCTTTCCCTGCATCCAAGGTAATGGCAGCCAGCACGCTCAAGGGCACAGGCATTGCAGAATGGTTGGAAGAGGTAGGTAGCAGAGTGGATGCCGGAACCAGATTGCTGGATATCGATTATGACAAGTATGCTCATGGTGAAGCCGTTCTGGGTTGGCTTAACGGAACCGTATTACTGGATGGTCCATCTACCTATTGGGATGCATTCTTCAAAGATTTGATGAATAATTTGGCTGATAGGTTGGCCGCAGAGTCGTTGCCCATCGGACATGTAAAGCTGATTGCCGAGAATGGAAAGCAGAATGTATCTGCCAATATTACCGGTGACGTCTCAACCCTGCAGTTCCGTGGTGCTGCCGGTACAAGTGAGCATCTGAAACTGATCATTAATGCTCGAGTGGAAACATCTCCGGAACATTTGGACGAATTGGTACGTGAAGTTTTAATTACAACCATTGGAGATAAGTACGAGAACGAGGTGACAGCATGGAAGTTTCTTCAACCGGGTCGCCCAACCCCAACACACCGATTCTCGGAAGTAGTAAGATAATCGGAAAGCCCTTCCATTGTGAAGGGCTTTTTGCTGACATAATGTTTGGATTTGTAAGTAAAAAGCTTTATCTTTGCACGGTTTTTTAAGGTAAATGCGTGCATTATGAATGATTTTATAGTAAAGTTTGGAGAGATAGCAGAATCGGTAAGTGGTTTTTTGTGGGGATGGCCCATGATGATATTGTTGTTTGGTACCCACATTTTCCTGACCATTAAACTACGTTTTCCTCAGCGTAAGCTTTTCAAGGCAATCGGTCTTTCAATAAAGAAAGATCCTGATGCTGCTGGTGATGTGAGCCAGTTCGGTGCTCTTGCCACCTCATTGGCTGGTACCATTGGAACTGGTAATATTGTGGCTGTAGCCACAGCAATCACACTGGGTGGTCCTGGAGCTGTGTTCTGGTGCTGGCTGACTGGTGTAATCGGTATCTCTACCAGTTATGCTGAGGGTTTGGTTGCGATCAAATATCGTAAACGTGCTGAAGATGGCCGTATGTTGGGAGGTGCCATGTATGCCCTGGAGAGAGGGTTGGGTATGAAATGGCTAGCCGTATTATTCTGTGTATTTGCAGTTTTGGCATCTTTTGGTATTGGTAGCACCGTTCAAGCCAATGCGATTTCTGTGTTGTTGAACGATTCTTATAATATACCACTTTGGGTGACGGGTATAGTTGCAGCATCGCTCACGGCATTAGTGATTCTTGGTGGTATCAAGGGTATCTCACGCGTTTGTACCACGTTGGTACCATTTATGGCTGCATTTTATATTTTGGGTTGTATCGTATTGCTGTTTATTAATGGTTCGCATGTGTGGCCTGCTATTAAACTGATAGTAGAATCAGCCTTTAATCCGAGTGCTGCAGGTGGTGGTTTTGTGGGAGGCTCTTTCCTGATTGCTGCCCGTTACGGTATTGCACGCGGTTTGTTTTCGAATGAGGCCGGTTTGGGCTCTGCCCCTATTGTTGCTGCAGCTGCAAAGACCCGTAATCCGGTACGTCAGGCTTTGGTTTCCTCAACAGGAACTTTCTGGGATACTGTAGTAATCTGTGCTTTGACAGGTATTGTGCTGGTAAGTAGTATTCTGTCTGGTAATGTCTCTTACGAGGATGGAGCCGCACTTACTAAAGTTGCTTTCTCTGCTATTCCTGTTGTGGGTACCCCAATCTTGTCTATCGGAATTTGTACTTTTGCTTTCACAACTATTTTGGGATGGTCATATTATGCTGAGCGCGCCTTGGAATATTTAGGAGGTGTGCGCTCCATTAAGTTCTTCCGAGTAATATGGTGTATCAGTATCTTCCTTGGTGCTGTGGCAAATTTGTCTTTGGTTTGGACATTAGCCGATTCCATGAACGCGCTGATGGCTATTCCAAACCTTGTTTCTTTGCTGCTGCTGTCTGGAGTGATTGTTAAGGAAACGAAGAAATACTTGTGGGAGAACCGATTGGACGAATTTGATCCTGACTTGATGCAATAATCAATCGAATATCAGTTCTACCGTATTGAATCCAAATGCCTTGAAAAAGCTGACAAGCTCTTTCTGGGCATTTTCTTTTGCTTTATTGACCGTGGGCTGCGTGTGGTAGCGTTTCATCATTTGGCGTTGAGCTTTGTCATACATGGCCTTCATAGCTTTGTTGTCCCATTTGCCCTCCTGATAGAACGTACGGGTTCGGGCCTCGTTGATGAATTTGCGGTCCAATAATTTAACGGCAGGCATTCTTACACTAATGGTATCACCATGGCAGTTTACCCAATTCTTGCCTCGCAGCAGACGCATGTCGATGCCGTAATGCAAATTGCCTACATAAATTCTTGAAAGTGCATCATCCTTAAGAATGACTCTTTTACGAACGGTATCTACCATTTCTTCGGCTTCGACAGTCAGAAACACCCACTCGCCGATATCCTCGATACTTTTAATCTGCTCAGGACTCAAGGATATTTTATTTTCAATGTTATTTGTGGTAACTTGTACAATAGGAGCCTCTGCCGTACGGATACGGTAGATGACATAAACAATAATGATGAGTGCCAATAGTATAATTAAGACCTTTAACAAATTGGCAGCACTATTCAGGGTGTCTTTAATATCTTTCATTTTCATGGCATCAGCGATTGAATTTAATGTCTTTGGAATCCAGTAGTGCAGGCAGGTCGTTCAAGTTGTAATCCTGTTTGCTGAAACGAATTTCAATATTGGTATCTTCATATCCCATTTGTTGAAGCATTGGAACAAGTGTGCGAGCCACGCTGGCACGGGCATTTTCAATAATTCCGTTGCTCATCGCATTCTCTGTAATACTGATCAATCCTTGCCGATGCAGATCCTCCTGTTCCTTGGCCGAATAGTTCTGTCGGGCAATGGCCACATGCTCCTGGGTTTTATCATGCTGTACGATTGTGCTAGCTACCTCAATCTTAGGCTCAGGCAAAGTGATGACAATTCGTGTGCCATTGGTGGCAATGTTACGCTCAGAGAAGTTTTCCATATCCACATAGGCCTTGATGCTGGCATCCATAGGAATAGCAATATGGCGGTCGGTCAAAGGAATATCAATAGTCATGCCACCAATTTTAAGCACCTTCTGGTCCTCGTGTGTGATAATCTTATGTATCTTATATTCTGTACTGTATAAACGCGAGCATTTCTGTATCTTCTGAATCAGTTGGGGCATGCTCAGTTTATCCTGATTATCTGTAGCGTTGTTCTCAACAGAGACATTGTCTTTCTCTTCTGTGCTGCAGCTTCCAACAGCCAGAAATAGGATAAGGGCAACTGCCAAAACAGACAGACAAACCGCTATAATCTTCTTGGTTTTTGGTTCCTTTTGGTTCATAAAACATTCTATTTATCCACAAAGTTAGTCATTTTGCAAATTTACCGCAAAAAATATGTGAAAATATTTGCATGGAAGGATTTATTATGCGATATTTGCAACTGTTTTCATAAGCATAAAAGTATAGTTGAGTTTTTAGTTTTCTCTTGGGTCCATTCGTTGTGAAACGAGTGGACTTAATTTTTGTATTTACCTCATCAGATTTTGCTGTGTTATCAATATTCCTTATCTTTGCGACAAAATAATTGAGCATGAGATTTTTTAAATACGCTTTATTGGTGTTTTCTGCAGTTGCCTTTCAGGCATGTGACAGCTCTGTAAAACAAAGCAAGGTAGAGGCCGAAGCCTCAAAGATTATCGTTGCAGAAACATTGGAACTCTCCGGTGAACAACGTTTCGAGGATGTTGATATGTCTGGAGATGTGGTGATTAATGAGAAGCAGTATCATTATGAGATAAACCGGAAGAGCAGTGATGATCTGCCTTTGGTGAAGGGCGACTTCTCCACAAAGGCGCAATTCCATGACAATAAGGTAACCTTGAAAATTACCAGTGGTGACCGTAATGTGTTCTCACAGACTTATACCAAGAATGACTTCAGCAATTTTGTGGATGCAGATATGCTTAAGCATTCTGTACTTCGTGGTTTTGTTTTTATGGAAGAACTGGAAAATGGATTGGAGTTTGCCATTGCAGTAGGCTATCCACAGGATGATGAGATGTATGTTCCCATCCTTTTGAAAGTTAAGACTGATGGATCAGCCTCGCTGGAAAAGGATCCTATGATGGATTCCTCGGATATTCCCAGCGGTGAAGATCCATCAATGGAAGAGGGTGTATAATTCGTCCCATTTGTCTGCCAACTCTTGCATGCTATGCAGCAGCAGGTTTGCCCCTTCATCCAGTAGGACTTTATCATCCAAAGGTCCGGTGTTGACAGCAACGGTGAAAATGTTAGCTGCTGTACTGGCTTGTACACCCAGTGGCGCATTTTCTACTACTATGGCTTCCCAAGGTTTCAGTTGCATCTTGCCTAATCCCATGATATAAGGCTCTGGATTGGGCTTGCCGAATTTCACATCCTGTGCAGAAACCATTCTTTCGGGTACGAATACTCCTGGGTAATGACGGTTCAGCCTGCTGATCAGTGAATCCTTTGCACTACCGGTTACCAGGATAGGGGTGAGCCCCGATGCCATTACCCTTTTTATTACCTCTGCTGCTCCCGGCATGGGTTCAGCTTCGGCCATTTGGTTGAATAAATCCGACTTGTACTGATAGATTTCCTTGATTTCTTCAGGTGTGGCATCGCAACCGCGCTGACGCTGGCTGATGATGTTTATGGTTCCTGCACCGGTTCGGCCCTCATGCAAGTATGCCTCATCGTGGCTGAATTGGAAACCGTAATGCGTCATGGCCTTGTACCAGCACTCAGAGTGCTTCTTCATGGAGTCGAAGAGCACACCGTCCATGTCGAAAAGAACGGCTTTGAGTGCCATCTTCTCGTAACCTTTCTGTTGCAGATATTGATTGATTATCTCTTTCATACGAAAAAACATTATGAACGGAAGAAAAATCTTTCTGGAAAGATTCTTCGCTCCGCTCAGAATGACATTATGGTAGTAAAATATTACTTCAGACGTGCCTGAATAGCCTCAGACTCCTTCTCGTAGCCAGGCTTGTTCAACAGGGCGAACATGTTCTTCTTGTATGCCTCAACACCTGGCTGGTTGAATGGGTTAACACCCAGAATGTAACCAGAGATACCACAAGAACGCTCGAAGAAGTAAATCAACTGGCCCAGATTATACTCGTCCAGTACAGGGATGGTAATCTTGATGTTAGGAACACCACCATCTACGTGTGCCAACAGAGTTCCCAACTCAGCCATCTTATTTACCTCGTCAACACGCTTGCCAGCCAGGAAGTTCAAACCATCCAGGTTCTCCTCATCGAATGGGAACAGTACAGTCTTGTTGGCCTTCTCAACAGAAACAACGGTTTCGAAAATAGTGCGCTCACCTTCCTGAATCCACTGACCCATAGAGTGCAAGTCGGTAGTAAAATCAACAGATGCAGGGAAGATGCCCTTCAGATCCTTACCTTCAGACTCACCGAACAACTGCTTCCACCACTCCATCATGTAGTGCAGCTTTGGCTGATAGTTCACCAGAATCTCGGTCTTCTTACCGTAGCAGTACAGTGCATTACGCATTGCAGCATACTGAGCAGCTGGATTCTCCTCGTAAGGAACATCTACGCCAGTAGCCTTCTCCATATCCTGAGCACCCTTAACCAGTGCCTTGATGTCATGACCTGCACAAGCGATAGCCAACAGACCTACAGGAGTAAGAACAGAGAAACGACCGCCTACGTTATCAGGAATAACGAAAGTCTTATAACCTTCCTTTGTAGCCAGTTTGCGGGCAGCACCCTTCTCCTTGTCGGTAACAGCTACGATCAGATCCTTAGCCTCTGCCTTGCCAACCTGCTTTTCCAACATGGTCTTCAGCAAACGGAAAGCCAAAGCGGTCTCAGTGGTGGTACCTGACTTAGAAATATTGATGATGGCAAACTTCTTACCCTCCAGCAGTTCCATCAGGTCAGCCAGATAGTCCTCGCCAATATTGTTGCCAGCGTAAACGATACGTGGGTTATTGCCATTCAGGCCGAAAGCGTGATCCAAAGCCTCATTTACGGCGCGTGGACCCAGGTATGAACCACCGATACCAGCCACTACGATGATTTCAGCCTTAGAGCGAAGCAGGTTTGCGGTAGCCTGTACCTCGGCAATGAACTCATCGGTAATGCTTGAAGGCAGGTGAACCCAACCCAGGAAATCGTTACCAGGACCCTTACCGCTCTCCAGCAGTTCGTTGCATGGAGCGGTCTTTGCTGCCATAGCAGCTAAGCTGCCAGCAGGAACGAAGCTTGATGCTTTTTCAATGCAAAGTTTCATAATATATTACCTTAAAATTACTAGTTTATAATTCGTTTTAATGCTATCTGAATGAGTCGGTCAACAGCTTGATCTCAATAGCTGGTGCACTATGTTCGTACAGAATATTATATACGGCATCTACTATAGGCATGTTAACATGATAGTATCTGTTGATTTCCTTAATACATTTGGTGCCGTAATAACCCTCGGCAATCATTTCCATTTCCAATTGTGCACTTTTTACACTGTATCCCTTGCCAATCATGGTTCCGAACTGGCGGTTACGGCTGAAGTTGCTATAACCGGTAACCAGCAGGTCGCCGATGTAAACGGAATCGATAACATTACGTTCCAGCGGGTTGATGGTGTAAAGGAAACGGTCCATTTCCTGTGCGGCATTTGCCATTAGTACAGCCTGGAAATTGTCTCCATAATTCAAGCCATTGCAGATACCTGCGCAGATGGCATATATGTTCTTTAAAACCGAACTGTACTCGATACCCAACACATCGGCACTTACTGAGGTCTTGATAAATCGGCTGCGCAGCATGGTGGCAAATACGTCGGCTTTCTGTGTATCCGTACAACCTATTGTCAAGTAGGAGAGGCGCTCAAGAGCTACTTCCTCGGCGTGAGAAGGGCCACCAATAACAGCCAGATTTTCTTCAGGTACTCCATAAATCTTATGTAAATACTCTGAAACAGAGATGTTCTCCTCTGGAACAATACCTTTAATGGCCGTTATTATAAATTTATTCTGAAGGTTGGCGTGCAACTTCTTCAAGTGATTTTTCAGATAAGGTGAAGGAGTAACCAGAATAAGCGTATCACTTTCCTGCACAATCTTATTGATGTCGGATGAGAAGTGGATACGATTGGTATCAAAATGTACCATCGTCAGATAGGCCGGGTTGTGGCCCAATCTCTTAAACTCCTCAATACGGTCATCTCTACGGATATACCAACTGATACGGTCCACCTTGTCCAAAACCATTTTTGCAATGGCTGTGGCCCAGCTTCCGCCTCCTAATATGGCTATTCTTCCGCAGTCAGTCATGATTCCTTTTTATTATTCTCCAAGTTTTTCAATGATGGCACCCAGTTCCTGTACGGATGGCTTTTGGATTTCCAATTTGAATTTCTTGATGATTTCGCCAATCTGCTGCTGTACCTTCTGAGGGTTCTGGCCCTTCAGGTCGTTCACCAGGTTGTACCCTGCCTTCTGCAGTACAGGTACAATATCTTCTGCGAATCCCAGTTCTACATACTTTTCTGCCTTATCCTTTGGAGCCTTTACTTCTGGCTTCATCTGTGGGAAGAACAAAACTTCCTGGATGAATGGCTTACCAGTCATCAGCATGGCCAAACGGTCAATGCCGATACCGATACCACTGGTAGGAGGCATACCATACTGCAGGGCACGCAGGAAGTCGTGGTCGATAACCATTGCCTCATCGTCACCCTTGTCAGCCAGCTTCATCTGATCGATGAAACGCTCTTCCTGGTCGATAGGATCGTTCAGCTCTGAGTAGGCATTGGCCAGCTCCTTACCATTCACCATCAGCTCAAAGCGCTCAGTCAAACCTGGCTTGCTGCGGTGCATCTTGGTCAGTGGAGACATCTCTACTGGATAGTCGGTAATGAAGGTTGGCTGAATGAAGGTGCCTTCGCAGGTCTCGCCAAAGATTTCATCGATCAACTTGCCTTTACCCATGGTCTCATCTACTTCAACACCACACTTCTTAGCCACCTCGCGCATCTCGTCCTCGGTCATGCCGTTCAGGTCGTAACCTGTCTTTTCCTTGATGGCATCCAAGATCGGCAGACGGCGGAATGGAGCCTTGAAACTGATGACCTTGCCGTCGATTTCGGTTTCTGGCTTGCCGTTGACAGCAATACAGATCTCCTCCAGCAGCTGCTCGGTGAAACTCATCATCCAGTTATAATCCTTGTAGCTTACGTACAACTCCATGCAGGTGAATTCAGGGTTGTGGTTCTTGTCCATACCCTCGTTGCGGAAGTTCTTGCCAATTTCGTAAACACCCTCAAAACCACCCACAATCAGGCGCTTCAGGTACAACTCAGTGGCAATACGCATGTACATTGGAATGTTCAGTGCATTGAAATGAGTGATGAATGGGCGGGCACTGGCACCACCGGCGATAGCCTGCAGGGTAGGAGTCTCTACCTCGGTATAGCCATGGCGGTCGAAGAATGCACGCATGGTGCGCAGAATGGTACTGCGCTTCAGGAAAGTATCCTTCACACCCTCGTTCACTACCAGGTCAACATAACGCTGGCGGTAACGCAGTTCAGGATCATCAAATTTATCGTATGCCACGCCATCCTTGTATTTTACGATTGGCAGTGGCTTCAAGCTCTTGCTAAGCAGAGTGAGTTCCTGTGCGTGTACAGAAATCTCACCGGTCTGGGTGCGGAACACATAACCCTTAACGCCCACAAAGTCACCAATGTCAAGCAACTTCTTGAAAACCTTGTTGTACAGGTCCTTATCCTCGCCTGGGCAGATAGCGTCACGGCTTACATACACCTGAACGCGGCCTTTTGAGTCCTGCAATTCCATGAAGGCAGCCTTACCCATAATGCGCTGAGTCATCATACGACCAGCAATGCATACTTGTCGGCTGTTTTCTGGAGTAGCCTTGCCTGGAACCTCGTTGCCTTCCTCGTCCTTCTCGGTTGGCAGATCCACAAAGTTGGCAATGATCTCTGTACTGAATGCGTTGGTAGGATATTCTGCTGCAGGATAAGGGTCGATACCCATGTTACGAAGCTCGTTCAAGGAGTTGCGACGTACGATTTCCTGCTCGCTTAATTCTAAAATATTCATTATGGTTTCTTTATACTATTTATAAATGCGAAATTTGGCACAAAGTTAGTGATTATTTTCCAATAAAAAGAATAAAGCGGCAAAATTACAACTTTGCCGCTTTATTCACTAGGTATGCATCAAGAATAACCATGGCCGCCATGGCTTCCACTACGGGAACTGCACGAGGCAGTACGCAAGGGTCGTGGCGTCCACGGGCATGTACTATTGTCTCATTTCCCTCCACATCAACGGTAGGTTGTTCGCGGAGTAGGGTGGCTACGGGTTTGAAGGCCACACGGAAATAAATGTCCTGGCCGTTACTTATTCCTCCCTGAATGCCTCCACTCCGGTTGGTAGAGGTGGTAATACCGTTTTCTCCATGCACGAACAGGTCGTTCTGCTCTGAGCCTCGCTGGGTTATTCCTGCAAAGCCCATGCCGTACTCAAAGCCCTTTACGGCATTGATGCTCAGCATGGCATGCCCCAAC
>JAZQPA010000143.1:0-4666 GCA_045628125.1 Bacteroidaceae bacterium
TCTCATTGACAGACAAGGCACACTTGCGTGACCTGTTCGATAAGACTAATTTCAACGATGTCAAAGAACTCGATTATCCCCTTTTTAAGGGACTATTTGATTAAATTAATTAACTCGTCCATTTTTATTGGACACTAATGAACCAAAATATAAAGTTCGCATTCGATATGAAACTCTTTCTTAGCAATAATCAGAAGCAGGTAAGTGCACACGGCAATCCAAATCTGTGTGTAAACGGCATTCTGCGATGTGCCGTAGAAAGACTTCACATGAAGACGTCCTTTTATCCATTTGAAGAAACATTCGACAGTCCATCTTTCCCGATAAAGTTCAGCAATGGTAAGTGCTGGCAATGTAAAATCGTTAGTGATAAACCTATAGACGTTGCTTGTTGCATAATCCTCGTAGGTAACCATTCTGATGCTCTCGGGATAATAAGTCGAGGTGCGAACGCCAGTAAATCGAATGTCTTGGTCGCTAATGATTCCTGTAGTTTTGTCAGCTTCTCGTTCGCCAACAACAATGTATTTCATGTTATCCTTGGCTCTGGTAACGAAGAACGCATGCTGTTTGTGAAAGAGATTATAAAGCCGCTTATAATCAACATATCCCTTATCCATCAGATAATAGGCGAATGCTTCAATTGACAGTTTATCAAGGGATTGCGAATCATGGATACGTCCATCAGTCAAGTAGATGAAGGATGGGATGTTTCCACGCAGATTAAGAAACGTATGCATTTTGAACACCCTTTGTCATGATGGAACTGAGCCCATGGACAGAGTTTGAGACACAACTCAATGGTACTGCTGTCAAAAGCAGAAACCATCTCCTCAAGACCAAGCCGGAAGTAATCTTTGGAGTAGAGCTTCTCTGCTCTCTTAATCAGACATTGAGCAAAGTCACGGTTGATCCTCCAATCCTTCTTCTCATTCTTCTCACTGAGTGTAGAGCGAGGGATAAAACTCAAACCAGCGTGATAAAGCTTCTGCTCAAATGCAGTCAATGCAGCCTCGTTAGTACGAAGACTCTGCTGAGATGTGAGTTGAGCGAGAGCCATAACCATAAACTGGTCGCGGCATGAAAACTTTATCTTGTGGCGATCACCCTGGTATCGTGCAACGCACTGTCGGAAGTGATACTCTGGGAAAAGGAACATTAATTGGGCGAAGATACTCTTACCTTGATTCATAGTTGATTTTGCATCCTGTGTTTGCGAATGCAAAGTTACTAATTCAAATCGAGTAATAATAAAATAGCCCATAAATATCTAAATATGAATAATTTAATTGACTAAATGGAGATTTTTCTCCGGACAGCAGTGAATTGACATTAATGAGCTCCATAATTAATTCATTAATAAAACAAGGCTGTGGTTTGATAAGTGAAAGGATACTCAAAATCCAATAAACGAAGCTCAGCCTTAATTACAATCATCTTATAAGAATTAAAAAAAACTGAAGTGTTCGAATATAAAGGGTAATCCAATTATAAATGTATTCAGTTGATTATAAACTGTTTAATGGATTGCTCGGATATTTATATGCTAATGAATAAATGCTTTTTTGAGAAAGAAAATTGCTGTTTATTTTTGAATAATCTATTTTTATCTTTATATTTGTAGTGTCAAAAATATGCAAATTTTAAAAGTATGTACTTATTAGGATATGACATAGGCAGTTCATCAGTCAAAGCTAGTCTGGTGAACGGTGATACCGGAAAGTGCGTGGCCAGTGCTTTCTACCCTAAACAGGAGGCTAAGATTACTGCCGTGAAACCGGGATGGGCAGAGCAGGATCCGGAGATGTGGTGGGCTAACCTGAAACTGGCTACCGCTGATATGATGACTCAGAGCGGGGCTACTCCTTCCGAGATTAAAGCTATCGGTATATCATACCAGATGCATGGTCTGGTGTGTGTGGACAAGAATCAGAAACCGCTGCGTGATGCTATCATCTGGTGCGACAGCCGTGCCGTGCCTTATGGCAACCGGGCTTTCGAGACATTGGGTGAGCAGCAGTGCCTGGGTCATCTGCTGAATTCTCCGGGCAACTTTACTGCCAGCAAGCTGGCTTGGGTCAAGGAGAATGAGCCTGCCATTTTTGAGCAGATTGATAAGATCATGCTTCCGGGCGACTATATCGCTATGAAGCTTTCGGGTGAGATCTGTACCACCATCAGCGGTTTGTCTGAGGGTATGTTCTGGGATTTTAAGGAGCAGCAGGTGGCCGGTTTCCTGATGGAGTATTTCGGCTTTGCTATGGATATGATTCCTGAAATTAAGCCAACTTTCTGTGAGCAGGGTAGAGTGACTGCTCAGGCTGCTGCCGAACTGGGCTTGGCCGAGGGTACTCCTATCTGTTACCGTGCTGGTGACCAGCCTAATAATGCATTGAGTCTAAACGTGTTTAACCCGGGCGAAATAGCTTCCACTGCAGGTACATCGGGTGTGGTTTATGGTGTGTTGGGTCAGGTAAATTATGATCCATTGAGCCGTGTGAATACTTTTGCTCATGTGAACTATACACCGGAACAGACTCGTTTGGGTGTGTTGTTGTGCATTAACGGTACGGGTATCCTGAACAGTTGGATGAAACGCAATGTGGCTCCAGAGGGCATCAGCTATACAGAGATGAATGAGTTTTGTGCTAAAGTGCCAATCGGTGCTGAGGGATTGAGCATTCTTCCATTCGGTAATGGTGCGGAACGTATGCTACAGAACCGCGAGACGGGTTGCAGTGTGCATGGCATTCAGTTCAATATCCATTCCAAGGCTCACCTGTTGCGTGCTGCCCAGGAGGGTATTGTATTCAGTTTTGCCTACGGCATGGAGATCATGCAGCAGATGGGCATGGAGATGAAGACCATTCATGCCGGTCATGCCAATATGTTCCTGAGCCCACTGTTCCGTGACACCTTAGCAGGTGTGACCGGTGCTACCATCGAGCTGTACGATACCGACGGTAGTGTAGGCGCTGCCAAGGGTGCCGGTATGGGATTAGGATTCTATAAGGATAATAATGAGGCGTGTGCTTCGCTGGAAAAGATTCAAATCATTACTCCAAATGAGGCGCTGAAGGATAGATATCTGGAGGCGTATAATCGTTGGAAATCATTCATTTAATTGTCAATTGTCAATTATCCGCTCGAATCTATGATTCGCTCTCATAGCGAAGCGGAGAGAGAATTGTCAATTATTTAAAAATTTGCAAAATTTTTAAATCTAAATA
Source organism: Bacteroidaceae bacterium (assembly GCA_045628125.1). GTDB lineage: Bacteria > Bacteroidota > Bacteroidia > Bacteroidales > Bacteroidaceae > Minthousia. The sequence goes on from JAZQPA010000143.1 coordinate 3,231, forward strand.
ACATGGCAAAAGAGTATTTCCCACAAGTGGGTAAAATTCAGTTTGAAGGCAAGGATTCAAAGAACCCTATGGCTTTCCACTATTATGATGAGAACAAGGTAATCATGGGTAAGACCATGAAGGACTGGTTGCGCTTTGCAATGGCATGGTGGCATACTTTGTGCGCTGACGGTGCTGATCAGTTTGGCCCTGGTACCAAGACTTTCCCTTGGAATGAGGGTGCTACTGCACTGGAGATTGCTAAGAACAAGGCTGACGCAGGTTTCGAGATTATGACTAAGCTGGGTATTCCTTATTTCTGCTTCCACGATGTGGACCTGATTGCTGAGGGTACCAGTGTTGAGGAATATGAGGCTAACATGAAGGCTATCGTGGCTTACCTGGAGGAGAAGATGGCTGAGACTGGCGTTAAGTTGCTGTGGTCTACCGCTAACGTATTCGGTAACAAGCGTTATATGAATGGTGCTTCTACCAACCCTGATTTCGATGTTGTGGCTCGCGCTATCGTTCAGATTAAGAACGCTATCGATGCTGGTATTGAGCTGGGTGCTGAGAACTATGTATTCTGGGGCGGCCGTGAGGGTTACATGAGCTTGCTGAACACCGATATGAAGCGTGAGAAGCAGCACATGGCTACCATGTTGCGTATGGCTCGCGACTATGCTCGCTCTAAGGGCTTTACCGGTACCTTCCTGATTGAACCTAAGCCAATGGAGCCTACTAAGCATCAGTATGATGTGGATACCGAGACTGTTATCGGTTTCCTGAAGGCTAACGGTCTGGATAAGGACTTCAAGGTAAATATTGAGGTTAACCACGCTACTTTGGCTGGTCATACCTTTGAGCATGAGTTGGCTGCTGCTGTTGACGCTGGCATGCTGGGTTCTATCGATGCTAACCGCGGTGATTATCAGAACGGTTGGGATACCGACCAGTTCCCTATCGATCCATTTGATCTGATCCAGGCTTGGATGCAGATTATCCGCAACGGTGGTCTGGGTACCGGTGGTACTAACTTCGATGCTAAGACCCGTCGTAACAGTACTGATCTGGATGATATCATCCTGGCTCACATCAGCGGTATGGATGCTATGGCTCGTGGCTTGGAGAACGCTGCTAAGTTGCTGGAGGAGAGCCCAATCAAGCAGATGGTTGCTGATCGCTACGCTTCTTTCAACGATGGTTTGGGTAAGAAGTTCGAGAATGGCGAGATGACTCTGGAGGAGGTTTACGAGTACGGAAAGACCGTAGGTGAGCCTAACCTGACCAGTGGTAAGCAGGAGCTGTACGAGGCAATCGTTGCCATGTATTGCTAACGCAACCCATGGCAAAATTGACAATTCTCTCTCCGCTTCGCTATGAGAGCGAATCATAGATTCGAGCGGATAATTGACAATTGATAATTCTCTCTGCGCTTCGCTCGAGAGTTATATCTA
>JAZQPA010000144.1:0-3677 GCA_045628125.1 Bacteroidaceae bacterium
GTTCTATCAGCCATTGGCAGAACGCAGCCAGAAACTCTATGCCGACAACTATGCCAAGGTTCGTGAAATCGTTCAGTGGAAGGAACTTGTGGCAGAGCGTTGGGACAATATCAATGTGGTAAGCATTGATAAGGATGCTGACCTCATCGCAGGCAATGTACAGGCAGGTAAGGAATATAAGGTACGTTGTGTGATTGACGAACAAGGACTTGACGATGCAATCGGCATTGAAATCGTGACTCTCCAGAGCGATGATGAAGGCAACCAGCATGTATGCCAGATTGAACCTCTGAATGTAGTACATCGTGAAGGTAACCTCTACACATTCGAAGGTACACACTCAACTCCAACGGCAGGTGACTTCAAGGTGGCATACCGTATGTTCCCTAAGAACGATGAACTCCCACACCGTCAGGACTTCTGCTATGTAAAGTGGTTTATCTAATAAATCTAAATAAAAAAGAAGGCTTGCAAATCTGCAAGCCTTTTTTTTTGTTTCTAAAAAATATTCCGTAAATTTGTCAGTTCAAAGTGTAGAATCATGGTAACACCTGAATTTCAGAGCATAAAGATGAAGTATGGCATCGTGGGAAACTCCTACGGTTTGAATCATGCTTTGGATGTGGCCCTACAAGTGGCTCCAACCGACACCTCTGTCCTCATCATCGGAGAGAGTGGTGTGGGTAAGGAGGTCATTCCCCGTATCATCCACGACAACAGTCGCCGAAAGCATGGAAAATACTTTGCCGTAAACTGTGGCTCCATTCCTGAAGGCACCATCGATTCTGAACTCTTCGGTCACATGAAAGGCTCATTTACAGGAGCTTCCAGTGATCATGCCGGTTATTTCGAGACCGCCAATGGCGGCACCCTCTTCCTGGACGAGGTGGGCGAGCTGCCTATGGCCACTCAGGCCCGCTTGCTTCGTGTGCTGGAGACTGGCGAGTACATCCGCGTGGGTTCTTCCGAGGTGCGTAAGACCAATGTGCGCATTGTGGCGGCTACCAACGTGAATATGAACAGGGCCATTGTGGAGCGCAGATTCCGCGAGGACCTGTACTACCGTCTGAACACCATTCCTATCAACCTTCCTCCACTTCGCGAGCGCAAGGAGGATATTCCTATGCTGTTCCTGAAGTTTGCCACCGAGATTTCCGAGAAATACAACATGCCGCCTATCCGTCTGGCCGATAACATGGCCAAGCAGGCGTTGATGAGCTACAAGTGGCCGGGAAACATCCGTCAGCTGAAGAACATCACCGAGCAGATGAGCCTGCTGGAGAAGGAGCGTATGCTGACCGTGGATATCCTGGACAACTATATTCCGCACGACCGCGAGACAACCGACTTGGCGGTAGTGGGAGGGGGCTCTTTCGATGAGAGCGTGCATTCGTACGAGAAGGATCGTGCCATGCTCTTCAGCATGATCTCCATCCTGACTCAGGACGTGAACGAGTTGAAGAAGAAACTGGCAGCTGCTACCGGCACCCCGGCCGATACCGCCACTTCGGTATCTCCAGCCTTGCCGCAGCTCACCCCCAATGCCGATCAGCCCATCTATACCCATACCGATGAGGTGGAATTCCTGGATGCCGAGGAGCTGAAGGGCGATGATGCCGATACCTCAACCGAGGCGCTGGCTCCTTCTATCCGTGATAATGAGAAACAGTTAATTGCCCGGGTGCTCAACAAATACAACGGCCGCCGTCATCCTGCTGCCGAGGAATTGGGCATCTCCGAGCGTACCCTATACCGTAAAATTCAGAAATATGGCTTGGATTAAGCATTTCATATTCAGCGTATTGGCTTGCATGCTACTGCTTACTTCATGCAGTATTTCGTATCAGTTCAATGGTGCGTCTATCGACTACAACAAGACTAAGACCATCACCATCGAGCAGTTCCTCATCCGTTCATCGTATGTGTGGGGACCTATGGCCAGCATGTTCAATAACGAGCTGACCGATGTGTATGCTCGTTCCACCCGTCTGCAGCAGGTGCGCAGAAATGGCGACCTGGTCATCTCGGGCGAGATTACCGATTACTCACAGATGAACCAGGCCGTTGGTGCCGATGGTTATTCGGCTCAGGTATCCCTGAAGATGACCGTCAATGTGCGCTTCACCAATAATGCCGACCACACTCAGGACTTTGAGCGTCAGTTCTCCGCAACCACCCAGTACGACAGCCGTCAGCAGCTTTCAGCCGTACAGGAGGAGCTGGTAGAACAGATGAGTAAGGATATTGTAGATCAGATATTTAACGCAACAGTAGCAAACTGGTAATGGCACAAGTATATTCCTATATCAATCATCCCGAGTTGCTGAATCATGACACGCTCTTCCAACTGAGAGGTCATCTGGCACGCTTTCCGTTCGACCAGACCGCCCGTCTGCTGTTCCTGCAGAACCTGTACCTGATGCACGACAGCAGTTTTGGTGAGGAGCTCCGCAAGGCTGCTTTCTATGTGGCCGATTGCCGCGCGCTGTTCAACATGATCGAGGGTAAGAATTATGTCATCCAGCCTCACGAGCGTACGGTAGCCGAGGAGAAGGAGGAGTACAGTTCCGACCGCACCCTCTCGCTCATCGACAGTTTCCTGCAGACCCTTCCCACCGAGAATGAGCCCAAGCGCCCCAATGTTCCGGTCAATCCGGCTGTGGATTATGTGGCCTATCTCATGCAGTTGGAGGATGCCGTTCCCGAGGAGAGTCAGCCTACTGCCCAGTCGTCCCGTACGGTCGATCTGATTGATAATTTCATTCAGATTCAGGAGAACGAAGGCATTACCCTTCCCGACAATCCGCAAAGTGCTCCGGTACTCGAAAATGACGATGAAACGGGCGATTCCAGCTGTTTGACCGAGACTTTAGCCCGAATTTACATCAAACAGGGCCGATATTCCAAAGCATACGAAATTATTAAGCGATTAAGTTTGAATAATCCAAAAAAAAATGCTTACTTTGCAGACCAATTGAGATTTCTCGAAAAATTGATTATAAATAACAAAAAATAAAGTACAAAAATGTTCGTTTTATTAGTAACTTTTGCAGTTCTGGCAGCCATTCTGATGATCCTGGTTGTAATGATCCAGAACTCTAAGGGTGGCGGTTTGGCATCAGCTTTCTCTTCATCAAACGGTCTGTTGGGTGTTCGTAAGACCACTGACGTATTGGAGAAGACCACTTGGACACTTGCAGCCATCATCGTAGTATTGAGCATCGCATCTTCTTATACTTTGACATCTATTAACTCAGGTAGTGGAAGTGTGATGGAGCAGGATGCCGCTATTCAGCGTGCTATTAATCCAAACAATGTGCAGGCATTCCCTGCAGCTCAGGATGCAGCTCCAGCCGAGGCTCCAGCACCAGCTGAAGCACCTGCTGAAACTCCAGCAAACTAATTCAAAATTGAGAATGTGATAAAGGAAGGATGGTTTTTCAACCATCCTTTTTTTTGTTATCTCTATGCTCAGGCTGTGGGGTGGCACTCATGCTGCGGGTCGGATTTTATAAAGGTACGAACCCACGCGTCGGAGTCTAAAAATGGTTCATCGTTCGGCGCTGCGGAACTCGCTTCACGTTGTTTCGCTCAGACAGTCCTCGCTGTTCCCTCACTCCCTCACCATTTTCTTCACGCCTCCTTTGGCTATCGTGTTCTTAACCTTTATAAAATCC
>JAZQPA010000145.1:0-2732 GCA_045628125.1 Bacteroidaceae bacterium
CCTTCTACATTCTGGTGACCATCAGTGTGAGCCTCATTGTAGGAGGTTTTCTCATCCCTCCTACCGGCATCATCGATGGCAGCGTGCTCTCTGCAGTAGGTGAACTGCTAGCCTTTGCAGTAGTTGCACAGATTCCAGACATCGTCCAAATGGTCCGAAACGGCAAGTCCATCAAGCTGCAGAAAGGAGATTTCTCTGCAGAGATTGGAGCCTCAGAGTAAGAAAACTAATATTACATCCATTCCTTCAATGCACGGCAAGCATTGTCAAAGTTTTCCTGCTTGACAAGTATGTAGTCTGTATTGTAGGTAGATACTGCAAAAATGCCGATACCGGCATCGGCCAGACGCGTGGAGATACGACTGAGGATGCCGATGAGCGAGAAATCCAGCACGCCCACCACCCGGAAGGCACGCCAACCGTCCTCACGACTCATTGTCTGCTGAGGCACATCGGCCGTAAGGCAGACCAACGAACACTCCTCATCGGTCCTTGCAAGGAAACTGAACGGGTTCTTCATCATCTGGGGTGTGAATTCGCTCACACGACAAACTGAGAACTCTCCATTCAGGAATTCTATCTTGAAATCAGTCATTTTCTCTATTCAGCCAACTGGAACACACGTACATAATCTACCTCCATAGTGACAGGCAGAGCCGACTCGTCCACACCATTCATACCACCCCAATTGCCTCCCCAGGCCAAATTGAGAATAATATAGAACGGATCATCGTAAGGCCAATCCACACGACCGGTTCCCGGATTATCGTAATTCAGCTGCTCAATACCGTCCACATAGGTGGTAATGTTTTCGGGAGTCCACTTCATGGCATACAGATGAAAACCACCCTCGGCTCCTTCCTGAAATATCTCATGGGTTACCTGGGTGTTATTTACATGTACATGACCGGTGGCATGCAAGCTGGATGACACATAATCAGGATTTACACCTACCTCCTCCATGATATCAATCTCGCCATCGGCTGGCCATGCCTTACCATTTACTGGCATCATCCAGAATGCAGGCCAGGTGCCCTTACCTACCGGCAGTTTGATGAGGGCTTCCATATAGCCGTACTTCCAACCGGTATCGCGCTTGGCATAGACACGTCCGCTATACACTTTATCTCCCTCCTTCAGAGCGGTAATCTTCAGGATTCCGTCCGAAACCTCAGTCACTTTGGCGCCTTCAGGAGTATTGATATTCACGTAGTTCTGCAACTCATTGTTCACCCATTTCTCAGGTTTCACTTCGTAAATCCAGTCGGAACCCAAGGCATCGCCGTCAAACTCATCGTTCCAAACTAACTGGTATCCTTCAAATGGACACTTAGGTGTATCTACTGCCACCTTATTCTCATCGGTGCAACTAAAGGTGGCTAAAGAAAATGCTGCAACGGCAGCTAGAGTATGTAATTTCATAGAATCAGAATTTTTTCATTCAAACACTGTCAAAGTTCCTTTTTCTCTACAAAGAAGAACTGGTGGTCGCGAAAAACCATATCAACTACCCCAAAACGGATATAATCTGCCAGGATATGGATGGCTTTATAGCGGTTAATCCCTGCTTTCTTATAAAACTGATTTAAGGTAAAGCCTTGAGGATGAGTGGTAAACAATTGCAGAATCTCCAGTTCTTTCTCATTCAAGGGAATAAATGCTCCAGCAGATGTGTTCTGCTGTTTCCACAAGGCAAGGTGAACCGGTGAGGCCACAATGTTTTCGTCGGCAATGCGGACATAGGCACGTTTCTGCCCGTCCTGCTCCTTGGCCCGCACCGGACGATCTTCGCTTTTCTCTATCGTAACAATCAGTACGGTATGCCCCTCCTCTACCACCGTTTCCCAATAGCAGCTTACCGGAGGAAAGCAGTAACTGTTGGCGGCAGCATCTATCATGTAGATCTCCTCTTCACTCCGTACACCGGCAATGCGACCATTGTCACGTACACCTACCAGAAGACGGCCCCCATCGGTATTGGCAAAAGCCGACAAGGAATGAGCTATCTTGCTGATAGAAGATATCTCGTATTTAAAATCCTGCTGCTGGTGTTCTCCCTCAGCAATCAAATCCTGCAATGTACGGCCTTTCATGGTTTCTTATTTAGGCTGCAAAGGTAAGCAAATCATTTTATTTAGCTATATTTGCAGACAGTATTTGACTCTTTTTAATTTTTAACACATAGATTTGTTTTTGTGTTACAGTTTGACAATAAAGAGTATTAATTTTGCGGAAAAATTGGTAAAATGCTAACAGAATCAACCATAGAAAAGCTTCGTATTCTCACAGAATCAGCAAAATACGATGTATCTTGCTCTTCAAGTGGCACTGTCCGTTCCGGAAAGAAAGGAATGGTGGGCAACACGGTTGGTGGTGTGGGCATCTGCCATAGTTTTGCCGATGACGGAAGATGTATCTCTCTGCTGAAAGTCATGCTCACCAATTATTGCATGTACGACTGTGCCTACTGTGTAAACCGAAGGACAAACGACATAAAGCGGGCTACACTCTCTGTAAGCGAACTGGAAGAGATAGTCATGGAGTTTTACCGGAGAAACTACATTGAAGGTCTCTTCCTGAGTTCCGGTGTGGTGCGAAATCCGGATTACACCATGGAACGATTGGTGAGAATAGCTAAGGATTTGCGTACTATCCATAGATTCAATGGTTACATTCATCTGAAATCCATTCCAGGAGCAAGCCGAGAGCTGGTGAATGAAGCGGGATTATAT
>JAZQPA010000146.1:0-23835 GCA_045628125.1 Bacteroidaceae bacterium
AACTCGCTGGCACGCAGATTTGCCTGACCCAAAAGGAACTGGATGGTTGCCTCCTGCTTAGCCTGAATAATACGCTGGAAAGCATCCTTTGCTATAGAACCGTTAGCGTTCTTAAGAGTCTCCTTTACCAATTCTGAGGTGGAAATTACACCTGTAGCGATCTGAACATCTGGAATGTTTACGACTTTATTGCCAACCTGGGCATTAAAAGTCAGATACAGATCTGAACGTTGCATGCCATCCTGAAAAGGATAAGAAGCACGCAAAGTATATGAGCCGCCAATAACATATGAAATAGTCTGATTGTTTCCTTTTACCTTCTCACCCTGGAAAGTAGCAGGGTTACCCTTGGCCTCTCCGCCATTCCATCTCAGTACAGGAGTTACGGTTACTTGTGCCTTCTTCTTCATGTACTTTTCTGGGAAGGTACCATTAATTGTAGTAGGCACCATACCGGCATGGGCTTCCAGAGGGTTTGGTGTCACAGTAAAACTATCAGCTCCCAACATACCTAATTTGCTGCTGCATGATGTCAAAGCTGCAACCAGAGCAAAAGATGCAAATGGCATTAAAATAGATTTCTTCATCATAATTAATCGCAGATTTTGTGTTGTTGTATTACTACATTGCAAAGATAAGGAATCTAGTTTGTTTTTAAGGAATAAATGCAGTTTTTTTAAAGCTTTTTTTAGTCCTTTATTACCATATTTCTGGGATGATGGAGTAAAATCTCCTCTCTCAGACGGGAACGGTCAATATGTGTGTAGATCTCGGTAGTGGCAATTGACTCATGACCCAACATGGCTTGGATGGCTCTGAGGTTGGCTCCCCCTTCCAACAGATGGGTTGCAAAACTGTGTCGGAAAGTATGGGGACTTACTTCTTTCTGTATGCCGGCCATATTCACCAGTTCTTTTATGAAATGGAAAACCATGATACGGCCGATATGGGTGCCACGTCTTTGACTGATGAAAACAAAATCCTCTTCTCCGGGTTTGATGGTGTAATGACAACGATCCTGAAAATACAGTTCCAACTCATGTATGGCTCTGGGAGAAATGGGGACAAGACGTTGCTTGTTTCCCTTTCCCTCCACTTTGATAAATCCCTCGTTCAGAAACAAGTCGGAGAGTTTAAGATTGCATAATTCACTGACTCGAAGTCCACAACTGTACAAAGTCTCAATGATTGCCCTGTTCCGTTGGCCCTCAGTTTTGCTTAGGTCAATCTGTGCAATGATTTTGTCAATTTCATTGACGGAAAGAACAGAAGGCAGATGCCGTCCGATTTGTGGTGCTTCCAACAGTTCTGCCGGTGACTGTTCGATATAGCCTTCCAATTCCAGAAAGCGATAGAAGGAACGTACACCAGAAAGGATGCGTGCCTGTGAACGGGGATGAATACCAATATCCTGAAGCCCCATGGAAAAGTCGCGGAGGTTGGAAATCTGTGCTTTTAGTGGCGAGATATCTGTCAGAGTGAGATAGGCTTTCAGTTTATCCAAGTCGGCAAGATAAGCATCCAGGGTGTTTTTTGAGTATGAGCGCTCCAGACGGATGTACTGTTTGTACTTCCGTATCAGAGAATCCCAGTCTTCTTTTTTAGGTCTCGGATTTGGCATTTCGTTTTATTTATGTTACCTTTGTTTCGATTTATCTGCAAAGATAAGAATTTGAATTTAAAATCAAAAATGATGAGAATACTGATTATGAACGGCCCCAACCTGAACCTGTTGGGAAAACGTGAGCCTGGTGTATATGGCGCCCGTGGATTCGAGGACTATCTGGAAGAGTTGCGCGAAGCTTATCCTAATGTGGAGTTGGAATATTTCCAAAGTAATGTGGAAGGTTTCATGATTGACAAAATACATGAGGTTGGATTTTCTTACGATGGTATCGTACTGAATGCCGGTGCATATACCCATACCTCAGTGGCTCTTCAGGATGCTATCCGTGCTGTGAAAACTCCGGTTATAGAGGTTCATATCAGCAATGTTCATCAGCGAGAGGAGTTCCGCCATAAATCTATGATTTCTTGCGCGTGTGTGGGAGTAATCTGTGGATTTGGCTTGGACAGCTATCGTTTGGGTGTTGAGGCACTTTTAAATCGCTTGAAGTGAAATACGAAGAGGCATTAGACCAATATATCGTTCAGCATATTGATGCTGAAAGTGACTATTTGCGTAAACTGTATCGTGACACGCAAATCAAGTTGTTATACCCCCGAATGGCTTCCGGACATCTTCAGGGTCGTCTCTTGAAGATGTTTGTGAAGATGATTCAGCCCAAAAACATTTTGGAAATAGGAACCTATAGCGGTTATTCGGGATTATGTCTGGCCGAAGGTTTGGCACCGGAAGGGAAATTGTACACCATTGAAATTAATGATGAGCAGGAAGATTTTACCCGTCCTTGGTTTGAGCAATCCCCTTATGCAAATCAGATCAAATTCTTGATTGGAAATGCTTTGGATATTATTCCTCAGCTGGATGTGGTTTTTGATATGGCATTTGTAGATGGCGACAAGCGTTGCTATGTGGAGTATTATGAACTGGTGTTGAAGAAACTCCGTCCTGGAGGATATATCTTGGCCGACAATACCTTGTGGGACGGCCATGTGATTGACCCCAAATACGATAGAGATGCCCAAACTTTAGGAATCCGTCAGTTTAATGACTATTTGGCAAAGGATGAGAGAGTTGAGAAAGTGATTCTGCCACTCCGGGATGGATTGACGATAATTCGGAAAAAGGACTGATGGAACAGACAGTAAGATCCATTGCACATATCGAGACAGCTTTCGGCTCAAAGTTTGGTGTCCCTCGGCAGAGTGGAATTGCCGATGCATTGGAAGCACGTGTGATTTTTGAGCCGGAATACCGAATTCCTGAGGCTTTCCGAGGGTTGGAGGAGTTTTCGCACATTTGGCTTATATGGTCGTTCAGCGAAGTGCCACAAAAGGATTGGACACCTACAGTACGCCCACCGATGTTGGGTGGCAATGTGAGAATGGGTGTTTTTGCCACTCGTTCCCCGTTCCGTCCAAACACATTGGGATTGTCATCTGTCCGATTGATCGGGATAGATTGGGAATGCAAGGAGGCACCGGTTCTGGTCGTTGCAGGGGCAGATCTGATGAATAATACACCTATCTTTGATGTGAAACCATATCTTCCATTTACAGATTCTCACCCTAAGGCAAAAGGCGGTTTTACCGAGAACGTGTTAAGAGACGAGAAAAAACTAAAGGTGGAAATACCTGAGAAGATTTCTCGTATTTTGGGAACAGAACAGATTGAAGCTTTAAGGCAGGTCTTGGAACATGATCCCCGTCCTCATTATCAGCATGATGAGAACCGGATTTATGGCATGGATTTTATGAAAATTAATATCCGATTCTCAGTAAAGGATGGTGTTCTTACTGTTTTGTGATTATTTACTATCCTTCCATTTCTGATAGTTGCGGATTAATTTACCCCCGTCATTGTTGTACCAACTCATGGACTTGCGTGCTTCGTAAGTCAAATCATCCAGTGCAGGAATAATACTACCGTCTGTTTCGCAGAATACAGGTTTGTTGGTTGCTGGGTCATAATATAAAGCCCACATGTCTGGGGCATGTTTATCTTCCACAAATCGGAAATCCCTTTTTCCTTGTTTGTTGACAAAATTCTGCCGTGTCAAACCGGAAATTTTGTTCTCCTTATACCAGTTGACTGCTCCCTCGATAGCTTGAGTAACAAGCTCAGGAGGATTGCTGAGGCTCATAAGCAGTGAGGTCAGATTATCAGAAATCTGTGTATTCAAAGCCAGTAACTCCTGTTGTGAACCAGCCATAGGTTGAAGTGTTTGCGCATCATAGCATGAAAACCAAATGGCAGGTTTTCCGTTTTGAAAACACTGAGTCCTAAGGATGAAATTTATACCATTATTGAAAGCATCGGAACACTTTTTCCGTAAGTCGGCAGAGACATAATCGTATGGCGTTTTTCCTTCTGCAATTCTCCAGATCTGTGTCATTATTTCTATGAAAGAATTATCAGACAAGGAAATGATGGGGTGGCTCTCTCCAACTTGCAATGGCCATCCGCCATTATCGAATTGAGACTGAATCAAAAAAGAAATGCCATCTTCTGCAGCTTTCTTATATTTTCTGCGTGCAGAATTCTGGTACATATTGCTAAGAAAATGAATTTCTGCTAATGTGCTTCTGCCATAAAGACAACTGGACAAATGGCTTTTTGCGATAGAGATATTGGCTGTTTCTACTGCAGAGAGTGGTGCAGGATAATAAATGCCTTTAGGCCATCCGCCATCGGGCAATTGATAGAGTAAAACATGATCTGCCGTCTGAATGGCCTGATCTGTAAGAAAATAATTGCCTCTATAGGCTGTTTCCTCGACAGCCCAATTCTGTGTATGTTGAGCAAGTGAAGTAAGAAAACAGCCTATAGAGAATAGAAATGATAGGGCGTATTTATAGATGTATGGCTTCATCCTTGCCATATTTCTCAACGTCATCAATGACTTTCAACAGGTATTGTCCATACTGATTTTTCAGCATAGGTTGTGCTAACTCACGCATTTTTTCGGTGGTAATCCAACCCTTGCGGTATGCAATGCCTTCCAGACAAGCCACTTTTAATCCCTGACGTTTTTCGATAACCTCAATATAATTGGAAGCCTCACTCAGAGAATCATGTGTTCCGGTATCCAACCATGCAAAACCTCTTCCTAGAGTTTGAACCTTCAATTCCTTATCTTCCAGGAAACGCTGGTTAACCGTAGTAATCTCCAGTTCGCCACGAGCGGATGGCTTGATGTTTTTTGCAACTTCAACCACCTTATTGGGGTAGAAATAAAGTCCTACAACGGCATAATTGCTCTTTGGATTCTTCGGTTTTTCCTCAATGCTCAAGCAGTTGCCTTCCTTATCAAACTCAGCTACGCCATATCTTTCCGGATCGCAAACCCAATAGCCAAAAACTGTAGCTTTGTTATCTTCTTCTGCCGCTTTAACCGCATTTCTAAGCATTTGGGTGAAACCGGTACCATGGAAAATATTGTCACCCAAAACTAAGCAGGCACTATCATTACCAATAAACTTCTCACCTATGATGAATGCCTGGGCCAATCCATCTGGTGATGGCTGTTTTGCATATTCAAATTTCACACCATAATCCGATCCGTCACCCAACAGACGTTTAAAACCTGGCAGATCAACAGGGGTGGAAATAATAAGAATTTCACGGATTCCTGCCAACATGAGCACAGACACAGGATAGTAGATCATTGGTTTGTCAAAGATGGGTATAAGCTGCTTACTTACACCCTTAGTGATGGGATAGAGACGGGTTCCAGATCCGCCTGCTAAAACAATTCCTTTCATAAGCTATGAATTAATGATTTGCGCAAAGGTACGATAAACAAATAGAAAGACAAAATAAAGTCAACAAAAAAAGCAGCCTCATGTATGAGACTGCTTTCAGTGGGTTGGACTATCCAGGTTCGAACTGAAACTAAAACGACCAAAATGTTTTGTGCTACCATTACACCATAGTCCAATCCTAAGCTTCCGGTTTCCCAAAAGCGGTGCAAAGATAAGGAGTTTTTGGAAATATCCCAAAAAAAACCTATTTTACTTTACAATAATCAAATAATAATTCTTCTTGCCTTTTTGAACAAGCAGATACTTGTTATCCAACAAATCTGCAATGGTCAGAAGCTGGTCAAATGCTGTCAATTTTTCCTTGTTGACAGAAACACCGCCACCCTGAGTCAGCTTTCTCATCTCACCCTTTGATGGGAAGATGGCAGCTTTCTCTGTAAATAGGTCAACCGCTTTGATGCCTGCTTCCATCTCTTCTCTAGACACCTCAAACTGTGGCACACCGTTGAAAACATCCAACAGAGTTGCTTCGTCCAGTTTCAGCAGAGAGTCCTTGGTTGCCTTGCCAAACAGGATTCCACTAGCCTCAACAGCAGCATTGTAATCCTCTTCAGAGTGAACCATAATCGTAACTTCCTTAGCCAAACGCTTCTGTAACTTACGTTGACCTGGATCTTCCTGATGTTCAGCAATCAGAGTTTCAATTTCATCTTTTGGAAGTGAGGTGAAGATTTTAATGTAGCGCTCAGCATCAGCATCACTGACATTCAGCCAGAACTGGAAGAATTTGTAAGGTGAGGTGTATTCACGGCTCAACCAGACATTTCCACTCTCGGTCTTGCCAAATTTGCCACCGTCAGCTTTTGTAATCAGTGGACAGGTCAGTGCATATGCCTCACCACCTGTTGTGCGGCGGATAAGTTCGGTTCCGGTTGTAATATTACCCCACTGATCAGAACCACCCATCTGCAATTTACAGTTCTTGTTCTGGTTCAGATAAAGGAAATCATATCCCTGTAACAGCTGGTAAGTGAACTCGGTGAATGAGAGTCCGTCACGAGCCTCACCATTCAGACGCTTCTGGACGGAATCCTTTGCCATCATATAGTTGACGGTGATGTGCTTGCCGATGTCACGTGCAAAATCCAGGAAGGTGAAGTCCTTCATCCAATCATAATTGTTAACCAATTCAGCCTTGTTAGGCTCGTTGCTCTCGAAATCCAGGAAGCGGCCCAACTGCTCCTTAATACATGCTACGTTATGACGCAAGGTCTCTTCGTTCAGCAAGTTACGCTCCTGAGACTTACCTGATGGGTCACCAATCATACCGGTTGCTCCGCCTACCAAAGCCAGGGGCTTGTGTCCGCAACGTTGGAAGTGGCGCAACATCATGATACCACACAAGTGGCCGATGTGCAGAGAGTCTGCTGTAGGGTCAATGCCCACATAAGCAGTAACCATCTCTTTGCTCAATAATTCTTCTGTTCCTGGCATCATGGTATGTATCATCCCACGCCATTTCAGTTCTTCAACAAAATTCATCGAAGTTTATTTTATTTGGTTTATTTTAAATACTTTCTAATAAAGTTCCGCAAAGATACGTCTTTATTCGCTTTACTCAAAGTTTTACTTCATATTTTGCAAGGATTGCACCTCTGAGGGGAGAAGTCCGCTATCATCAGTTTCCAGATACCTGCACTCTATTGGACAGGAAAACAGGGATTCCCTGTTAAACTTAGGTCCAAAGCTGATATGGAATCCCGCATTAAGCAATTGATGCATTTGCTGTGGCTTACCTCTAAATCCATGAAAAATCCATAGTTGCTTGGGGTTGATTCCTTTTTTTATTGTTAGGACTTCATCTATTGCTTTCACGCAATGGATAAGGAGTGGTTTCTTTATGCTTTCGGATAAATGGATATGTGCCAAGAAAACCTCTTTCTGAATGGAAAGTAAAGGGCCCTTGTTTTTATCCAATCCTGTTTCACCAATCCATTTTACTTGTGAATTGTGACTCCAACGTTCTACTTGTCTGAAATCATTCTCCCAATCAGGTGTAATCCACCAAGGATGTAAACCTACACTTAATGGCTGTTTGGAATCAGGATAGGTGGGTGCGTGAAGTTCCTCAAGATTTAAGTTGTAAACGCTGTCCTGGTTCGGTTTATGTGAGTGGATATCTTTCATGGGACAGGATCATATCCGTGCCCTCCCCAAGGATGGCAACGCAAGATTCTTTTGATGGCTAAATACAATCCTTTAAATGGACCATATTTCTGGATGGCTTCTATGGCATACTGTGAGCAAGTTGGAGTATATCGGCAACTTGGAGGAGTATAAGGAGAAATGCATCTGCGATAAAAGAAGATGGGCAACAGAAGCAGTTTGCTTAGCACCTTATTAAATTGTTTCAGCATCATTTGATCGGCTAATCTTTTCTGTTACACGACATAGCAATCTCTGCACTCGATCATTTACATCCTGGCTATCCCATAATTTGTTGTCTTGCCAGATGAAAGCAACCAGAATCTTCTTTTGAGCCAAACTGATAGCCTCTTTTAATGGACCTCTGTTGGCTCGATATGCTTCTCTGATCTGTCGCTTAACTCTGTTGCGTTGAACAGCATGATGGAAGTGGCGTTTGGAAACGGTTATGAGGACCTCTATATTTGAAAAGTCCGTTTCCTTCTTATCTTCTAACCTATATACAATGCGAATAGGGAAAGCTGAAAAAGATCGGCTTCCCCCATTAAAAAGACGGTCAATAGCTATCAGGCTACTCAGTCTTTCACTTTTATGAAATGTATTCTTTGGCATTACCTTGAATTAAGGATGCAAGAATTAGATTTCCTTTTCTTTAATTTATGCGTTTTGTTCCTGGATAAATGCTTCAAGTGCAGCAGTCATGGATGGTGCAGTCTTGGTAGGCGCTTCCAAATCCAGTCGTAAACCTGCTTCTTTTACAGCCTTTGCTGTGGTAGGGCCAAAACAACCTATTGCAATATTTCCCTGTTCAAAATTAGGGAAATTCTTCTGTAAGGCAGCAATACCTGCGGGGCTGAAGAAGATAATCATATCATAGTCAAACTTCTCCTCTGGGCCGAAATCGTTGCTCACTGTACGGTACATAACTACTTCCTGATGAAACAGACCATTGTTCTCGAACAATTTGGGTACTTCGTCGGTATGTACATCGCTCTGAGGAATCAGATATTTCTCTGTCTTGCGCTTCATGATGGCAGGAAGCAGAGAATCAAACTTTCCAGTAGTACCGAAGAAAACTTTTCTCTTGCGGTACTGTACATATTTCTGGATGTATAAAGCTACTTGCTCTGTGATACAGAAATATTTCATATCCTCAGGAATGGCAACTCGCATTTCCTGACAAAGCTGAAAAAAGTGGTCAACAGCGTGACGTGAAGTGAAAACAATCGCAGTGTGATCAAGGATGTTTACCTTCTGTGCACGGAACTCCTTTGGTGTAATGCTTTCCACCTTAATAAAAGGCCGGAAAACCACATCTACATTATGCTTTTTGGCAATCTCAAAATAAGGCGACTTATCAGATGCCGGTTTGGGCTGAGATACCAGAATTCTTGAAATTTTCAACGCTTCTAATGTTTTATAAGTAATAAAAAATTAGCATATATCTCTTACAACCTTCCACAAAATGAGTAAGGGTATCGTTTCGAGGGTGCAAAAGTACAAAATATTGTAACACAGACCACGAAAATTCACAAAAAAGATACTAAAACTCTTATAAAATAGCAGAATTTTGGCTAAAATGATAACAAAAAGAACAATATATGGGATGTATTGTGAATTTGGTATGCTGAATATGCTTAAACAGACTAAAGGGAAAAAGATTAGTCCTTGTAAAGAAATTACAAGGAAATTGATCTCATTCCAACGACCTGATTTCTGCTTGTCAAAGAAGACCCAGTTTACAAATTCATAAAGAAGGAATTTTAAAGAATAATAGGCTGCTACTCCTATTATTCCGTATCCAATGATTTCCCAACTCGGAAACAGATATTGAGGGAAGAGATGCTGAAATCTGAAATCATACACCAAAAGGCTGATCATGATACAGGTATGAAATACGAGAAAGGCTTGATATCTGAATTCGCTTCCGGTTTCAACAAACATATTGTTTCTTTCTCTTTCCGAGAAAAAGCCTTTCAGCTGGTGGATGATTAGATCGAATCCTCTGCTTAAAACATAACACAGCAGGAAGAAGCAAAATGCAATGATGCCTGTGATAATATAATCATGGCTGAGCATATAGGGAATGATTTCTCCTTTTGCTCCAGGAATGGGGTTCCCCGGTAAAGCAAATATAGAGTCATTACCAAAGTACGTGCCCTTTTCGAAAAGGACACGTACAGAATCTGGTGTTATGTTTGCAGGAATTGACATTATAAACCGAATTCCTTCTTGATTGTATCAACGTAGTCAAGCTTTTCCCAAGTGAACAACTCAACCTCTACATTAACGGTCTCACGGTACAAAGACTCATAAGACTTGGTAACTGTACGAGGTTCACGTCCCATGTGTCCATATGCTGCGGTTTCCTCATAAATAGGATTACGCAACTTGAGCCGTTTTTCTATAGCGTATGGTCTCAGATCAAAAATCTTCTTGATACAAGCAGCAATTTCTCCATCGCTCATGTTAACATGACTTCTGCCGTAAGTGTTAACATAGATGCTTACAGGTTCTGCGACTCCGATGGCATAGCTGATCTGAACAAGCATTTCGTCTGCTACACCAGCTGCTACCATGTTTTTTGCGATGTGACGGGCAGCATAGGCAGCACTTCTGTCTACCTTGCTTGGATCCTTTCCAGAGAATGCACCACCACCATGAGCGCCCTTACCGCCATAGGTGTCTACGATAATTTTTCTTCCTGTTAGACCTGTATCTCCGTGAGGACCGCCAATGACGAACTTTCCTGTTGGATTAACGTGATAAGTAATCTGGTCATTGAACAACGCCAATACTTGAGGGTTGTGGATGGTATCCTTCACGCGTGGCATAAGAATCTCGATGACATCCTTACGAATCTGCTGTTGCATCTGTAAATCAGCTTCTGCCTGTGATACACCTTCTGAAGGAAGGATGAATTCGTCATGCTGAGTAGAAACTACAATGGTATCGATACGCGCTGGTCGATTGTCGTCATCGTATTCAATAGTTACCTGACTTTTAGCATCCGGGCGCAAATAGGTCATTACTTTTCCCTCTCTGCGGATTTCGGCCAAAACCATCAGCAACTTATGTGAAAGGTCCAATGACAGAGGCATGTAATTTTCGGTCTCGTTTGTAGCATAACCAAACATCATACCCTGATCTCCGGCTCCCTGTTCCTCTGGATTTTCTACATCAACACCACGGTTGATATCTGCGCTCTGTTCGTGGATGGCTGAGAATACACCGCATGAATTTCCTTCGAACATGTACTCACTCTTGGTATAGCCAATACGATTGATGACTTCGCGGGCAATGCGCTGAAGATCTACATAAGCTTGAGTCTTGATTTCACCGGCTAATACAACTTGTCCGGTTGTGACTAAAGTCTCGCATGCAACTTTAGAATTAGGATCAAATGCGAGTAGCTTGTCCAATACGGCATCCGAAATCTGATCGGCAACTTTGTCTGGGTGTCCTTCTGACACCGATTCTGAAGTAAATAGATATCCCATTTTTTTAGCATTTTTTAATTTGTGGTTGCAAGCTTTCCAAATCTCTCCACAATAATAGATTTTTTCTTAAGCGGGTGCAAAGGTACTGCTTTTTTCGATTGGCCAAAAGAAAAAAGAAGGATTAATCGTATCTATAGGTAAATCATTTAGTTTGCTTTGCAATATGTGGCATAAAAATGGGCGGTTAACTTGGATTTCATCGTTATTATAGGTATTTTTGCATTCAAAGCATTAACAAACACAAAACGGAGTTATTTAACCTTAATGATTTATATCATGAAAAAGAGAATTCTATTATCATGTATTCCCCTCTTTTTGATTGCTTGTTCTTCTTCCAATCAAAAAGAAGACCAGACATTGTCCATCAATGATTTGGAATATTTTGAAGAAAGAGGAGTGAATGTGCTGGTATTCAGCAATGAGTTCAACGGTGGATTTAATGACGAGAAAAATTCTGGTATCGAATTGATTCACCATGGTGTACGTACAGCTCAGGGTGGCGCGGTTCGTTTGAACAAGACTCCCGAGCAGTGGGATTTAGTGCCATCAACAACGAAGCGTGAGGTTCGTCGTGAGGAGAATGCCATTGAGGTAGGATTGAGATACGACGATTACGATTTTGATAGTCGTGTAGTTGTAACAGGTCAGGGAGATGCGGTAGAAATAGCTGTATATTTGGACAAGCCTGTTCCTGAAACATTAGTCGGAAAGGCTGGTTTCAACCTGGAGTTTTTACCTTCCCAGTACTGGCAGAAAACATATCTGGTGGATGGTAAGTTAGGCCGATTCCCGCGTTATGCTGCAAGTGAGACTCAGGTCCTGCCAAATAGTGATAAGCCTCGTCAGTTTAAGGGATTCAAAACTTACGATGACCGAGGAACTGATAGTTTTGTCGATCCATTACCTTTGGAAACCGGTCATCAGATTGTTTTGGCTTCTGATACTCCAGAACGAATGGTTACTGTAAGCAGTGATTCTGAATTGCAACTGTTTGACGGACGAGTATTAGCTCAGAACGGCTGGTTTGTGTTGCGTAGCGAATTGCCTGCCGGGAAAACCGGAAAAGTCCTCTCGTGGACTGTTGAACCGCATGCTATTCCGGGTTGGACCCGAGAGCCAAACGTAGGATTCTCACAGGTAGGTTATGTGCCTGATCAGCCAAAGGTAGCTGTGATAGAGTTGGATAAAAACGATAAGCCTCAATCAAAAGCTAGCATTTATCAGGTATTGCCAGATGGTACAACAAAGCAGGCTTACAGTGGAAAGACTGAGGAATGGGGACCATATTTTAAATATAATTATGTGAGATTTGATTTCAGTAGCGTAACTCAACCTGGCGTTTATTATATTCAATATGGTGATACCAAAACCAATAATTTCATCATTGACGAACATGTTTATGATAAGATTACCGATGCAACCAGTGATGTGTGGATTCCTATTCATATGAATCACATGACAGTAAACGAAGGCTATCGTATATGGCACGGAGAACCATTTAAGGAAGGTTATCTGCAGGCTCCTGAAAGTGATCACTTCGACATTCATAGCCAGGGAGCAGAGACTGAAACCCGATTTAAGCCTTATGAGTTGATTCCAGGACTGAATGTGGGAGGTTTTTTCGATGCGGGTGATTTCGATATCGAGACAGGTGCCAACATTGGTGTAGTACAGAATCTGGTTTCTGCTTGGGAATTGTTCCATCCTGATAGAGATGAGACTTTTGTAAGCCAGGAACAGCGTTATGTGGATTTGCATCGTCCTGATGGAAAGCCTGATATCTTACAATACATCGAGCATGGAACATTAAACCTGGTGGCTCAGGCAGAGCAATTGGGTCACATGGCCCAGACATTGTCTAATGGTTCCTTGGATAATTATCATCATTTAGGTGATATTTCCGCCATTACTGATGGCCTGCATTATGACAGTAGTTTGAGACCATATGAAAAATCGGCAGACGGAAAGCGAAGTGGTGTACGTGATGACATGTGGGCATTCACAAACCGTAATGCTAATCGCGATTTCTCTGCTGCTACAATGTTTGCCGCAGCCAGTCGTGCTTTGGAGGGATTCAATGATGCTTTGGCACAACGTGCTCTTACTCAGTCAAAGAGACTCTTGAAGGAGGCTACTGAAATTATGAGCAAGAATGCTAAACAGGGGAATAACTTTGGCGGAATGTCTGCTAATCTGCAATTGTATGCAGCCACTCATGAACAACCTTATTTGGATGCATTCCAGGAACAGATCTGGCAAGCTTTGGATAAAGATGTAAGCCGAAATCTTAAGGTGGCTTTGGATGCTATGCCATATATGGATGCCACCTATAAGCAGAAACTTAGACCTTATGTTGAAAAATATAACGAGTACATACAGAGTTTGATGGAGAACAATCCATATGGTGTTCCTATTGGCTTGGGCAACTGGGCAGGAAGTGGTGAAGTGGTCTCTTTTGGAACTACAGTTTGTTTTGCCAGCAAGTACTATCCGGATGTTGTGAGCCGTAATGAGGCCTATAAAGCGACAGCTTATCTGTTTGGTTGTCATCCTTATCATAATTACTCATTGGTGGCAGCAGTTGGAGCTGCTCGTCCAAAAGCTGTGTTCTATGGCAATAACCGTGCAGACTTTTCATTTATTCCGGGTAATCTGGCACCTGGTCTGTTGTTCAGAAAACCGGATCATTTTGAAAATTATGATGATTGGCCATTCCTTTGGGGACAGAATGAGGGAACCATTGGTGGAAATACCAGTTACCTGATTTTTGGACACGCATTCAATAGTCTGAAATAAAAAAGAAATAGCGCAAGGTTTTAGCCTTGCGCTATTTTTATAGAAAAGTAGCTCTAAATTACTTAATGTATTCAGCAAAGTTTACAGTCTTCATGTCACCCTTACGCAGGAATGTCTCGTGGAATGACAGGGCTGCTGCCATGCTGTGGCAAGTATGACCCTTTGCAGAAATCTTCAGGTAATCCCACAACAGCTGCTTGTAGTCTGGATGAGCACAGTTCTCAATGATAGCCTTAGCGCGCTCAACTGGAGACTTTCCGCGCAAATCAGCGATACCCTGCTCTGTGATAACGATGTTAACATCGTGCTCGGTATGGTCTGCGTGAGAAACCATTGGAACGATAGAACTGATCATACCATCCTTTGCAACTGAAGGACAGGTGAAGATACTGATGTATGCGTTGCGGGTAAAGTCACCTGAACCACCAATACCGTTCATCATCTTGGTTCCGCAAATCTGGGTAGAGTTTACATGGCCGTACAAGTCAACCTCAATAGCAGTATTGATAGAGATAACACCCAAACGACGGATAACCTCTGGGCTGTTTGAAATCTCACTAGGACGGATACACAACTTATCCTTGAAGAACTCCATATCATCATAGATGCCCTTCAAGCAGTCGTTGGTAACAGTCAATGAGCAGGTAGAACCGAACTTAACACGACCTTCACGAATCAACTTAACAACCGCATCCTGCAGAACCTCGGTATACATCTCGAATGCTGGAATAGTGGTATCGCGACCCAAAGCGCCCAAAACAGCATTGGCAATGTTACCCACACCACTCTGCAAAGGCAGGAATGATGATGGAATGATACCACGCTTCATATCACTTGCCAGGAAGTCTGCTACATTCTGGCCAATCTTGTCGGTGATAGGATCTGGAGCGGTAAAGTTACGTGCCTCGTCTGGCAGGTCCACTTCAACAACACCTACTACCTTATTTATATCTACCTGAACGTATGGCAAACCGATGCGGTCGCTTGCATGTTCGATAGGAATAACCTTGCGGCAAGGAGGATCCAATGGCTCATAAACATCGTGCAAACCGATGCTCTTTGGGCTGTGGAAACGGTTCACCTCGATGATAACCTTGTCGGCTAGACGAGCTACAGTTGGAGCAATACCACCAGCTGCAGTCAGGTATGCCTTACCATCAGGGGTAAACTCGCAGCATTCCAGAATAGCGATATCGCACTTGCCCATGAAACCATAGCGAACTTCCTGAGCCATCTGAGACAGGTGCAAATCGTTGTAAGCAATCTCACCTGCATTTACATGCTTGCGGAACATCGGGTTTGTGGTATAAGGAGCGCGATAGCGGATAGCCTTTTCCTCAGAAAGAAGGCCATCGGTTGACATTCCGGTAGAGGCACCGGTAAAGATGCCAATCTGGAAAGGACGACCTGCAGCATGTTCTGCAGCAGCAATCTTAGCTACTTCGGCAGTTACTGCCTTAGGAGTACCGGCTGGGGTAAAACCGCTTAAGCCGATATTCATTCCATGTTTGATAAATGATGCAGCTTCTGCTGCAGTCAATTTTGTAAATTCCATACTATTCAACCTAAATTAGTGTTTTTTCGTTCGGCAAAATTAAACATTATTTTGAAAAATGAAATCAATTCCCATAGAATAATTTCATTTTTTTATTATGAAAGTTTAATATGTAATATTCAGTTTGCAATCTGTGAGTTTCGTGATGCCAAGTCATCGTAAATGGTCTGTAAAATTGCTTTTCCTTTCAGCAGCTGCTCAGGATTATTTCCTTCGATATTTTTTTGAGAAGCATGGTCGTACACAATTGTTCCTGAGGAATCTGTAAACATAAAGCCGTCATTGAAACAGCTAAATGCAAACGGATTATTGTACGCAGAACTAAATACATTTCTGCTGAACATGAAATCATCGGTTGGTAGTCCTAATTGGGCTGCAATAGTGGCTGCCACATCACTTTGATTCATATGCTTGGTAAAATGGAACGGTTTTTGAATGGCTCCTCCAATCCACAACATCGGACAGTGGAAAAATTCTCTGTTGTTGGCGAATTCTGCTCCTGGGATGTGGCAACAATGATCAGGCAGAATGATAACCAGTAGATTATTCCATAACTCTGTCTGTTTCAGTTGATTGATAAAATTGCCCAAACAATGGTCAGTATATGCAAAGCTGTTGTCAATTGGATCTTGATACTTGTCAAAAGGAACGTCCCAAGGCTCATGGCTACTTAATGTCAGATATCCCATATGCCATGGCTTATCCTTTGGCAATGCAGTAAGGTAGTCCATCAGCCATTTAAACGTCCATTCGTCATTTACTCCCCATGCATTGTCTTGTTGCTTTTTTGGAAAAGTCTCTTGAGCAAACAATTTCGAATATCCTGCACTAAACAGGTAACTCTTCATGTTTGTGAAATTAATGTCTCCTCCATATAAAAAGCTGTTCTCATAACCGATCTCGGCCAATTTCCTCGCTATAGACGGCAGAGTCTGGCTGATATTCGGCATTTTCATAATGCTCAGATTAGGGCAGGCGGGATAGCCGGAGATTGTGGATAGTGTACCACGGTCTGTGCGAAAACTATTGCTGTAATAATTATCAAAAAAGATTCCTTCTTCTATCAGGCTGTTGAAATGGGGCGTTATCCCTTCTTTGTCACTTGATAGACCCGAAATGAGTCCGCCAAAACCTTCCCATTCTATTAAGAGAATATTAGGACGGTTTGTTTTTAAAACCAGGGTTGTGGAGTCTTCCGATGAGGGCTTTTCATATAGGCTGGCAAAAATAGTCTTGCATTCCTGCTCGCTTAATTCATGATACATTTTTCTGAAATCCTGCTGTTTACCCATGGAGTAGAAGAGTGAGAAGCATGGATTGATAGCCGCATGATTCAGTAACTGCTCATCTGAGAAATAAGCCATTCCGACATTAGCTGTAGAGCGGTCAACTCCACCCCGAATTCCAATAAACATCAAACCGCCAATTAGAATCAAACAGGTTGCGCCCCGGAAAGGTGAGGTTGGTTTTACCAGTTTTTGGGGAGCAATTCTGATTAAGGGAAACCCTATTAAGGCGATGACTGACAGAATGCAGCAAATCCTGACGATAATGAATCCCATCGATACACTTGCCGCTGCATTTTTGGGTGAATCGATATAATTAAAAATTGTGGCATCAAGTTTAAATCCCCAGAAGTCATAAAGGGAGGTGTCTACAATTAGAATAACACCAATAATAAATGAAACCAACCATAGATATGGCTTTATGATTCTTCTAAAATTAAACTGGCGGAATGGTATGGATACAAGGAGTAAAAGCCATGGCAGAATGGCCATATAGCCAATGATGCTTGCATCAAGTCTCCATCCATGAATGACAACCTGGGCAAAATCAGAAAGAGTATGATGGGCTTCTTGATTGTAGAACAAAAAAACCAAACGGCCCATACTGAATATAAGTATGAGCCACAGGTAATATTTAATTAAAAACAAAAGTCTTTTTCTCATTTCCTTCCAAAATCAGCGGGAACTTCTCCCCATTTCTCTGTTTCCCATTTTAATATGGGGGTATTATAGGTATGAGTTTGTAGCCACTTTTCAGCTCTTTCAATTATAATATAAAGGTCTTCTGTCTTGCTGTCTCGTGGTAGTTTTGTTTTACATTTCTTGTTCTTCACCCAACTGATAGCATTCCTGCTGTCAGAGTAAATGATTGTCTGAAGATTTTTCTGTTGAATAAGTGCAAGTGCGTGAACAATAGCCAGGAATTCACCGATATTATTCGTCCCATAAACAGGTCCAAAATGGAAGATTTCCTGGCCTGTTTTCAGGTATATTCCCCGGTATTCCATGGGGCCTGGATTCCCGCTGCATGCCGCATCTACAGCCAGTGCATCGGCTTTGACCGCTAGCGGTAAAGGCAGGACGGTGTCGCTTCTGTTTGTGGGTACGTCTTGTGGCTCATTCGAACAAGAATCAGGCTTAGGCGACTTTCTCGTTATATAATCATGGGGAGAGGAATAATACGCTTCTTCAGCCTCTTCCATGGTTGAGAAAGATTTGTAGACAGCACCGGCAAAATTTTTTACTTGCTGCAGGCATTCATCCCAGGATTGATAAATCCCAGGATTCACTCCGTGCCATACAACATAGTATTTTTGTTTGCCCATTATTACATGCGCTCTGGAACCTCAATGCCCAGTAATCCCATTCCTAATCGGATGATTTTTGCAACATTGGCAGAAAGCATCAGGCGGAAAATCTTCTTCTGCTCATCTTCTTCGCGAAGGATGCTGTAATCATGATAGAACTGATTGAACTCCTTAGTAAGATCATAGCAGTAATTAGCGATGGTACTAGGTGAGTAATCAGCGCCAGCAGCACGAACGGTGGTTGCAAAATCAGACAGCATCTGAATCAGGCTTTCTTCCTTCTCGCTCAACTCAACATGAGAAGCGATAGCCTCTGGAATAGTTAATCCTGCCTCGGCTGCTTTACGCAATACACTGCGGATACGGGCATAAGTGTACTGAATAAATGGACCGGTATTTCCGTTGAAATCAATACTTTCTTCAGGATTGAACAGCATGTTCTTGCGAGGATCTACCTTCAGGATAAAGTATTTCAATGCACCCAAACCTACCACACGGGCAATTTCATTGGTCTCTTCCTCAGTGATGTCTGTCAGTTTGTTGATCTTATCTGCACTCATCTGCTTGGCATCACTGATCATCTTTTCTACCAGATCATCAGCATCAACAACAGTACCCTCACGGCTCTTCATCTTTCCGTTTGGCAATTCTACCATACCGTAAGAGAAGTGTACCAGATCCTTACCCCATTCGAAACCTAATTTATCCAGCAGGATACTGAGTACCTGGAAATGATAATTCTGCTCGTTACCCACCACATAAATCATCTTGTTGATAGGATAATCCTGGAAACGCAACTTGGCAGTACCGATATCCTGAGTCATATATACAGAAGTTCCATCGCCACGGAGCAGAAGTTTGTGATCCAAACCTTCTGCAGTAAGGTCTGCCCATACGGAATTGTCTTCCTTGCGATAGAAGAATCCCTTGTCCAAGCCTTCCTGAACTTTGTCTTTTCCTTCCAGATAAGTGTTTGATTCATAATAAATCTTATCGAATGTTACACCCAAAGCCTTGTAGGTCTCGTCAAATCCGGCATAAACCCATTCGTTCATGGTGCTCCACAAACCGCGGATTTCTGGATCGCCCTGTTCCCACTTAACCAGCATATCGTGTGCTTCCTGCATCAAAGGACTGTTTTTCTCTGCCAAAGTTTTAGCTGCTTCTTCCTCCATGCCTTCTGCTATGTATTTTGCCTGCAACTCTTTAACCTCAGCGCGGAAATGCTTGTCAAATGCCACATAATAGTCACCAATCAGGTGGTCGCCTTTCTTGCCACTGCTTTCAGGGGTTTCTCCATTTCCCCATTTCTGCCAAGCCAGCATTGATTTGCAGATGTGGATGCCACGGTCGTTTACAATGTTGGTTTTTACCACTTTATTGCCGTTGGCTGCAACAATATTAGCCAATGATACACCTAAAAGGTTGTTTCTTACATGACCTAAATGCAGTGGCTTATTGGTGTTTGGTGATGAGTACTCAATCATTACCAATGGAGAGTTCTCATCCGATTGCTGAATACCATAGCTCTCACAGGCGTGAATGCCATTCAGCAATTCTATCCATGCTGCGGAATCAATGGTAAGGTTCAAAAATCCTTTAATTACATTGAACTTTGAAACCACATTGGTGTTCTGCTGCAGGTATTCGCCAATTTCCTGAGCGGTTTGTTCCGGTTTTTTACGTGATATCTTCAAGAATGGGAATACGACCAATGTCAGATGTCCTTCAAATTCTTTCTTTGTCTTCTGAAGCTGGACCATTGAGGCTGGAACCTCCTGTCCATAAAGCGATTGAATGCACAGAATAACGTCTTGTGCTAATTTTTCTTCTATTTTCATTTTCAGCTAATTTTCAATTCTGCTGCAAAGATACAACGAAAAAAACGAAATAATAATGTAAATGATACAAAAAAAGAGGCAAGCATATGCGGCTTACCTCTTGATTTTATTATAGATGGCTTATTGATTAAGCAATGTCGTCTGCTAATTCTGCACCTGCCTTGAATTTTACAACCTTTTTAGCTGCAATTTCAATGCTCTCCTTGGTCAATGGATTAATACCGGTACGTGCACTACGCTCACTAACTGAAAAAGTACCGAAACCTACCAATGCAACCTTGTCACCTTCCTTCAATGCTGCGGTAACACTCTCTACTAACGCATCAACTGCCTTTTTGCAGTCAACCTTTGTCAAACCGGATTTCTCGGCCATTGCACTAACTAATTCTGCTTTGTTCATGGTAATATGTATTAAATGTTAGAAACATAATCTCTTACGAAATACAAAAATAGGTTTTCCATAGCATATAAACAAAAAAAGATAAAAAAAAATGACTATAATACGGCAAAATTGTAGAAAAAATCAGGAAATTGCTAATTTTGCATCCCAATTAAAGTGTTGAGAAAGGAAAATGTTATGAATAATATGCCTCCAGTAACAAAGAATCTAATCATAATCAATGTTTTGTTTTATGTGGCAACAATAGTTTTGGTCAAGCGCGGGATTGACCTGAATTATGTGTTGGGTTTACATCTGTTTTTGAATCCCCATTTTTCCATATACCAGTTGTTTACTTACATGTTCATGCATGGAGGATGGGCACATCTCTTCTTCAATATGTTTGCAGTTTGGATGTTCGGCCGTATTCTGGAAAACCTGTGGGGAAGTAAACGCTTTCTGATTTATTACATGATTTGTGGAGTAGGTGCCGCCATTATTCAGCAGCTGGCACAGATGTTTGATATTTTCATCTTGGGTATTCCCGGATATGCATTAACGGTGGGTGCTTCGGGTGCTGTTTGTGGCCTTCTGTTGGCATTCGGAATGTCTTTCCCTGAGGAGAAAATGATGATTTTCCCTGTTCCTGTGCCTTTAAAAGCTAAATGGCTGATATTGGGTTATGCATTGTTGGAGGTCTTGCTGGGACTTGGCGGAGTTTCGGATGGTATTGCCCATTTTGCCCATTTGGGAGGTATGCTGGTGGGCTTCCTGGTTATTCTTTTCTGGTCAGGAAATCGTTCGTTTACTGGAGCATCGTATGGATATATCTCTCGTCTGAAAAAACTTTTTACCAAACGCCGTAAGCCTAAGATGACAGTAAACTATGGCGGTTTTAATGTGGATCAGCAGTACAATATGCGTAAGAAGGAAGAGCAGGAGGAAATTGACCGCATTCTGGACAAGGTCCGCACTTCCGGATACCAGAGTCTGACTGTAGACGAGAAGAAAAAACTGTTTGAAGCCAGCAATAAGTAGGCCTTCTCTTTTGTCTTCTATGAAGACCGGCATTGGTCTTCATAGATGCTTCATGCCGGTCTTCTCTTATGACTGTAGTTGGTCTTAACTTATGACCGCCCTTTGCCATAACTTATGCCTGAAAAAACGTCAGGAGAAGATTTCTTGGCTGAAAAAGAGGGCAGAAAATGGAGAAAGTCTCCCAAAAACCTAAAAATCTCTATTATAAAGGTGTATATTTCCGCTAAAAAAGTGGGAATGTGTGAAAAATGCACTAACTTTGCACCCCTGTAACGAAAAAAATAATAAATTTAAATAATTTACGTCACATGAAAATGCAAAACAAACCAATTGTACTGGTTTTCGCGACTTTGCTGACCTTGGTTTGCTTGTTCTATCTGTCATTCTCATTCGTAACCCGTTCTTACGAGAACCGTGCTGCTGAAATGGGTGACTCATTGGGCACAGCTTATCTGGATTCGTTGGCTAATGAAAAAGTCTATCTGGGAACCTACACATTGAGACAGTGCCAGGAGAATCAGATTGGTCTGGGTCTGGACTTGAAGGGTGGTATGAACGTCATCCTGGAAGTTTCTGTACCAGATGTTGTGAAGTCTCTGGCAGACAACAACACTAACGAGGCTTTTGAGAAGGCTATCGCTCAGGCTTCAAAGGAGACCGCAGAAGGTGGTGATTTCATCAGTGAGTTCGTTAGAGCTTATAAGGCAAATGGTGGAAACAAGTTAGCTGAGATTTTTGCAACTCAGAAGCTGAAGGGTCGTGTAAATACTAACAGTACTGACTCAGAAGTTGAAAGTGTATTGCGCGGATCTGTTGATGATGCCATCGACAACTCATTCAACATCCTGCGTACCCGTATCGATGGTCTGGGTGTTGTTCAGCCAAATATTCAGAAGTTGGAGAGCTCTTTAGGCCGTATCATGGTGGAAATGCCAGGTATCAAGGATCCAGCTCGTGTCCGTAAGTTGCTGCAGGGTTCTGCAAACCTGGAGTTCTGGGAGACTTATGATTCTTCTGATGCTATTCCTTATCTTCAGCAGTTGGCTAGCCAGTTGATCGCAAATTCTTCAATGACTCAGCAGGAGGAGACTCCAGCAGAGGAAGAGGTTGCAGCAGCTGATTCTACTTCTGCTGCTGAAGCTTTGGCAAGCCTGAAGGGTGAGGAGAAGAAGGCTGCTCCAGCTGAGGCAATTGCTAATCCACTGCCAATGCAGTTCGGTGGTAGCGGTTGCGTTGTAGGTATTGCTCACTATCGTGATACCGCTACAGTAAACCGTGCTCTTGCTTCTCAGGAGGCTAAGACCATCATCCCTAAGGACATGAGTCTGAAATGGGGCGTTAAGGCTTTCGATCAGAAGGGACAGTATTTTGAGCTTTATGCTATCAAGGTTACCTCTCGTACCGGTAAGGCTCCTCTGGAAGGTGATGTGATCACCGAGGCTAAGGACGATTTTGAGCGTGGTTTCGGTAACCGTCCTATCGTAAGTATGAGCATGAACTCTGAGGGTGCTCGTCTGTGGGCTAACCTGACCAAGAATAACATCGGTCATGCAGTTGCTATCGTTTTGGATAACTATGTATATAGTGCTCCTAACGTGCAGACAGAGATTACTGGTGGTAACTCACAGATTAGCGGTAACTTTACTGCTGAGGATACCAAGGACTTGGCAAACGTATTGAAGTCTGGTCGTATGCCAGCTCCTGCTAAGATTGTTCAGGAAGATATCGTTGGTCCTTCTTTGGGTCAGGAGTCAATTAATCAGGGTATCATGTCATTCATCGTTGCATTCATCCTGCTGATGATTTACATGTGCGCTATGTATGGTGTAATTCCTGGTATGGTTGCAAACTGTGCTCTGATTGTTAACTTCTTCTTTACTCTGGGTATTCTGACCAGCTTCCAGGCTGCATTGACCATGAGTGGTATTGCCGGTATGGTATTGTCACTGGGTATGGCTGTGGATGCTAACGTGTTGATTTACGAGCGTACCAAGGAGGAGTTGTCAAATGCTAAACCATTGAACGAGGCTATTGGTTTGGGTTACAGCAATGCGTTGAGTGCAATTTTCGACTCAAACTTGACTTCTATCATCACTGGTATCATCTTGTTCTACTTCGGTACAGGTCCTATCCGTGGTTTCGCTACCACTCTGATTGTGGGTATCATCTGCTCATTCTTCACTGCAGTATTCCTGACCCGTATCGTTTACGAGCACTTTATATATAAGGATAAGTGGCAGAACCTGACCTTCGTAACTGGTTTGTCTAAGAACCTAATGAAGGGTACCAACTTCAACTTCATGGGTAATGCTAAGAAGTCATTCACAATCTTCGGTGCATTGTTGGTGATTGCATTCGGTTCATTGGCTATCCGTGGTTTGAGTAAGTCTATCGACTTTACCGGTGGTCGTAACATGGTTGTTCAGTTCGAGAATACTGTATCTCCTGAGGAGGTTCGTGCTCTGCTGAATGCTAAGATCGATGCTTTGTCTCAGGAGAGCGGTGAGGCTGTTTCATTGTCATGTATCGCTTTGGGTAAT
>JAZQPA010000147.1:0-11463 GCA_045628125.1 Bacteroidaceae bacterium
TATTTTTTACTGCTGCAAAAGTAAGGATTCTCATCGATCGGATTATTATAAAAAAATTATATTTCTTACAACTTTTTGTAAAAATGTATTGTGCATTATAATTTTACCCCATTTTTGAACAAAATTATAAGAAAAAATTGGGGTTT
Organism: Bacteroidaceae bacterium; assembly: GCA_045628125.1. Lineage (GTDB taxonomy): Bacteria > Bacteroidota > Bacteroidia > Bacteroidales > Bacteroidaceae > Minthousia. Next base: position 147 of record JAZQPA010000147.1, read on the forward strand.
AACCGCCCTTTTTTTTATTTTTGTGGTGAATAAAAACGCGCAACTATATACCATGTTTCAATCGTCTGTATTTTTCCTACCCAGCATCGTCTCGTTATTGTGGCTAGTCTCGTTCTTGTTTAAAGTAAAGAACGACAGGCAGGTATTGTTCACCTGGTTGCTGGCGGGAAACATCTTTTATTATGCCACCTATGCCTTCTATATCTCCCCTTACACGGATTATAAGATAATGGTCATGCTGGATGCCATCAATGTGCCCGTCATTCCCATTATCCTGGCCATGATTGTGGTATATTTCTACATGCACATCCATAACACTAAGCTGAATCCGCTGCAACTGCTGCTCCTGGCTCCCGCGCTGATAATGGGAACAATAGCCAACCTGCTGTACTACCTGATAGGGTTTGACAATGCCGCTCTTCTGACGGAGATGAAGGATAAGGACTTGCCGATACCGGATGAGTTTAAAACCAGTTTGTATCAGATCTTTGAATTCTTCAACTTCCAGTTCTTAAGTACGGTGTCCATCATCTTCTTTGCCGTGATAGCGATGGAAGTGGTATCTATTCTGCGCAAACACAGCTATCCTTTGGGCAACAGCTTCCGCTTCCTGTTCCGGAAAGGCAAGACCACACCTGCACGCGCCATCGCCTTGTTGGTATGCTTGACCATGTTGTGCATGCTGCCTCTCACGCTGCTGGGCAGAACCTACATGATGTTCCATCCCATTGTCGGTATGGTCACCACCACTGTCATTGCCGTGGCTATGCATTGCGTGGCCCATATCGAATACTACAGCGACAATCAGAAAGAGATTACGCTTTATTATCTTTCCCATCTGAAATTGGGAGGTGAGAAAGTAGAGGCTCAGGAACAGAATGCTGAGACTGAGGAAGTTGCACCTTCGGCATCGCATTCTTCAGCCCGCATCCGTCTCATCCAGGAGCAGCTCAGAATACTGTTGGAAGAGGAAAAGATATACAAGGACGAGGAACTGACGCTGAACCATTTGGCCGAGCGTTTCGGCATAGGACGCACCACGCTGTCGCAGGTGATTGCCAGTCAGTATGGCATGCCTTTCCGCGATTTGCTGAACAAATACCGCATAGAGGCTGCCAAGCAGTTTATGCTGGCCAACCCTACGGCCACCCAGGACGTGATAGCCTATGAATGCGGTTTTAAGAATGCCTCCTACCTGAATGCCAAGTTCAAGGACATGGTGGGCGAGACACCCCTCATGTGGCTCAACAAACAGGTAAAGCAGTAGTGTCAGTAACACAAAACAAAGGCGCACCGGTAAGATGCGCCTTCTTCAAGATTAACCATCGCTAGTAATCCGTAACCCTGAAAACTTTGTAAATACTCAATACTTTATACAATAAACACACACGTTTTTTAATACATGACAGAGGTGATGGCCAGTGCCACCAGAGTGGATACCACTACGCTGACCAGACCTGGCATCATGAACGAATGGTTCAGCAGGTACTTACCGATGACGGTGGTGCCTGAACGGTCAAAATTGACGGTAGCAATATCCGAAGGATAATTCGGAATGAAGAAATAACCATATACACTAGGCAGCACACCCAGCAGGATTGGGCCAGGAATGCCCAACGAATAGGCCAATGGCAGCATGGCTACCACTACGGCGCCCTGTGAGTTGATCAGCACGGATACAGCAAAGAAAGCAAAGGCAATGGCCCAAGGGAACTCCTTGACAATACCCGCCAGTCCGTCCTGCATCACATCCATGTAATTGGCAAAATAGGTGTCGGCCAGCCATGCGATACCGTAGATGGCTACCACAGCCACCATGCCTGACTGCCATACAGCTCCCGAAACAGCCTTCTTAGGATGAGCCTTGCAGAAGATGATCATCAGCGCTGCAGCGGCAATCATCACAATCTGAATAACAATATTCATCTTCAGAGTGGTGGTCTTGGTTACGGTCTCGCCGTTCACCACACTGGTGCTCTCGTAGGTAGGAAGCAACTGCTGGAAGGTAGCATAGATGACAATGATGGTCAGCGCTGCCAGGAAAATGTAAACCGCACGCTTGGCAGTGGCAGGGATGTGCTTGTTCAGCGTGGTGCTGTGACTGCCGTACATGTACTGATAGGTCTCAGGGTCGCGCAGACGCTCCTGGAATTGAGGGTCCTTGTCCAGATCCATACCTCTTTTATATGAGCATGCTGCAGCGGCCATCAGTCCGCATACGCAGGAAGGGATGGTGACCATCAGAACCTGTGGAATGGTAATATCGAATCCGTTGGTGGCCGAGATGGTGGTGAATGCCACTACCGCAGCGGCGATAGGTGAACAGGTGATACCCACCTGTGAGGCGATACTGGCCACACCGCAGGGACGCTCGGGGCGGATACCTTTCTTCAGGGCAATGTCGCAGATGATAGGCATCAGGGTGTATACCACATGACCGGTTCCTACCAGCACGGTCAGGAAGAAGGTGCATAGCGGAGCATAGAAGGTGATATGATCAGGATGCTTGCGCAGCAGTTTCTCGGCTATCTGAATAAGCCAGTCCATACCGCCAGAGGCGTGCATCATGCCTGCACAGGTAACGGCTGCAATGATAATGTAGATAACATCGGTTGGAGGGGTTCCGGGTTTCAGGCCGAAACACAGCACCAGAATGGCAAGACCGATACCTGAGATGGCTCCCAGGGCCAGACTGCCGTAACGTGAGCCCACATACAGGGCTGCCAAAACTACAAAGAGTTCCAAGACCATCATGAATGTCATAATAAGGTTTCTGTTTAGTTAGATTTCAGTGTTAATTTCCGGGGTGCAAAGGTCGCACTTTCCGGGCAGAATCACTATGCAAATTCTTCAAAGAACTATGCAAATTCTTCAAAAGGCTACTAAAAATCAGTATTATACGGCACTGGGCACCATACCAAACTGCTTTTTGAAACTTCGGGTGAAATTGGTGGGCGATGATACGCCAATCTTGTAGCACACCTCCGATACGGTATAGTTGTGGGTGCGCAGCAGTTCCATGGCGATGTTCATGCGATAGGTGTTCAGGAAGATCTGCGGGCTTTGTCCGGTGAGTTCCTTGACACGGGCATACAGGGAACTGTAACTCAGGTTCATCTCACTGGCCAGCAGGTTCACGTTCAGGTCGGCATCCTGCAGGTGGTCGGAAATCACACGATGGAACGCGGCCATGAACTGACGGTCGCGGTCGTTCAGGATTGGCTCTTCCGACGGGTTCTGTTCCGATGAAGGGGTTTCAGGCAACTCCCCCACATGGGTCAGGCTGCGGATGATGCGCTGGATGCGCCGACGGTTTTCCAGCACGCTGCCGATGACGGATTTCAGGTAATAAGGATCGAACGGCTTACCGATATAGGCATCGGCTCCGCAGTCAATGCCGTGCTTGCGGTTCTCAAGATCACTCTTTGCGGTGAGCAGCAGCACGGGCAGATAGCCGTATTCAGGGCTGCTCTTGATCTGCTGGCACAGGGTGAAACCGTCCATACGGCGCATCACCACATCGCTCAGCACCAGGTCAGGCACGTCCAGCTGCAGTTTCTCCAGGGCTTCCTGGCCATCACTGGCCACAATCACGTTGTAGTCCTCATCCAGCAGCATCTGCACATAACCGCGCATCTCGTAGTCGTCCTCCACCAGCAGCACGGTGGGCAGGGTATCGTCTATCTCCGGAGTGCCCAGGCTGTGCTTCTCGGGCACATTCTCCTTAATCTCATCGGTCATGATGTCTTTCGGTGCCACCTCTTTATATGGGATAGACAGAGTGAAACGTGCCCCCCGGGGCACGTTAGGTTCGTAACTTATGCGGCCGCGGTGCAGGAAAGCCAGGCACTGGGCATAGTGCAAGCCCACACCGAATCCTTTGCTGGAAGGGCTAAGCACCGATACATCCAGACGGTTGAAACGGCGGAACATCTCGCGCTGGCGATTGCCGGTAATGCCCATTCCGGTGTCCTTGACCACTATCTCGGCCTGATTGCCGTTGGGCTTGATGCGCACCACTATCTCCCCACCTTCAGGGGTGTACTTGATGGCATTGCTCATCAGGTTGCTGATGATTTTCTCAATCTTCTCCAGGTCGAAATAGCCCTGGGCACCGTTCATCTGCGTGTCAAACACCAGATTGAGACCTTTCTCGTGGGCATAGAACCGGAAATTGTTGACAATACCCTCAACAAATGAGCTGATATCGCCAAACGATAGTTTCAGCACAGTGTCCTGCTGGTTGTTCCCGGAATTTAGAATCTGTTCCGCCAGATGGTTCAGGCGGGTGACATTGCGCTCCATGATGGCCAGCAGCTCCCGGTCGCGAGTATTCATAGAGTTATTGGCTATCAGCTCTTTAAGAGGTGCGCTGATCAGAGTCAGTGGCGTGCGGATCTCGTGCGAGATGTTGGCCACAAAATGCAGGTGCTGTTCGTGCAGCTCGTGCTGTTCCTCGCTCTTGCGCATGCGCTCCTCGTGGGTTTTCCAGGCGTTCCAGAACTGAACGGCATAGGACAGGATGATGGGAATCAGAAAAATATAGAACACCCATGCTGCGGGTGCAAACCATGGACTGCTGGTATGCCCAACGCCCTCAATCTGAACACGCTGTGCACCAATCTGTTCTAAAAGTATGAAAAGTAAGCAATTAAACATTTTTACCCAGTCGACATGAAGTCATCTCTATAACGCAAAATTAATCAGATGCCCCATGATGACGCGGGCCATGCGCTGATGTCCTAATGAATTGGGATGAAGCTGGTCTTTTTGGGCATCCCAGAAAAACATCAGCTGCTCGGGAACCATCGGGTTCAGTCCCGAAACGGCATTCAGGTCGATAACGGGAACGCCCCACACATTTCCGGCCTCCTTGACCGCCTGAACATAAGCGTCGATGTATTCACCGCACTCGTTCTGGTAATTCTCATCCGGCTGATAGTTGGTATCGCCAAAATCGGCCAGCGCACGGTGCAGAGGAGTCATGAGAATGACCTGTTTGTCGGGATACAGGCTCTTGAGTTTCTTCAGGGCGATGTTGATGCGCCCCTTCACCGTCTTATCGTCCATCACAGGTGTGCGGTGCGTGCGGGTTACCCAGTGCTTCTTCTCCCCCGTCATGGCACGCTCCACCTGCTCCTGAGATTCGGTAAACCATTGTCCGATAGGCACTCCGCTATTGAAATCGTTGGTACCCATAAAGATGAGAATGGCATCCACATCACTGCCTGCCCGAGCATACAGCTTGTCGGCAAACATGGGGACATGTATCCATTCGTAACCGCTGATGGCCTGCACCAAAGGGGTGATGCCCAGCCATTCCTGCAGGTACTGCCAGTACTTCGTAATCTCGGTGCCGTAGCAATTAGGGTCGGTAATGGAATCGCCAATAAACCCAATCTTCTTTCCCTTAAACAGTTGCGACAGAGGCGACAGGGTGTTTACAGTGCCCTGAGTGCTGATCACAACGGGAGTCAGATCTACCTGAGCCTGGGCATTCAAGCCGCCAAGGGCGATGAACAGCGTCAGAAGAGTTTTCAGAAAATGTTGTTTCATGGTGGTCTATTTTGATGCAATATTCGCCATTTTTCTCCAATTCTGCAAGTGTTCAGTCAAATATTGCTCTTCATCTCCGGGAAAATGGTTAAATTTGCACCTAACGTTAATCAAAAAAGAAAATTACCATGAAAAAGATATTCTTTCTGCTCGCGATGATGTGCTGCGCCACAATGGTCATGGCACAGAACCGTTCCGATTTTGCCAATTACGGCCGGTATGCCCAGGACAATAAGACCATCGGTGTGGCGGCTCCTGGCGAGAACCGCATCGTATTCCTCGGAAATTCCATCGTGGAGTTCTGGATGAACATGCGCCCCGAGTTCTTCCGCCAGCACGGATACATCTCCCGAGGCATTTCGGGACAGACCTCGCATCATTTCCTCTCCCGTTTCCGCGAGGATGTCATCAAACTGAAACCCAGCATCGTGGTTATCGGTTGCGGCACCAACGATGTGGCCGAGAATCTGGGCAGCTATGTAGAGGAACTGACCGTAGATAACATCATTTCCATGGTGGAACTGGCTAAATATAACGGCATTAAGGTCATCATCACCTCGGTGCTGCCATCCAATCATTTCTTCTGGCGCCCCGAGGTAACCGACGGATCGCAGAAAATTCAGGCACTGAACGCCCGCCTACAGAGCTATTGCGCACAGAACGGCATCACCTATGTGGATTACTACAGCGCCATGGTGGACCGCTCGGACAATAACGGATTAAGCAAGAAGTATTCCGACGATGGCGTTCATCCGAATGCTGCCGGATACCAGGTTATGGAGGGCATCATCGTTCCGGTGCTGGAAAACGTGTCAAGGGGACAGGACCCTGTCACGTTTTATAAATGAAGTGTCAACTATCTATATCGAGTGCAAAACGTGACAGGTGCCTGTCCCCGTGACACGCATGGAACGGTGGTTTGAATAAAAACGGTTACTAAGGGATGGTTCCTGACACCATTTCTCATGTAAAATCAATAGTAGACACCTTATAAGATAAATTATTCCCTTAATTGAGAAGGTGTCTTACCAAAAAGGCGGCTGCAATAGCGACAGAAGTAACTCATAGACGAAAAATGCATCTTGTCCGCAATGTCCTGCAGAGTCAGAGAATTATCTGACATCAGCAGACGAATCTCTGTTCCTGTGAAATAATCAATCCAATAGGTCGCATTATGGTGAGTAACCCGTTGGCAAACCTCATTCAGATACTTAGGAGTTATGCAAAGGCACTCGGCATAATAGCTGGGCTGCCTTTGGGTGCGACATAGCCCCTGCTGCAACAATGCCGCGAAACGGCGCATCAGCACCACGGCCTGAGGGGCATACTCAAGCGACATCTCGCCCTGGCGAAGATGAATGTCATACATATCCAGCACAAAAGTCTGAAAGGCATGACTCATGATATTTTCGTGAAAAGAATGATACAATCGAGATGATTGCCGTTGCAACTGCTTAATATTTAGCAAGCACTGTTCCATCTCATCGGCCAACATCGGCAATACAGGATTACTGATCATACCCAAATGTCCTACAATATTATACGGAATCTGAGGCCGGTGATTCTCAACAAATGACTTTTCTACCAACAGGCAGATACACCGGAAATTACCGGTGGTGCTGACTTGTTCCAATGGTAATCCAATACTGGGTATCACGCATGAAGGAAATTCAGCGCTATAAGATTTCTTGTCCAGCTGAAAGCTTATGCTTCCCTCCAGACAGAAAAGATGCAAAAGGTAGTCACTGGGACTGTAGCTCAGGACCTGTGACAAGTCATCCAATACGATAATATCTTCCATACGTTGCAAAAATATCAAGAATTACTGAAAAACACAAACATGTAGGAGCAAAAAGCGAAACTAATGAAATTATAGAAGTAAATAATGAAACAGATATTCCGTTACTACCCAATATTTTTGCACCTGAAAACCAAACAACAATAATCAATGAAAAAAGCAATAGTATGGATGGTCGTTGCTGCAATGACAGCAACCGCTCACGCACAAGACTGGCCTCAGTACATGGGTCCAAACCATGACGGACATTCTACTCAAAAGAACATTCGCAAAAACTGGGCAGAAAAGGGACCAGAGGTGGTCTGGAGTACAAATCTGGGAATAGGATACGGTGGCCCCGTAGTAAAAAACGGCAAAGTTTACCTATTGGACCGCAACGATGAGGAAGGCGATATTATGCGCTGCTACGACCTGAATACGGGCAAGGAAAACTGGAACTTTGCCTACAGTGCTCCCGGCGAAGTGATGTTTCCCGGATCCAGAAGCGTACCTGTAGTGGATGACAATCATGTCTATTCCTGCGGTCCTTATGGCGATTTGTACTGCTTTGACGTAAATACCCAGAAGCCCGTGTGGAATCACAATGTCTGGAAAGATTTTGGTGGTGACAAGATTCCTACTTGGGCCATCTCACAATGTCCGGTCTTGCATAAGGACCTTCTGATTATCGCTTCACAAGCCCCAGAGGCAGGAGTTGTGGCTTATGACAAGAATACTGGCGAGGTTAAATGGAAGACTCCATCACTGGGCTATGTGGGTTATGTGAGTCCTACCATCATCAATCTGCACGGTGAGCCTCAGGTTATCATGACCACCGCATCAGACCGTTCGGGCGAGAAAGGTAACATCGTGGGCATCAACCCTGAAAACGGTGAACTGCTGTGGAAATACGACCAGTGGGAATGCCATATTCCGGTTTCTACCGCATCGGATGCCGGAAACAACAAGATTCTGGTCGTTGGGGGCTACGAGCGAGGTGCTACTATGCTCAGTATCAACAAGTCTGCAGACGGTACTTTCTCTGCTTCAGAAGTCTTCACCACCATTGAGTTTGGTGATCAAACCAAGCAACCGGTATTGGTTGACGGGTATTTCTATGCTGAGTACACCACTAATTCACGCCGTGACGGATTAGTATGTATGGACATGGATGGTAATCTGAAATGGAAAACCCGACGAAATCCGGTATTCAACCGTGGCAGTATCATCTATGCTGATGGTGTGTTACTGGCCACTGATGGTGCCAAGACATTGTTCTTGATTCAGCCCAATGGTACCGAATACCAGGAACTGGGCAGAGCCGAGCTCCTTATCGAAAAGGAAAAGTCAGCGGATGAATTTATAGCCACCTTCGGAACACAGAACTGGGCTCCTATGGCATTGGCCGACGGCTATCTGCTGATGCGAGACCAGTCACATATGATTTGTGTAAAGATAGCCGACTAATAATTAGCAGAATAATAGATAATTCATGGCTAACTAATAGACTAAAACAATGATGAAAAAAGTATTAATAATATTGGCACTTGTTGCCGTTAATTTGAGCAGTATGGCACAGCAAACCATGGAACAGCGTATTCAACTGTTGGAAGACCGGGTAGCCCTGAAGCATCTGTACATCAAGGACCGCACCTCACACTTTGTATGGCAAGAGATAACTGCTGTTAAGTAAATTCTTTATGAAAAGATTAATCACCCTAATCGCTGCTCTGTGCCTGCTCACTGCATTCAGCGCACAGGCACAGACAGCTAATAAGAAAACAAGTATGAATAAAAGCATCGTTGTTTATTTCTCACGCTCTGGTAACAACTACGTGAACGGAAGCATTGTAAGTCTGCCAATTGGAAATACCAAGGTCCTGGCACAGAAAATCCAGTCGGCCACTGGCTGCGATGTGTTTGAGATTGTACCGGAAAAAGCCTATCCTACTGACTATAGGAAGTGTACCGAAGTGGCTCAGGAGGAAATCAACCGCAATGCTTATCCGGCATACGTTGGTGATGTGGACCTGAGTAATTACAGCACCATTTACCTGGGATACCCCATCTGGTGGGGAACTTTCCCACGCTGTGTGAATACATTCATCAAGAATCACAATGGTCTGAAAGGTAAGACTATCCTACCCTTCTCTACCCACGAGGGCAGCGGACTGGGCTCAAGTGTAAATGACCTGAAGAGACTCTGTCCTGAGGCAACCGTAAAAAAAGGTGTAGCCGTCAAGGGCAGTACGGTTAAGACCGCCAATGTTTCATCTATCATCAACCAGTAAAGACTATGAAAGAATTTCGCTTGTGTCAGGGGGACAGGCACCTGTCACGTTTTATAAATGAAGTGTCAACAATCTATATCAAGTGCAAAATGTGAAGTACTAAAACAAAAAATCGCCCAAAGGCCAACCCTCCACTAAATCTTTCTATTAAGTTGATAATCAATCAATAAATCCAGTGGAGGGTTGGCCTTTTTCGGGAAAATTTAGGTTTCTTCTTGTCATCAACGCATATTATGACTATATTTGCAGATTGAATTCTTGAACCACACAATATGGAATCATTAACAGACGAGACAAGATCTCCCAAAGAGGTACACGTAGAAGAGAAAATATCCCGCATCGTAAATACCATCGTTAATGAACAGATTGACAATGACAATCTGCCGTTGAGCCTGTGGAATATCCTACAGAGTAATGAGGAGATAAAAGCCATCCATGACTATGCCAACAATGTTTCCATAAGCAGACTTGGCCTTAACGATCATGGTCCTGTGCACATGAAGATGGTCTGCTACAATGCTTTAAAGATGCTACGCATCCTTCATGATGCGGGAATATCCACAAGTCTGGAGAAAGAATCGGCAGGCACATTTGCCGATAGTGTTTCTGCCGTTATGACTGCTGCTCTGCTTCATGATGCGGGAATGACCATAGCACGAAAGGGGCATGAGCTCTACTCAGGCATCATCACCTATTCTATTATAAAGGAAATCCTGACCAAAGTATTACCTAACGATGTAAAGCGCCGGACAGTAATCCAGTCGGTAGCTATGGAAGGGATAGTTGGTCACATGGCTACCAACCCTATTCACTCCATTGAAGCCGGCCTGATTCTTATTGCCGACGGATGCGACATGACAAAAGGCAGGGCACGTATCACCTTAGAGATTCCTTCGAAACCATCAGAAGGCGATATTCATAAATACTCAGCCAACTCCATCGAGAAGGTTAAGATACACCGAGGCACTGATCGCCCTATAAAGATAGAGGTTTACATGCAATCAGAAGTGGGCTTCTTCCAGGTGGAGGAAGTGCTGATACCCAAAATACAACGCAGCCCGGCCAAACATCTTATAGAACTGTATGCAGGTGTTGTCGGACAAGACATGAAGCAATATATATAATTCGGTACCGCTCACACCCTTCTGATTCAGCAGGTTAACCACATTGAGCGACAGCTTCACCTTCTTGTTCAACTGATAATCTACACCTCCGAAGGTTTCCCAACGGCCCTTGAAGAACAGCGAATTGGTCTTATTGAACTAATGACTGCCCCATAAGATTACTAATGTCCAGCCCTGAGGATTACTAATCCCTAAGGCTGGACATTAACTATGTTACCCACTTACACTTTAGGACATTCTTGACTGAAGGAGTGGGATTGTAGGGTACAGATTACTTCTTTACAGAAGCCTCGTAACCCAGTTTCTCGATAGCCGCTACCAGTTTCTCTGGAGTGTTCTTCTCTGAATCAAACTTGATGGTTACGGTTTTTTCCTTCAAATCTGTCTTGATTTCCTTAACGCCCTTCTCAAAACGGATGTTCTTCTTAATGCGTTCGGTACAAGCCTGGCAATGCATACTGGTCTTGATTACAACTGTCTGTAACTCACCTGCGAAAGTCACCACGCTGATGAACAATGCACATAAAAACAAAGCAAACTTTTTCATAATCTATCTATTATTAATCTTT
>JAZQPA010000148.1:0-15842 GCA_045628125.1 Bacteroidaceae bacterium
GATGCCAGTCGCACCGAAAAGACCATCTGTCTGGCTGTTTCGCCCTCTTTAAAATCCTATGGCATAGGCGGTCGTGCCCGTTTATTTGAAGTAGTACAAAAGGTGCGTTCCGTGAACTACGAGCGTCGCAGGAAAGCACCCGATTATGCATTTACCGGAAAATCCTGCAACGATACCGAGCTGAAAAGTCATCCCGAACTGGCAGTGGATTATATCTCCGCCGTTCCCCGTATGGCATTTTACATCGAGTACAGTACCCGCATCTATAACATCTATCTGAAGTATGTAGCCGAAGAGGACATTCATGTCTATTCCATCGATGAGGTGTTTATGGATGTGACGGATTACCTGAAATCCTATAAGATGACCGCGCATGAGCTGGCCATGACCATGATTCATGATGTGCTGAAACAGACCGGTATCACTGCCACTGCGGGTATTGGAACCAACATGTATCTGGCTAAGATAGCCATGGATATTGTGGCCAAACACATACCTGCCGATAAAGACGGCGTGCGTATCGCGGAACTGGATGAGATGTCCTACCGGCGCCAGTTGTGGAACCACAAACCACTCACCAGTTTCTGGCGTGTGGGTCGTGGAATTGCCGATAAATTAGCACGTTATGGCATTGACACCATGGGAAAGATTGCCCGACAGTCTCTCAAGAACGAGGAACTGTTCTACCGCTTGTTTGGTGTAAATGCCGAATTGCTCATTGACCATGCCTGGGGTTGGGAACCGTGCACCATTGACGAGATTAAGGCATACCGGCCGGAAAACAATTCATTCAGCAGCGGTCAGGTGCTGACTTGTCCTTACGATTTCCGGAAAGCCCGTGTGGTTATTCAGGAAATGGCCGATGGAGCGGCTCTTCATCTGGTCAGTCAGCGTATGGTGTGCAATCAGCTGATTCTTACCGTAGGTTATGATATTGAGAATCTGACCGATCCTGAGCGTGCCAAGGCCTATACGGGTGATATTACTACCGATTATTATGGACGCCAGGTCCCCAAATCGGCGCATGGCAGTATTAACTTAAGCGGATATACCTCTTCCACGCGTGAGATTATAGATGCGGCAGTGGCCTTATATGATCAGATTGTGGATAAGGACTTGCTGGTGCGGCGCATGTATCTGGTTACCAATCATGTGATGGATGAGGAAAAGGCCAAAGAGGAAAGTGCTGCGCCAGTGCAACTCGATCTGTTTACCGATTACGATGCCCTGCAGAAAGAGAAACTGGCCAAAGAGAAAAAGCAGGCCAAGGAAAGACGAATGCAGGAGGCACTGCTGGACATCAAGAAACGGTTTGGTAAAAATGCCATCCTGAAGGGATTGAATTTTGAAGAAGGTGCCACCGCCAAGGACCGCAATCAGCAGATTGGCGGACATAAAGCATAAATGAAATATAAAGTGATGACGAAACCCATTAAGAATGTGATATTTGAGCCCGAAACCGCCTCTCAGCTTTTCGATGAGGTGATGCGAGTGCTGTGGGATCCTGATTATGCCAAGGTGTATCAGGTGTTGAACAATGTGTTCCAGAAATGCCTGATGCAATTCACCGAGGAGAGCGGGTTGAATTTGGCAGGTAGTTTTGCCAAGACGGATTACCTGCTGAAAGTGAATCATGCTCCGCGTCACCTGATTCGTCACACTAACGATACCCGTTCCCGTCTGCGCCGCAGGGAGATGATGACGGAAAAGGAAATGGAGCGGTGGTGCATGTACGATGCCCGCAACCTTTGCGAATTTATCGCTTTACTGTATCATGCGGATATTCCTGCCCCACTCTTAACCGTTTTTCCTGCCGCCGAGGAAGAGGAGAAATCGGGTGCGCTGACCTGTGAGTGCTTGCGACTGATCATTTCGCGATGGGATGATGAGTTTGTGTATGGCACCAGCGATGAATTTCCGGATGGACGGGAAGTCTCGGTCTGCTATGCTCATGGCAACCGCTTTTATGATTACGACTGGACTTACCTGAAGGAGATGTTTTATCCTTGGGCACAGCTGAATATCGTGCGTCCGCGTGAGAAAAACGGCATCATCTATCCGGAACTGATCATCTTTGAACCGGATTATCTGGTGGATATCTCGGCTGTGGCGCGTTGCTTCACCAATTACGCCGAATCGGGTTTAGTCCACTTAATCAATAAGTTGTCTCCTTCAAAAACCACCGAGGATATTCTTTTGGGTAACTTTGCCGGACAACTGCTGGATGAGCAGGTGCATCATCTGCCGGATACACATACCTATAAGGATAGTGCCACGGAATTCTGGCAGAACAATGCCATCAGTCTGCTTACCACGGGGGTTTCTGCCAATTTCCACGGTAATGCAGCGCAACAGAAACAGCACATTGCCCGTGCCATAGACCGTGATTTGCCTAAGAATGTGCCCGGTTATAATCCTAAGGAGTGTATGCTGGAACCTTCTTTCTACTCGGAGATGCTGGGTCTGCAGGGACGTATGGACTTCCTGCAACTGGATTATAAGGTGCTGTTGGAGCAGAAATCAGGTAAGGGTGAGTTTCCTTACGATCATTTCCATATTCCCCGTCACAAGGAAGAGCATTATGTGCAGATGTTGCTGTATATGATGCTGATACGCTATAATTTCCGTGCCATTTACGAGCAGAACAATCAGGAACTGCATGCTTTTCTGCTCTATTCCAAGTACGATGAGAGCCTGTTGGGCTTGGGTTTCTCTCCGGAACTGATGTTCCGTGCCATCCGTGTGCGCAATGAGGTGGCATGGCGGGAAAGCACCTATACGCATCCTGACGGGTTCCGTTTCCTGGAGCAGCTTACCCCCGACTCCCTGAACCTGAAACAGACGCAGAATAATCTCTGGGATACTTATCAGAAACCGCAACTGACTGAGTTGCTGGCTCCTATCCGCCGTGCTTCGGATTTGGAAAAGGCGTATTATTTCCGGTTCCTGTCCTTCATTGCCAACGAGCACATGCTGTCTAAACTGGGCAACAAGACCAAGGAGAACAGCGGATTTGCATCCAAATGGTACGATTCGCTGCAGGATAAGCGCCAGGCCGGTAATATCTACGATAAACTGACCCTGCTCTCTCCCGATGAGCATCACACCGGAAATGTGGAGCATATCCTTCTGGGATTCTCGGATACAGCCAATAATGACATGTCCAATTTCCGCAAGGGCGATATCGTTATTCTGTATTCCTATGCGCACGGTCAGGAACCCGATGCCCGCGCCACCATGGTGTTCCGTTGCGTCATCGAGGATATCGCATCCGATGTCATCAGGCTGGTACTGAATGCCAAACAGTCTGATGCTCACGTATTTCTGCGTGATAAGGACAAGCCATGGGCCATTGAGCACGATTTCATGGAATCGTCCTATGGCGCGTTATACCGCGGTATGCATGCCTTTTTAAGTGCGCCACAGCAACGCAAGGACCTGCTGCTTCTGCAGCGGGAACCGGAGGTGGATGCCTCACGGTGCATCAATGGCGAATACGGTGTGTTCAATGAACTGGTGGCCCGCACCAAACAGGCCCGCGACCTTTTCCTGATTATCGGTCCTCCGGGTACCGGAAAGACATCGTTCGGTTTGCTGAATACCTTAAAGGAAGAACTGACGGAACCCGGAAGCACCGTTCTGATGCTTTCGTATACCAACCGTGCGGTGGATGAGATGTGCAGCAAACTGGTTCAGGAGGGCATTGATTTCATCCGCATCGGCGGTGAGCATACCTGTTCACCGGAATATCGGGACAAATTGCTTGGAAATATCTCCCGCCGCTGCCGTAATGTCATGGAACTCAAACAGATCATTCTGGGCGCCCGGGTAATGGTTTCCACCACCAGCAGCATGAGTTCCCACCTGTCGCTGTTCAACCTCAAGACATTCAGCCTGGCCATTATCGATGAAGCCTCGCAGATTCTGGAGCCCCATCTGATGGGTATTCTCTGCGCACAAACCGATGGAAAGCCTTCCGTAGGCCGGATAGTGATGATTGGCGACCATAAGCAGTTGCCTGCCGTGGTGCAGCAGCAGCCCTCTGTGTCTGCAGTAAAGGATCTGCAACTGGACCGTATCTTCCTGACCAACTGCCGGTTATCACTTTTCGAGCGCTTGCTGAAAAAGTACCGCAACTGCCCCGATGTGGTGTTCATGCTCCGCAAACAGGGACGAATGCATCCCGATATTGCCCAGTTCTCTAATCAGATGTTCTATAACGGGCAACTGGAGCCTGTGCCTCTGCCCCATCAGTCGGTGGATTTGCCCGAGGATGGTTCTTCCGATGATGCATTGATGAATCTGCTCGCTACCCGAAGAATCGCTTTCATCCTTGTGGATGCACCGGATAATGCCATATCCAATAAGGTGAATGTCAATGAGGCCCGTCTCATTGCCGATATGGTAAAGCGTATTTATGAGATGGAGAAGGATAATTTCCGCACCGGGGAGACCGTGGGTGTGATTGTGCCTTACCGTAATCAGATTGCTACAGTCAGGAACATTATCGACCGCATGGGCATTCCGGAACTGCACGATATCACCATCGATACGGTGGAGCGTTACCAGGGTAGTCAGCGCCGCTATATCATCTATGGATTCACCATTCAGGAATACCATCAGCTCAAGTTCCTGACCGACAATGTGTTTATGGATTGGGACGGCAGCATCATCGACCGAAAGTTGAACGTAGCCATGACGCGCGCCGAGGAGCATCTCATCATGGTGGGCAATGCGCCCTTGCTGTCCAACAACTACATCTTCAGTCAGATGATAGAATTTGTGAGAAAACGGAACGGATATTTTGAAAATCTATAATATGGAAGAGAATTACGACGATATTATCAACCTGCCCCATCACGTGTCGCATAATCATCCGCAGATGCCCATGCGCAACAGGGCCGGACAGTTTGCTCCTTTTGCTGCCCTTTCGGGGCATGGAGCCGCTATCCGTCAGACGGCCCTTCAGCATCAGGAACAGATGATTCAGCAGGAAGAGGATAAAAAAATAAACCCTGAGTACGAGTGACTCAGGGTTTACTGTTCTTATCGGATCATGTTACCGAAGAAGATGGCATTCATGAACATTCGTGTTCCTGCCAGCCATGAGCTTCGGAAGTTCAGGTCGTCGGCAAAGTTGATGACCGTTCCGGAACCGCTTCTGTTGCAGATAGCCTCAGGCATTCCCTTCAGCGATTCCTTATGCTTAGCACGCAGGAAACCGCTCATCAGCGGATTCTGCTTGTCGTACCATACCGGGCACTTGTTCACCTCCTTAGGCATTTCAAATACCAGGGTACTGTTCTTCAGCACCGGCATGCTGTTCTGGGTATAACCCCAACCCAATGGATGAGTGGTATCCACAGTCACTCTCAGGTCGGTACCCGGAATGGTGTACATATCGTTCACATCCGAACGCTTGTCAAATGCCACATAGGTAGCACTGTCAGGACGCTCCAGTGTTTTCACCTTAATATCAGTCAGTTTGGCACGGTTGGTGAATGTATAGGCACGGCCCATGCAGATCAAAGTACCACCGGCCTTAACCCACTCGGCAATCTTCTCCTCCACTTCCTTGCCGCCAGATGGAGCGCTGTCCATGATCAGCACATTGTAACGTGTCAGGTCCATGCGGGCAATGGTGGTGGCATCCAGCAGTGTAGGCTGCATCTGGAAACGGTAGTTCAACAGGAACCAGATGCTGCCGGTGCTTCCGTAACCATTGGTCAGGATACCCACTTTTGGCTGTTTAATTGTCTTGTTGTATAGATGTCCCAGGTCATAGTCGGTCATCTGACTGGTGCTTACTGAACGTACATTGATACCGGTCTCCTTGGCCAACTTGCTGATAGCGTTATAGATAGAGTCCTGTGAGACCTTCTGTCCCGCTACCGGAACAATCAGCATACCCGGACCGTAACCGTAACCGGCAGCCGACTTACCGCCCTCGCCTGATACCATGACACGGATATTGCCTTCCAGCAGACGGTTCACCATCAGTGGTGCATAATACTCCTTGTTGTCGAACAGATAAGCGTAATTGCTCTTGCCGTTAATCACCTGTCCCTCAGGGAATGATGGTGCTTCAATTACATCTCCGCCTAAACCGGCAACGGACTTCAGCTCCGCATAATTCAGACCGTATGCCTCTGGCATGTTCCATACCGAAAGGTCGTAGAACAGACTGTCCTTGAACTCGGTATTGGTGTCGAACAGTGAGCGCAGCAGGATGCTGTGCTTCTGCTCTGCAGGTACAAAATAAGAATTTGCGGTATCGTAGGTATGACCGTTTACTGTGGTGGTCTTGGCCAACTTGCGTACTTCCAGGTTGTGGCTGCGCAGCATCTCGATGAAGTGGAAAGATACCGCCTCACTGCCGTTGCCGTCAAAAACCCAACCCTTCAGAGGCAGTTTCTTAGCCTCGTTCATGCGGTCCTTGGCAAAACGGTGCATGTACTCGTTCAGTTTCTCACGCATATCGTAAGCCGCATGAATGGTACCGAATGCACAGGTGCTCTGGTTGCGTATGGTAGATGGGAATGTCACCTCACCGTTGTCGGTATCCTGCACATGGCCGCGGCTGGATGGCTGCTCAAACAGCATAGCCACAGAACCCAACACATCGCTGTAAACATCACCGGTACCCAATGACCAGCTGTCAAACTCGTCCTTTGACAGGTACAAAGTACCGATACGGTCCAGTGCCTTCATGTTATACTGTGAGATCTGCAATGTCAGATCGCGGTTCTCCTGTGGGATAATTGGATTATAACCTACAGGATCGGCAGGCTCCAGGAAGAAGAACTGGTTGGTGCTCTTCTCGTGGTGGTCATCTACGGTGTTAGGCATCCAGTCGTGATAAATCTTCAGAATAGCCTTCAACTCAGGCTGAGTAACGTTAATCCAGTCGCGGTTCAAATCGTGCCAGTAGTGGTTTACACGGCTGCTTGGACTGTACTCGCGGAACTCAATACTCTGAGGGTCAATAACATTACGCAGACTGCGGTGTGAGTTTACCCAAGACGCGAAACGGGTAATACCATCCGGATTCTGTCCCGGAACCAGGCAGATAACGGTCTTATCCAGCAGTTCCTCAATCTCCTGACCCTGAGCGGCAGCAAAGAAATAAGCCAAAGGCAGAGAGCTGTTCACGCCGGATGACTCATTACCGTGAATGGATTCCATAATCTCGCAAACCACAGGCAGATTCTTCACGTCCACATTGGCATTAGGATCGGCCAACTGCTGGTGAGCCTTACGGATTTCCTCCAGATTCTTCTGGTTCTTCTCACTGGTAATCACCACATTGATAATCGGACGGTTCTCGTGAGTGCGACCGTACTCCTTGATGCTGATGCGTGGTGATACACTGGCCAGTTTCTGCATGTAATACACTACCTGCTCCCAGATGACATGCTGCTGTCCTACCTGGAAACCCAACTCCTGTTCTGGGGTTGGAATAGCTGCATTCAGGGTGTACTTCCACTCCTGAGGCATGTAATAACTCAATGGCTCACAATAGGTTGTAGGCTTTGGCTGAGCCATTGCCGCACCGGTTGCAAGCAGAGCCATTGAGGCTGCTAACATAAATTTTCTCATATACCTTATTATGTGTTGTTAAATTACCATTTCAATGATACAGCCGAACGCGCCGGAACATGACACTGGAACTGACGGTTGCCGTCCGCAAAAGTCAGGTCCATGGCAGCGGTATTGGCATTGTTCAGTACCACAGCCAGTGTGCCGTCAGGATTCTTAAAGGCCGAATAGGTCAGTCCCTCGTGCGTATAGCCGCTGGTTCCCACACGAACAGCATCAGGCTGGATAACACTGCTCAGATGCGCTATCACATAGTAATGACTGTTGCGGGTAATCTTGGTGTAATCCATGTTGATATCCACGGCACCGAAGCAGGTCTGGCAACCGCCAGGGCGGTTAGGTCCCTTCTCCTCATCCAGCATCAGGTTCCATACGATGACACCCTTACACCAGCGGTTCAGTGTACCGGTGCCCAGTTCCTCCATATCCTCATTCAGGTGGCGCTGCAGGTTGCGGCCGTCGTTCCAGGTACCGATACTGGTCTCAGTAAATACCAGATCCTTTCCGGGAGTAGCGTTATGAACGGCAATCAGCTCGTCCTTCTGTCCGCCATAGTTGTGGAATGCACCACCCGCCAGATACTTTTTAGTCTCCGGATCCTGGTACATCTTACCCACATAATCCTTCTGTGAATCAATGTTATCGTAATTATAGTTGTGGTCAAATGCAAAAATCTTGGTTTTCAGTCCTGCCTTTTCGATGGTGGGGCCCAGCACTTTTACAAATGCCGCCTCTTCCTCCCAAGGCATATAGCACGATACCGAGTTACCACGGTTCAGCGGTTCATTCTGGCAGGTCACGCTGTAAATAGGAATACCCGCCTGCTGAAAGGCCTGAATCCATTTCACGAAATAAGTGGCATAATCCTGATAATGAGCCGGATTCAGTGAACCGCTGGTCCATCCGTTCCAAGGCTCCAGGCTCTGCAGGTCCTTCACCTTCATCCATCTTGGCGGTGTCCACGGACTACCCATAATCTTCAGATTGGGATTGATGCTCAGAATCTGCTGCAGGATAGGAATAACCAGAGTGGTCTCCTCATCGGTCAGACCAAAGTTCTCAATGCCCGGCGTATCGCAGCAGGTATATTCATCCAGTGAGAAGTCGCTGGCACCGATAGAGATACGGCAGTAACTGAAACCGTAACCCGATGTGGGATTGAATGTCTCTTCCAGGAAACGCGTGCGGCTCTCGGGAGTCATGCGCATCAGATTATAACAGGTGGAACCCGTTATGGCCACGCCAAAACCGTCCATGGTCTGGTAAGTCTCATTGGGCAGCAACTGAATGACGTTCTGTCCTTTAACCGATGAGAATGAGAGTGTTGACTCAGCCAGATCCATCTGCCTGTCGCTGGTGGTACTGATCATCCGCACATTCTGCGCCTGCAGGGCAGAGGCTACGGCCATCAGGGTGGCCATTGTCGTGAATCGTAATGTGTGTTTCATCTTTACAGGTTATTCTATTTTGATATATTTCAAGTATTCCTCATAATCGATATAGCGTCCGCCCATCGATTTCAGGTGAGCCGTCTCCAGTTGGCAATCGATGATGTCGCCGTCAAACGACTCCATCCATTGTGCCAGAGCGATGAGCGCCACCTTGCTGGCACTCGGTTCCAGTGAGAACATGCTCTCGCCGATGAACGATTTACGGATAGTCACGCCGTAAAGACCGCCCACCAGTCTGTCGCCGTGCCATACCTCCACGCTGCGGCACAGTCCCAGACGGTGCAGCCGGGTATACGCCTCGGTCATATCCGGACCCAGCCATGCACCCTCCTGATCCTTGCGCAAATCACCGCAATGCTTAATCACGCGGTCAAAGCACTCATTGTAACTCACCTCGTATTTACCGCTGTTCAGCAGTGTACGCATCGAGTGCGAGATGTGAATCTCACTGGGGAAAATCACAAACCGCTTCATCGGGCACCACCACTGAATCTGTCCATGCTCATAGGCATACCAGGGAAAGATGCCGTTGGCATACGCCAATAACAGGCGCTCAGGCGACAAGTCACCGCCAATGGCCAGCAGTCCGTCTTCCTCACCCAAGTGCGGATCCGGGAAAATCAGTTGCTCATTCAGTTGGAATATCATAAGGTCAGTTCACCGTTAATCAGTTTTACTTCAGCTGTTCCGCCCTTCTTCAGTTTGCCGAACAGAATCTCATGCATCAGCAGGCGGCTCAGGTTCTGCTGCACCACGCGGTCCATCTCACGCGCACCGTACTCCTTGCTGAAACCCTTGTCCAACAGATAGTTGCGAGCGTCGTCTGTATGTTTCAGTTCCACGTTCTTGGCTGTCAGTTTAGTCTGCAGCTGTCGCAGTTTCTTATCCAGAATCATCGATGCCATGGTGCGATCCATGTCGTTGAACACCAGCGTGCCGCTCAGGCGGTTGATGAATTCCGGCTTGAAACTCTTCTTCACCTGTTTCATCATGGCATCACCGGCAGTCACCTGACTGGCAAAACCCACCGATGCCTGGCTGGCAAACTGCGCACCCGCATTACTGGTCATGATCAGAATCACGTGGCGGAAATCCGCCTTATTACCCTTGCTGTCAGTCAGTTTGGCATAATCCATCACCTGTAGCAGAATGTTGAACACATCCGGATGCGCCTTCTCAATCTCGTCCAGCAGCAGCACGCAGTTGGGCGATTTGCGTATGGCATCCGTCAGCAGTCCGCCATCGTCATAACCCACATAACCCGCAGGCGATCCGATCAGTTTAGCCACGGTATGGCGTTCGGTATATTCACTCATATCAAAACGTACCAGACTGATACCCAGTTCCTTGGCCAGCACACGAGCCACCTCGGTCTTACCCACTCCGGTAGGTCCCACAAACAGCAGACTTGCCATCGGCTTCTCCTCATCCGACAGTCCCGCCTTGGCCATCATCACCGACTCCACCAACTGATTCACAGCCTTATCCTGACCGTAAATCTGGCTCAGTATGCGTTTCTGAAGGGTTTTCAGCTCCTGGTTGTTCGCCTCTTTCAGAATATTCGCATCAATCTTACAGATACGTCCCAGCACATGCATCAGCATATCCGTAGTCACGGTATTCTTGCCGGTTTCCCACGATTGAATCTTACAATATGTAGCCACCTCGTCCATCAGGTCAATGGCCTTATCCGGCAGGAAACGGTCGTTGATGTAGCGTGAACTCAGTCGCACCAGCTCATCCAGAATGGCTTTCTTGAACTTCACCCCATGGAATTTCTCGTAATCCTTGGCCAGATGGCGCACAATACTGATGGTCTTCTCCTCCGATGGCTCCGCTATGTCAATCTCCTGGAAGCGGCGCACCAGTCCCTTGTTCCGTGAGAAATACCGTTTGTAATCCTCATAGGTGGTGGCACCGATAAAGCGGATGGAGCCATCCTCCAGATACGGTTTGATGATACTGCCCGCATCCATCGATCCCTCGCCGCCATCGGTAATGGCCAGCGTGTGGATATCATCAAAGAACAGGATCACGTTACCCTCATTCTTGGCCCCTTCCAGAATGCTTTTCAGGCGGCGCTCCAAATCACCACGGAACTGCGCCGAGGCCATGATGGTAGCCATATCCACCTCATACAGGTTGCATCCCACCAGATCACCCACCTTCTTCTCGTTCAGCAGGTAGAAACACAAAGCCTTGATAATGACCGTCTTTCCCACGCCCGGTTCACCCAGCAGCAGCGGGTTATTCTTCTTTTTACGGTTCAGTACCTGAACGATACGGTCTATCTCCTCATCGCGCTCATACACCTCATACTGGCCCGACTTACTCAGGTCGGACACCAGCTGATGCCAGGCATCCTCCTCCTCGCCCTCCTGATCAGGATCCAGGTCGCTGTTC
The DNA here is from genome assembly GCA_045628125.1 of Bacteroidaceae bacterium. Classification (GTDB taxonomy): domain Bacteria; phylum Bacteroidota; class Bacteroidia; order Bacteroidales; family Bacteroidaceae; genus Minthousia. The sequence continues at coordinate 11,454 of JAZQPA010000148.1, forward strand.
TCGAAAAAGGCATACGAGGTAATCAGGTTCGGCATAAACTCACGGTTCTTATCGTTGGCGAAATGCGTTTTCAGAATATCCGAAGCCAGGGAATGTTCCAGTTGCATCATGCTGGTAATCAGATGCGGACATTCCATCTTGGCCACTTGCGCATTATGCATCATACTCTCCGCCATGGCAAAAACCTGCTGAAGCTGGAGGGATGGCGACGGATTCGCGTCCATACCCTCAGGAATCACTTCCTGCGCATCGATATGCATGGCCAGCTCACGCAGAAACGGCTCAGTGTTTTGTCCTATGGTCTTAGCCGCCTCTACAAAAGGCACCTGCTGCATAATGGCGTACAGAATATGCTCAGGCGTTACAAATTCCTGTCTCAGGTTGGTTGCCAGATCAAAAGCCTGACCGAAAGCGGTTACTACAAATCTGCTCTGATCCATAATTATTCGGGAGTAACGGTTAAACGTAACGGAAAATTCTCTTCACGGGCCATGCGTGTGGCCTTCTCCACTTTCGAGTGAGCGATATCGTAGGAATAGATACCGGCTATCGCCTGCCCGCTCTTGTGGACTTTCAGCATCAGCTCCTCCGCCTCTTGCTGCGTCTTGAAAAATACAGTTTTCAGAATCATCACCACAAAATCCATCGTGGTGAAATCATCGTTGAATATGATAACTTTAAACCGCTCAGGTTCCTTAACCCGGTTGCGGCTCTGTTTTTTTGCTCCAGTGCTTACTTGCTCCATTCAAAAATCATTAATGTCAGAAGTAATTTTTTCTAACATGTGCAAAGATACGAATTATCTACCCCATTTCTTTGTTATATCCCCATTATTTCCGACATTTGCATAAAATAAACCAAATTAAGATAAGAAATGAAGAAAATTGTATTAGTATTGGTAGTTTTACTGATCGGTGCAGGTGCCGCATTGACATGCCCGGATAAGGCAGCACATAAGTCAGCCCTGATGGCCGCAGCAAACACCTATGTTGATGACAAGGTAGACAGTAAGGTAGGCACCACAGGTATTGCCGGTGCTATCGGACAGGGTTTGAAAGCCGTTAAGAAAGCAGTGGGAGCTCCAGCAGCCAGCTTATTGCTGGATAAGTATCTGGAAGTGGACAGTTACGGTGTACTGACTGTAGGTAAGATCGTTAAGAAGAGCGAATCAAAAACCGTCTCACTGGGTGTTTTCGGACACGTATTCACCCCATCCTCAGAGATGATTGATAAAGCATTAAATGAAAAGAGCGATAAGTAATTATCGCTCTTTCTTTTTTATTTAGTATACGCAGACGGCTATCTCCGCTCCATTATCCCAGGCGTTCTTAATCAGATCGCCGTTCCGGGTTACCTTACAGATGCTGATGTCATCGCCCTGAACGTCCAGAACCTGTCCGCTTCCTATATACTGTCGGGCTATGCGTCCGGCAATCCGTTTTACGGTATACACATCCACCGTTGAATTTCTGAACAGGCGGTCCTGACTGCCCAGGTCGATATAGAACTCCTTCAGTTTCTGCTTCTTGCCTTTCTCAAAACCCTTCTCCAGCATGTGTCCGCGCAGCGGATAAGCGCGTCGCAGTGCACTGGCGGCATCCACCCACAGGTTATTCAGCGCCGCATCGCGCAGGGCAGCCATAGTGTGGAACACACTCAGCCACGCAGCACCCACCACCTGCTTGTTCACCACCACCTGCTTGGTCTTAGGGTTGGTCAGTGTGATGTAAGCCACAATACGTGCCTCCTTATCCATCACCTTGTCATTCAGTCGCTCGGTGACATTACAGAAGATGACTTTACCGGTCAGCTGCAGGCAACCCTTTTCCAGGTTCTCTGCCGATGGCTCACCCGAGAAGATCTGGAAACGGTTCACATCTCTCAGACAGCCCACCAGTGCCTCCATGGCACCCGATACCATCGATTCGTCCTCCACGCTCACCTCGCTGTTCAGCAAACCGGTGATGACATTAGCGGTTTTCTGTCCCTTGGTCAGGGGCTCGTAGATGAAATCACCCACATAAACCGGAACTACAGGGTTCTCGTAAACCAGCAACTGCTCCTGTGGGGCATCCACTTCCTTGGGCAGATCCTGTGCCATGACAGGCAGAACGGCCAGAGCGGCCAATAAGGTAATCAGAATTTTCTTCATTGTATGTTGAGAGGTGTTTTACATGTCCTTAATCTTCTTAGGCTGCGAGGTAACAATCAGTGTCTCGCCTTTCTCCAGCGCTTTGGCAATATCGTTTGAACCGTCGGTAATCTTCCAGGCACTCATCTCATCGCCCATCGATTCCTTCAGCTTCAGCTCACCGATGTACTTGCCATTCTTCAGCACATACGCGCGCATTTCGCGAATCAGTCCGTGACCGTCACCCATGTCCACATAGCACTGGTTGTCCTTAATCTTACCGTTCTTCTGCTCCACGCCCTTTTGCAGCACGGTGCCTTGGATAGGTAGCGCCTCCAGAATGAAATGGCTGATGGCCTTTCTCAGGTGGCTGGCAGCATATACACGGTGCTCATCAGTAGACACATGAGAGGATTCCACGGTTACCGAGTACGATTTCAACAGCTTATGAGCCACCAGCTTGTTGGTGCGCTTGTCAATGATCTCACACTGAGCCTGAACCGATACGGCCTCCTGATGGCCATTGGTCTTCTCCAGATTTATAAACAAACCACGCAACAGGTAATCGGCATCACCGGTAGTGCTGATGCTGATCCAGGGCAGATCACTCACACCCTGTACTACCGCTTCCTGCATCTGGGGCTGCATGGACTTATCCTGAACACTCAGACTGCTGTTACCGTTCGAGGTAGGTACAGCAGTCAGAAAGCCCAATGCCTGTCTCATGACACTTGGCTTCTTATACTCGAACTCAGCCACTTCCATACTGATGTTCTGAGGCAGAGTCTGCGCATAAACACCCGTGCACAGCACACACAGGAGTAATGCGGATAACCATCTTTTCATGTTCTATTTATATAATTATTTCTTAACGAATTCTGCGCGGTCGCCCTTCTTTACGAATTCACCGGCAAAGGTCACATTCACGTATTTCTCCACCTGCTCAAAGAACGCGTCCACATCGTCCGGTCTTACGCCCATTCTATCAATCACCTGACTGCTGATGCTACTACCTAATATAATCACATCATTGTTCGCATTCAGAAAGGCAGGAATGAATGCAGGAGTGGAAACTGACAGGTCAAATTTAGGCTTGCTGGTCTTGATCTCCTCGTAGTCAGCCTTCTTGGTTACCTGGAAGACCACCTTAATCTCAACGGGCAACTTATCGCTTCTGTCGTCAATCAGTATCTCACCTTTGGCATTAGGGGTAATGGTCTTGGTGGTACCGTCCATGCCGGTATAGATAGCCTTAACATCCGCAAATTTCAGGAAATCGCCACCAAACAGCGATGTAGCGGCAAATAAGGTATTCTTGTACTTATACAGGTCCTCGAATGGATCATCCGTGGAACTGCTGCATGCGGTGAACAGCATGGTAAAGGCCAGCATCACGCCAACGATAGATAAAAACTTCTTCATAATAAGTATTTTAATTGGATTTTAATCGTATATGTTATCGGGTAAATTCACGTCCGCACTTACTGCAGGTATACACATCCCTGTTCCGTGGACGCTGCCAGCGCCACAGTCCTATCACACCGACCAGTGCGACAGAGATGAACCAGATTTTGATGAACGATGCGGTAATGCACAGCACAATGATGGTACACATCAGCAGCATTTCAGCCACAGGGCCATGCTTTTCGCTGACTCTCCGCACAGTAATCTGGTCGGAACCGCACTCGGGGCACCAAGGCAGGAAATCCTTCTGTTCCTTCTCGTACTTTTTCAAAATCTCTGCGGCCCTGTCAAATTCGTTATCCTCCACCAGGACCTCTACCGGTACTGTTCCACCCAGGTAAATCTTGTTCAGACCCTCTTCCCTGGATTCACACCCGATACCCATTTCCTGAAGCCGTGCCATCAGGTTTTCCGCGTCAACATTGTTGTTGCATGAAGTGAGATGTTTCATAGTCGAGTCATTTATGTTTCTGTTGCAAATTTACGCAAGTAATTCCATCCATTCAAGTATTCTTATCATTATATTTAATATGTTCTATAAAAAAGACTTCATAAAGGAAGATACTCACACCCAATAATCAACCTCCACCCTGCTTCACAGCGGAGTGGAGGTTTACAATTAAACTCCATATTTATGATGCAAAGTATTGTACCCGCCGGTACTACTTGTTATTATCGAATTTCAAGAATCACTCTCTCACCACCACAGATGGCATTTATTGAAGGCATCTGGCAAATAAGTAAAGACATTCTATGGCTGATCAATAACTCTAGTTTCATAAATATATTTACAG
>JAZQPA010000149.1:0-3467 GCA_045628125.1 Bacteroidaceae bacterium
AGAAACATGGTGATGAACATCAGGCGGGTTTCGGTAAGGCCGATGTAAATGCCATCCCACATGAACGCTGAAAATCCGCACAGTGGAATAAGGGCTGCCCATGGAATATAGGGCTGCGATGCCAGCAGTACCTCCTGCTGATTGGTAAGCAGGGACAGGAAACTTATTCCTCCCAAACCGTACAAAGTGGTGAAAAGAAGCATGATCATCCACCCCCAACGGAACAGCTTGGTAACGCATAGCTCCAGTTCATCCCACTGCCTTGCTCCTTTATAGGCTCCGGCCAAGGATTCTCCGGCATAGGCAAATCCGTCCATCACATAGGAGAAAATGGTGAAGAGCTGCATCATCAGGGTGTTGACGGCCAGCATGGTTCCGCCCTGACGGGCTCCGAAGGTAGTGAAGGATACAGTGACGGCTATCAGACAGAGTGTGCGCCCGAAGATGTGCTTATTGACCTGAAAATACTGCAGCATGGCGGGTTTATCGGTCACATCGGACAACCGAATAGGTTCACCGCCCGACTGGAAAATACCGGTTCGCCAGGCATAGAACAGGGCGGCTATCACGCCAATCCACTGGGCCAAAAGGGTGCCAAGGGCCACTCCCTCTACCTGCATGCCGAATCCGTACACAAACAGCAGACTAAGCAGCATGTTCAGAATGTTCTGCAGCAGGGCTACATACATGGTGAGCTTGGGACGCTGAAGGCCTACAAACCATCCGTTCAGGGCATAAAGCGCCAAGGTGGCGGGTGCTCCCCACACACAGATGCGGAAATATACGGATGCCCAATGGCTTACAGCGGGTTCATTCTCGCCTATCAGTATCATGATGAGTTGCTCCAGCGGGCGCTGCAACAGCAGGATAACGGCCGAAACGGCAACGGCTATGAGCAGCGGACGGATGAGCTGCAACCGGATGTCGCGCTTATCGCCACGGCCAAAAGCCTGTGCGGTAAGGCCTCCGGTGCCCATGCGAAGGAAACCGAATCCCCAATACAGCAGACTGAACATCATTCCGCCCACGGCTATGGCACCGATATAGCTGGGATCTGAAAGATGACCCACTATCACCACATCCAACAGTCCCAATAAGGGAACTGTCAGGGTGCTGATGATAGTGGGTATAGCTAATTTAAGGATTCTAATCATGAAGGATTATTCTTCGGTCAGACCGTATTCACGCCAGCTCTTGATGGCTATGTCGTCCAAAGTCATTGAGCAGAACGCATTGATGAATGCGGTGGCCAGACGGGCATTGGTAATCAATGGAATATTCAGGTCGATAGCGGCACGGCGTATCTTATAACCGTTGGTCAACTCGCCTGCTGTCAGGTTCTTAGGAATATTCACTACCATATCTATCTCATGGTTGTGCAGCATATCCAGAGCCTGTGGCTGCATGCCTTCCTCGCTTGGCCAGTATACCATGGTGTTCTCCACCTCGTTATCGGTCAGGAACTTGCTGGTACCACCGGTAGCATACAGCTTGTAGCCCTTGCTGACCAGCAGACGTGCAGCATTCAGCATGCTGGCCTTCTGCTTGGCTGTACCAGTGCTGAGCAGTACGCTCTTCTCCGGAATGCGCTGACCTACAGACAGCATACTCTTCAGGATGGCGCAGTTCACATCATCGCCCAAGCAACCCACCTCGCCGGTAGATGCCATATCCACACCCAGCACAGGGTCGGATTTCTGCAGACGGTTGAACGAGAACTGGCTGGCCTTGATACCTACATAATCCAGGTCGAACAGGTTCTTCTTTGGTTTCTCAACCGGCAAACCTAACATGACCTTGGTAGCCAAATCAATCAGATTAATTTTCAAAACCTTACTAACGAATGGGAAGGAACGGGATGCACGCAAGTTACATTCAATTACCTTAATATCATTCTCACGAGCCAAATATTGAATATTGAATGGACCGCTAATCTTCAAAGCCTTGGCAATCTGCTTGGAAATCTTCTTGATACGGCGGACGGTCTCGACATACAGTTTCTGTGGTGGGAACTGAATGGTTGCATCGCCACTGTGAACACCAGCATACTCGATGTGCTCGCTGATGGCATAGGCAATAATCTCGCCATTCTGTGCCACGGCATCCATCTCCACCTCCTTGGCATGCTCGATAAACTGGCTGATTACCACCGGATGCTTCTTGCTGACATTAGCGGCCAACTTCAGGAAGCGCTCCAGCTCCTCCTGGTTAGAGCATACGTTCATGGCAGCACCAGAAAGCACGTACGATGGACGAACCAATACAGGGAAACCCACCTCCTCGATGAAGGCATTCACATCCTCCATACTGGTCAGGGCGCTCCAGCGTGGCTGATCCACACCGATTCTATCCAGCATGGCTGAGAACTTATCGCGATCCTCGGCATTGTCAATGCTCTGGGCACTGGTACCCAACAGGTGTACCTTCTGCTCATCCAGACGCATGGCCAGGTTGTTCGGAATCTGACCACCGGTAGAAACAATCACACCGTGAGGATTCTCCAGCTCCAGAATATCCATCACACGCTCAAAGGTCAACTCGTCAAAGTACAGACGGTCGCACATATCGTAATCGGTGGATACGGTCTCAGGGTTATAGTTGATCATCACACTGCGGTAACCGTTCTCGCGTACGGTCTGCAAGGCCTGAACACCGCACCAGTCAAACTCTACGGATGAACCGATACGGTATGCACCTGAGCCCAGCACCACAATACTCTTCTTGTCGCCTACATACTTAACATCATGATTCACACCGCTGTAAGTCAGATACAGATAATTGGTGTGTGCAGGATATTCAGCAGCCAGAGTATCAATCTGCTTCACCACTGGCACAATACCATAGGTCTTACGCATGGTACGGATCAGCAACTGAGCCTTCTCGATGTCCATCTCCTTCTCCATACCCAATGAGCGGGCAATCTGGAAATCGGTGAAACCCTGTACCTTGGCCTTGCGCAGCAGGTCATGATCCAGTGTATTGATGGAACGGCTCTTGTGCAGGGCACGCTCGGTGGTATAGATATTGTGCAGTTTCTGCAGGAACCACTTGTCAATCTTGGTCAGGTCATGAATCTGGTCGATGGTATATCCCATGCGGAATGCCTTCTCGATAACCAGCACGCGCTTGTCGGTTGGCTTGCGCAAAGCATCCTCAATATCATCGATGTTCAGTTCCTTGTTGCCCACAAAACCGTGTAGGCCCTGACCAATCATACGCAAGCCTTTCTGGATAGACTCCTCGAAAGTGCGGCCGATGGCCATAACCTCGCCTACCGACTTCATGGAACTGCCCAACTCACGATCCACACCGTGGAACTTACCCAAATCCCAACGAGGAATCTTACATACCACATAATCTAAAGCAGGCTCGAAGAATGCGCTGGTGGTCTTGGTAACCGAGTTCTTCAAATCAAACAAACCGTAGCCCAAACCCAACTTGGCAGCAACGAAAGCCAATGGATAACC
>JAZQPA010000150.1:0-7872 GCA_045628125.1 Bacteroidaceae bacterium
CACCGTCCTTCTTGGCCTTGGCAATTCGGCTCTTAGCCGCGTTAATCTCCAGCAGGTTGCTGTTCACCGCACGCATCACAATACTGTAATTGATCATACTTTTCCTGTTTTAAAGGTTAATAATGGGTTGTTGTAACACTCTTATAAGTCTTGTCCCGAAAGACTGCGCAGTCTTTCCGCGAAGGACTTATAAGTCTTCAGAATCAAGACTTACAGACGCCCGGCCGGTGTTGTCTAGGAAGGCTCTCTTCTGATTTATACTGCGAAGATACGATGGAATTTTAGGGCGTTGTCGCTATAATTCTTACTATGCCATTTAGCAGCTGTTATGGCTCGCAATGGCGCAATATGGCTTGATAATCATTTGATTATCTGACAGATTATTTGTATCTTTGTGGTAAATAAAATAAGGAAGAAGTATGAAAAGAATGCTGAAAAAGGAACTGGCCCAGTGCGCCGGTGTGAGTATGAGAACCTTATCAAGGTGGCTGTCCGGAGAAGCGGAGCAGCTGAAGGTGCTGGGTGTGCAGCCCAAAGACCGCCTGCTCACCCCCAAAGCAGTGCGGTATATCTGCGAGAAATTTGATATCGAGGTGCAGGGGTGAAAGAAGAAACCTTCAAAATCGTCATATAGTATTAATCTCTTTGAGTAAAATCAAAGATTTTCTTGCCCGAAATTGGGATTCTTCGTATTTTTGCAAAAATTGGAATAAATTATAAAGATGGAAGGAACACCACGAACCCACGAAAGCGATGTGATACAGTTCTGCGTCATTGTCATTGAGACGGCTGCACACAAGCTGAACGTCTCACCTGCAGAACTCACCAGACGACTTGAGGAACAAGGACTCATTGAAGGACGCCTGTTTAAGTTCTATGACACGCTACACACCCAAAGTGCCAACTATGTGGCTGACGACATCATCGAAACTCTCTACAACTACGAACATGATTAGTAACGACAATCACATACTCTATCATGGTGCTACGACCGAAGTACGCGAGCCTCTCACGCATGTCGGTCGTCCTGAACTTGATTTCGGCCCTGGCTTCTATCTTACAAATGATAAGCAGCAAGCTGTTAACTGGGCGAACACCAAAGCCGGACGTAAGAAAGGTCTCAAGGCTGTACTGAATATTTATCGCTTCGACCTTGAGCGTTTTCTTGACGATACCGATTTCCGTCATCTGGTGTTTCCGGAATACAACATTGATTGGCTGGATTTCATTGCAGCCAGTCGTAAGGGCAAACAGCCTTGGGCTGATCTTGATTGGATAGAAGGCGGAATAGCCAACGATAGTGTTATCTCTACTGTTGATGCCTATGTTGATGGCTCTATGCCTGCAGAAATGGCTCTAGGCAAACTCGTCAAAGAAGAACTCAAGCATCAGGTTTGTATCAGCAACCAACTCATCATTGACCAATACCTGATATTCCAGGAATCCATACAACTTTAACATCCTTAATATGAAAGATTATCAGCTATACCGCAAGATAACTCGCATCATCATGCAACTCTCCGAGGAACTCCACATTTCCTCAAAGCGAGCCATGCTCATCTTCTACAAATCCACTGTAGGACATCAGTTGCATGACCCTAAATACGGATATCAACTAATGTCAGACACCTATATTGTCAATGACATTAAGGCGGAAATTGCAAATATGTAAACATCAGGTGCCGCATCTACACAAATATCGGCATCTGGCCATCGTGCGCCTGTGCCTGGTCATACTGCTTCATAACCTTACCCAGCTGTGAGGTGCCCGACTCGTCTATCCAGCGGATATTGAAATACCGCCAATCCACGGTCTTCAGGTAAGTCTGGCCGTTCACGGTGATGAGCTGCTCTCCGTTGCGCAGTGACCGGCTGCGCAGGTAAGCCGCATCAGGATCGCTCAGCCGCTGTAGGGTGCAGGGCACATAACGGCCCGTCAGCACATCGTAATGCAAATACGTCTGTCCGCGCGATCCCAGATGCTTGAACTTCACTTTATCCACATACACCGTTACCACCTGCAGGTCATCGTCCCTGTCCACCGACAGGCAGAAATCACACTTGTTGGCAAAATCGCTGGAACCGGAAATGTCGTTCATCTCCACCCTGCGCTTGCGTCCTGCCAGCATGTCGCGGTCCACTTTACGCGGATGAGCCACCAGAATGACCAGCACATCGTTGCGGTGGGCAAAGCCCAGCATGGTATTGCACACATGCAGATACCACTGAAGGTCGCTCATTCCAGCCTGCTCCGGGCCGCGCCGGATGCTGTTCAGCGGATCGAACACGCACACACGCACGCCTCTGCGCTGCACCGCCTCACGGGCCACTCCCAACACCTCATCCAACGTAAAGGCCTCGGGGTCTCCCACATCGGGACGAAGAGCTTGCTGCACCTCGTCAACCGATAATCCTATTTCGGCTTCGCTGTGCTTGCCATCATCCATACTTACAATCCCGTCCACCTCAGCCCCAGGCATGATGTGGCAGATGTTCAGGTCCAGCCAGTCCTTACAGGCAGCATAGAGAGATGGGGTCATGCGGCCGCCCTGCCTGAACTCATACCCGGTGAGTTTGCTCACCAGTTTGGCCAGATGGTATTTCAGGGGCACATTCTCGGGCGAGAAGTAGGCCACACGCCATTCATGAAGCAGGCACAGGCGAAGAGCCAGCTCGTCAACAAATTCCGACTTGCCGTCGCCCGGCCGTCCGGTAACCACCATGAAACGCCCCGTTTCGAACGACACTTGCGGGTCCAGTCCCGGTATGCCCACCGACGACCCGTGCCCCAGACCGTACTGGAACAGGTGGTCCAGACCGCGCTCCACCTCACGGGTATGAGCGGTCTGAATGCCGTAGAGCGGCACCTGCACCGCCTTCTTCACACACCTCAGAATACCCTCTGCACCGTGCTTCAGCAATTCCTCGTTGGCATCCTTGCAACCCTCATCCCACAGCACCACACGGCACTTGCTGCTGCCCAGGCGCCGGATCAGCTCGCGTGTCATGCTCAGTCCCACCGGGTCGGCATCCAGAGCCAGGTAGATGGTCTTCTTGTCCATGAAATGCGTCTCCACGAAACGGTCCAGCCAGGTCAGGTTGGTATTGGCCCCACCTGCAGGAACCGATACCGACTCGGGCAGTCCCGCCTGCATCAGCGCCAGCGTATCGAACTCCCCTTCGGTAATGTAACACACCTCCTTCCGGAGTATGGCATCGATGTTATAGGGAATCAGCTCGGCCCCCTTGTGCAGCATGAACTGCTTGTCCATGAAGCGGATTTTCCGGTTCACCAGCACGCCACGGTCCCAATAGTTGAACGCCACGGTGCAGTGCATCCGCTTGACCTTTTTGGGCTTACCCTCGCTGTCCTTGCCCAGTGACGGATCTATCTCCTTACGCTCCGTCCAGGGCAGGGTTATGCGTGCACGGTTCATCACCTCTATGCTCAGTCCGCGCTTTTCAGTCAGATAGTCCAGCATGGCACGCTGTCTGTCATCCAGTGCCGGTTTCGGGTTCTGTTCCGCAGAATCATCCCCCTCACTGTCCTTCTGATAACCCAGCGCCACATTGCCGATCAGGAACGATGCCTCCCATTCCGGACGGGTATATTTGCGCTGCTCCGGCGGCATGTCACGCATGCGCTCCATGCGTTTCTCCTTTTCCGAGCGTTCCTTAATCTCCTTGAGCGAGGGAACATAGCCCGAGGCATTGCAGTGCATGCACTTCCACAGGCCCTTCTCCACATTCACCGTCACACACTTCTGGTGTCTGTGGTTCCTGCGCGATGCCGAGCATTCCGGGCACGTACAGGTCTGCTGGGCCGGTGCATCCGGCGAAGTGTCGACTTTCAGGCCAACTTTTTCCCAGTCCCTGATACGGTCTTCTGTTTCTGTTTTTTCCATGTTAATTGTCAATTGTCAAGTCCTTAGCTCAGTCCATGAATCCGTGGCATAGTTCCACACCGCAGTGGGTGAGGGCCGCGGAGGAGCCCCCTCAGGAAGCGGTGGTCCTGCTGTTTGGGCATCCGGCATCATACCCTGCTGCTGATCCAGGGCCGACAGATGCTCCATCAGTCCCCGGCCCGATGCCACACTCATCTTGCTGAAGTTGGAGAAATACTGACGGGTATCATGCTCATTCCCCATATCGCCCAGTTTGTCCTGAGCCAGCAGGTGACTGATGAAATACTCCACCGCCTGCGGCCAGTGCCGGTCCAGCAGAACGCTATAGCCCGACCGCATCATCATGGGCTCACGCCACACCCGGTTGCGCTCGTCCAGCAACCACTGCCTCGCCCGGTCTATCTGACTGCTGACTGCAGTCTGTGGCTCTTTATTCGGAAAATCAGCATCAGCATCAGACTTTTCTTCTTCTGCTTCTTCTTTTTCTCTATCTATCTCTATTCTATTCTCTTCTATACGCGTGCGCGTTGGGGCGTTTTGCTCGGCCAAATCTGACGGAGCAACGTCCGAGCAAAATACTTTGCTCGTTTCTTGCTTGTCCTTTGCCATGCATACAAATCCACCCTGATCTACCACCAATCCGGTAGCCAGTTCTATGACACGCCTGATTTTCCTTTCCGGGAAAGCCCTGCATTTCAGCAGCAGCACCTGCTGCATGGGGCAGCGTCCGTTACGCAAGCTCAGCATCTCCATAATCTGCCAGTACACCCCCAGTCCGGCGAACCCCAACTCCTCACGGATGAGGAGCAGGTCGTCGGAATAGGAAGCCATGGCTTCGTGCTTGAACCACTTCATGACTGTTGGCAGTAAAGGTTAATCGGCAATTACGGTGTAACGGTCCAGTGTGATATTCTGGATAAAACGCCCCTGGTATTCCGCGATGGTAAAGCCCAGGTTGGCGGCAATGAGCGTGCCGGTTTCCACTGTAAAGCCCTCGGCACTGCGGCCTGTCAGATCTACCACATAGTCCTGTTCCTTCAGGTAGGTGCCGTTCTCGCCCATGCGCGACACATTCTTATACAACACCACCTGTCGTTTGAAGAACTTGGTTCCCGGCTGTTTCTTACTCTCCTGTTCAATGAGTGCACCCACGTGCTTCACCCATAGCATCTGTTCCATAATTATACTATTAATTGTTTATAAATAAATAGATAATGGCCATTTATCTACTGCGAAGATAGGGAGAAAGAAAAACCTCTGCAAGAAAAGATTGCAGAGGTTACCGAAATAGTACCTACTGGTACCCGAGTAGTACCCTACTGGTACCCGGTTGGTACCTAAAAATTGTTATTTTGTGGGAACAGAAGAGTCTGTAAGTGTATTCAGATAAGGATGGATGTAGCCATATTTGGCCATGCCTTTTATATAAGCCATCGCCACTGTGCGGCGATGCGATAGGGTTCCCGTATCCAAACCATCAGTTTCCCACTTTGGGAAAACCAGGTTACCCAGGTTTACCTTCTTGATGGTGGCATCCGTAGGTGCAATTTTATCGGGCAGTGAGGCAAATGTCTTGACAAACTTGACCATGCGCGACCAGCTGTCCATGCCCATAGCGTTCATTTCCAGGTCCAGTTTGTAGATATATACAAAGTCCTGCTTGTAGCAGATAATTTCCTGCCGTATCAGGTTCAGTGTCACCCAACGGCACGCATCGCGCGGATCCACCTCGTCGGGTTCTTTCCGGTTGTGATATATGTTCTGGTTTCTCATGTGGTCGCCCTGGTAGTAGTTGCCCTGCACATACACCCCGTAGCCGTGTTCCGATGCCCTACCCAGTTTATGGTCCTGGTCCTGGCTGTCGTTATGCAGCAGGTCGTCCCATTGGTTCTCGTTGTCAGGGGCATTTAGGTTCAAGTCATTTTCTTTCATGTGAATTACGGTGTTATTTTAGTATTCTTATTGTTTCAGAAAAAGTGTGAGCCACTTATTTCTGCATAACCACTCTGAGTACGACCAAGTACTCTTTATGCACATGCTTAGAAACAAGAGATGCTCACACCGGTAGTTACAGACTACTGGCATGAGCGTCGCCTTGCGCTGCTAATGTGCATATTATCTTAATTTGGTCGTTTCAGAGTGGTAATAACACCGTTGCGAACGCTTACGCTATATCGTCTTTATATCTTCAGTTTTTTTCTTATAGCTTATATTTTTTTAGTATGTTATTCAACTTTTAAGCAAAGCGGAAATGGCATTTTCTTCGCAAAGCCTATTATCCGCCTTGTTTGGTCTTACAAATGTATAATAAACCTTTTAAAGGTAAAACAAATTCATGAAAAATAAACAAATGTTAACAGACAATTATTGCTTGTCAGATTCATCTCCCTGTCATATCTTTGCAAAAACTGGCATAAAAAGTGAATTATATCATTGCGATAAAACCCTTACGCTGGTTTATTCTGCAATGAAGCAATAAATTAATAAAAATGAAATACAGTTATTTATTTGTAGCTGCAGCCCTGAGTCTGGCAGCATGCGGAAATCAGGAGAAAGCACAGCAGGAAGTGACAGAGGCACCTGCCGAAACCGAAGAGATGGGTGAAAAAGAGGTGAGTGCCGTCAGCATCCTTGTGATATGCAATGGAGAGATCATCTCGTACGACTCTGCACAGGTAAAGATTATGGATACCGAATCCATAGAACAGATTGCCGTATACGATCATGGCGAGAAGTTTGAGGAACTGCAGAAAAAATACAACGCTGCGGACAAGACTCAAATCTTGGTTCTCACGGTGAAGAAGTAACGACTTCGTGGCATTGATGACATCGGGGGTTGGTCAGGTGACACGTGAAATGTGTCACGGCCTGTCCCCGATGTCTCTATAAGCGATTTTGTTCGCAGATTGTTCATAAAGAGAGAGAAAGCTAAGGCGTGCCAGTGATGGTACGCCTTAGTGATTTAGTATGTCAGGGACAGATAGTGGGTGCCATGTTAATGTAGCATGCACCCTAAGCCACATTCTACCGAGTTCTTGTAGAGCTTTCCAACATTTTCTCATCAAAATTTTGTTTGGTCGCGAATTTCCGCTACATTTGCAGCAGAACGTATGGCTTATATCAAGCATCAAGGCAAGAAGGCTCAGAAGAGCAGCTTGCCACAGAGTTCCGCTACTCCATCGAAGACAAATATGGATGGAGTTCAGAGAGGCCGAAAGCCCCTGAATTTGAAAACCGATACCGGTTTCAAGCATATTTTCAGTGAAAAGGTGTTCATGATAGATTTCCTGAATAACCTTTTGGGCCGTGAGGACAAGATCACCGACGTGATTTACAATCCCACGGAAACACTGCCTCCGCATTTGGATGGCAAAAAAGTGATCTATGATTTGAGTTGCACCACCGACAAGGGAGAGTTCTTCGTGGTGGAGATGCAGTACGAGAAGCATCCTTATTTCAAAGACCGTGCCATCTACTACATGTCCCGGCAGATAGACAAGCAGCTGAATGCCAAGACCAAGAAGAGACGAAGGCAGATGAAGGATGAGGGTAAGGAATTTACCGATGTCTACCGTCTGGAGCCAGTGTACGGTGTTTTCATCATGAACTTCCACCTGGATTCCAGTCATCCGCGGCTGATGAGGGATGTGATGTTCTGCGACCACCTGGATAACGGGCGGGTGTTCTATGATCAGGTGAGGATGTTCTTTCTGGAACTGCCCGAGGTGCAAAGCGAAGAGAATTGTGATAATGGTTTAAAACAATGGCTGTATATGATTCGTAACATGGAAAAACTTAAGGACGATATAAGGTTTGCCAAGAATAACCCGATATTCCTGGAGCTGATGGAGCGTGCCGATGAGGGAACATTGACCGAAGCTGAGGAGGAAGCCTATTTTCATGAACTGAACAATTTCCTGATATGGAACTCCATGTTGGGAGAAAAGTTTGAGAAGGGTATGGCCGA
>JAZQPA010000151.1:0-16898 GCA_045628125.1 Bacteroidaceae bacterium
CCATCAATGCACGGTGAGCATCATCGTGCTCCAAGAAAGGAATCAGAGACGCTGCAATAGAAGCAATCTGCTGAGGAGCCACATCCATCAGGTTCACCTCTGAAGGTGGGACAACAGGATAATCTGCATCCTGGCGGCACTTAACCTTGGTGCGGATAAATGTTCCATCATCGTTCAATGGAGCATTTCCCTGACCAATGATCAGTCCTTCCTCTTCCTCTGCGGTCAGGTACTTGATACCTTCATCTGACAGATCAACCTTAGCATCGGATACCAAACGGTATGGAGTCTCAATAAAGCCCAGGTCATTGATCTTTGCATACACACACAGAGAAGAGATCAAACCGATGTTTGGACCTTCAGGTGACTCAATAGGACACAGACGGCCATAATGAGTATAGTGTACATCTCGAACCTCGAAACCGGCACGCTCACGAGACAAACCGCCAGGACCTAAGGCTGACAGACGACGCTTATGAGTAACCTCAGCCAATGGATTAGTCTGGTCCATGAACTGAGACAATGCATTGGTTCCAAAGAAAGAGTTGATAACGCTAGAGATTGTCTTAGCATTAATCAGATCGGTTGGAGTGAAGACCTCATTATCGCGTACATTCATACGCTCGCGGATGGTACGGCTCATACGTGCCAGACCTACAGCAAACTGGTTAGCCAACTGCTCACCAACTGTACGAACGCGACGGTTGCTCAAGTGGTCAATATCGTCCACTACAGCCTTTGAGTTCACCAACTCAATCAAATATTTGATAATCTCGATAATATCCTCCTTAGTCAGTACACGTACATCATTAGAGGTCTCAAGATTCAGTTTCTTATTCAAGCGGTAACGGCCAACCTCACCCAAATCGTATCGTTTCTCAGAGAAGAACAGGTTATTGATAACCTCACGTGCGCTGGCATCATCGGCAGGATCTGCATTACGCAGCTGACGATAGATATACAGCACAGCTTCCTTCTCAGAGTTGGATGGATCCTTCTGCAAGGTATTGAATATAATGGAGAAGTCGCTGGCACCCTCTGCCTCCTTATGAATCAACACATTTTCGATGCCACTGTCAATAATTTCATCAATGTGCTGCTCCTCCAGGATGGTCTCGCGCTCAACAATTACTTCATTACGTTCAATAGATACAACCTCACCGGTATCCTCGTCTACAAAGTCTTCAGTCCAACTCTTCAGGACACGGGCTGCCAATTTCTGGCCTACATACTTCATCAGTGTATCCTTCTCCACCTTAACCTCCTCGGCCAGGTTGAAGATTTCCAGAATATCCTTATCGTTCTCGAATCCGATAGCACGCAACAGAGTGGTTACAGGCAATTTCTTCTTACGATCGATATAAGCATACATTACATTGTTAATGTCTGTAGCAAACTCAATCCAAGATCCTTTGAAAGGAATGATACGTGCAGAATACAACTGAGAGCCGTTAGCATGGACACTTGATCCAAAGAAAACGCCAGGAGAGCGGTGTAACTGTGATACAACTACACGCTCAGCACCATTGATAACAAAAGTACCATTCTCTGTCATGTAAGGAATAGGTCCCAGGAATACATCCTGAATCACCATATCAAAATCCTCATGATCAGGGTCAGTACAATACAATTTCAGCTTTGCCTTCAATGGAACACTATAAGTCAAACCACGCTCCAGACACTCCTGAATAGAGTAGCGAGGTGGATCAATATAATAGTCCAGGAATTCCAGGACAAAGTTATTACGAGTATCAGCAATAGGGAAATTCTCTGCGAAGACCTTATAAAGACCATCATTCTGGCGCTCCTCAGGAGGAGTATCCAGTTGCAGGAAATCTCTAAAAGACTTTAACTGTACATCCAAAAAGTCGGGATAAGCCATAGGAGCCTTAATGGATGCAAAGCTCACTCTTTGGTTTTCTTTATTCAAAGCCATTTATAATTAACTATATATGTTTAGACGCAAAAAGGTAAAGAACCTTCATCAAGAAGATTCTTTACCCTAAATTATTATTGGTGAAGTATTACTTCAGCTCTACCTCAGCACCAGCCTCTTCCAGAGCCTTCTTCAGGTTCTCAGCCTCAGCCTTTGGCAATGCCTCCTTAACTACGCTAGGAGCACCGTCTACCAAGTCCTTAGCCTCCTTCAGACCCAGACCGCAAGCCTCCTTAACAGCCTTAACTACCTGCAACTTTGCAGAACCAGCTGACTTCAGAACTACGTCGAACTCAGTCTTCTCTGCCTCTGCAGGAGCAGCTGCAGCAGGACCAGCAGCAACAGCAACAGCTGCAGCAGCAGGCTCAATACCATACTCATCCTTCAGGATGGTTGCCAACTCATTAACTTCCTTTACTGTCAAGTTTACCAACTCTTCAGCAATAGCTTTCAAATCTGCCATGATTGTATAATTTTAATTTTGTTTTTTACTTATTGTTAATTTGAATTATTCAGGTCTTTCACCCAAAGTCTTAAGCACACCGTGAATAGTGTTGCCACCTGACTGCAATGCAGACAGTACATTCTTTGCAGGAGACTGCAACAGAGCAACGATATCGGCGATAACTTCGTCCTTGCTCTTGATTGCTACCAGAGCATCCAACTGGTCTGCGCCAACATAGCAACCTTCCTCTGCATATGCACCCTTCAATCCAGGGAAACCATCCTTCTGGATCTCCTTCAACAACTTTGCAGGAGCATTAGCTACCTTTGAGAACAATACTGCGGTAGTACCCTTCAAGCAAGCATACAAAGGCTCGAAATCACCTTCCATCTGCTCCAGAGTCTTGTGCATCATAGTGTTCTTTACAACTACCATCTTGATCTCCTGACCAAAGCACTTGCGACGCATAGCGCTGGTAGCAGCAGAATCCATACCGGTAACATCTACCAGGTAGAAGTGACCGTACTCCTTGATGGTTTCGGTAACTGATGCAATAACTGATACTTTATCTTCCTTTTTCATACATTGATTCCTCCATTAATTAGATCTCATCGATTGACTTAGGATCAACCTTGACACCCTTGCTCATTGTACTAGAAAGATAAACACTCTTCACGTAGGTACCCTTAGCTGAAGATGGCTTCAGTTTCTGAATGGTATCCATGAAGGCCTTTGCATTCTGGCAAATTGCCTCAGGTGCAAATGAAACCTTACCAATTGAAGTATGTACAATACCAGTCTTATCTACCTTGAAGTCAATCTTACCCTGCTTAACCTCTCTAACAGCCTTAGCTACATCCATAGTAACGGTACCGCTCTTTGGATTAGGCATCAAGCCACGAGGACCCAGGATACGACCTAAAGCACCAATCTTACCCATGATAGATGGCATGGTGATGATAACGTCTACATCAGTCCAACCACCCTTGATCTTCTCGATATACTCGTCAAGACCAACATAATCTGCACCTGCTTCCTTAGCAGCAGCTTCAGCATCTGGAGTACAAAGGCACAACACTCTTACTACCTTACCAGTACCGTTAGGCAGTGATACAACACCTCTAACCATCTGGTTTGCCTTACGAGGATCTACGCCCAAACGAACATCAATGTCCAGAGAAGCATCGAACTTGGTGAAGGTAATCTTCTTTACCAGCTCAGCAGCCTCCTTCAAAGTGTACGCCTTACCTGCTTCAACCAATCCTGCAGTCGCCTTTTGATTTTTTGTCAACTTACTCATTTGAATTGAAGATTATAAGTTATGCGGGAAAATCCCCTTTGACAGTAATACCCATACTTCTTGCAGTACCAGCTACCATCTTCATGGCAGACTCAACGGTAAAGCAGTTCAAATCAGGCATCTTATCAGTAGCAATTTGCTTAACCTGATCCCAAGTAATTTCAGCCACCTTCTTACGGTTAGGCTCAGCAGATCCGCCCTTGATCTTAGCAGCCTCCATCAGCTGAATTGCAACTGGAGGAGTCTTAACAATGAAATCAAAAGACTTGTCAGTATAGTAAGTAATTACTACTGGCAGAATCTTACCGGCCTTGTCCTGAGTTCTGGCATTGAATTCCTTGCAGAAACCCATGATATTGATACCCTTGGAACCCAGTGCAGGTCCAACGGGAGGTGATGGATTTGCAGCGCCTCCTTTAATCTGTAATTTGATTAATCCAGCAACTTCTTTTGCCATTTTACTTTCAATTTTATAATATTAATGATTCTCGAGAAAGTTTAATATAGTAACAAATATATTAGACCTTCTCCACTTCCATAAAGCCCAATTCGAGAGGAGTCTTCCTTCCGAATATCTTCACCATGACCTTCAACTTCTTCTTGTCAGCATTGATTTCCTCAATTACGCCGTCGAATCCCTTGAATGGGCCATCTGAAACCTTCACAGGCTCTCCTACCAGGTAAGTAACCTTAACCTCTTCAGCAGGAATAGCCATCTCATCTACAATACCCAGTAATCGGTTCACCTCAGAGGCACGTACAGGAGTAGGATTATCCAAACCGCCTAAAAAACCAGCCACATTAGGAGTGTTTCGTAAATCATGTGCAACCTCACCAACCAAAGCTGCTTCCACCAAGACATATCCAGGGAGATAATTTCTCTCCTTAATCACCTTTTTACCATTGCGATTCTGAACAACTTTCTCGGTTGGAATCAAAACCTGAGACACGTATCCGCCAAGGAGACCATTGTTAATCTCGGCATCGAGATACTCCTTCACCTTAGCTTCCTTACCGCTCACAGTACGCAATACGTACCATTTCTTTTCAATCTCAGCCATTGTCCTAGATTAGTTAGGGTAAACAATCTTTGTTACGAAATCGAATACTGAATCCATAGCGAACACCACCAGTGCAATGAATAGGGAAGCAAATAAAACAACCACTGCACTGCTAGTCAGTTCTGAGCGTGTTGGCCATGAAACTTTATGTACGAGTTCATCGTAAGATGTCTTACAATAATCTGCAATCTTCTTAAACATATTCTCTTTTTATTTAGCACGGGAAGAGAGGCTCGAACTCCCGACACCTGGTTTTGGAGACCAGTGCTCTACCGACTGAGCTATTCCCGTAAAAAGGGTTCTTCCTTGCGGAAGAATCCCTTTATAATTGTTTTTTGGATTTCGAATTAATCGAAGATCTCGGTAATCTGACCAGAACCTACGGTACGACCACCCTCACGGATAGCGAAACGCAGACCAACGTTCAGAGCTACAGCGTAGATCAACTCTACGGTAATCTCAACGTTATCACCTGGCATTACCATCTCTACACCTTCTGGCAGAGAGATCTCACCGGTACAGTCCATAGTACGCAGATAGAACTGAGGACGATACTTGGTACGGAATGCAGTGTGACGGCCACCCTCTTCCTTCTTCAATACATAGATAGAAGCCTTGAAACCTCTGTGAGGCTTGATAACTCCTGGGTGAGTAATAACCATACCACGCTTAATCTCCTGCTTGTCGATACCACGCAGCAACAGACCTACGTTATCACCTGCCTGACCTTCTGGCAGAATCTTACGGAACATCTCAACACCAGTAATAACTGACTTCTTATCCTCACCCAGACCCAAGATCTGAACTTCATCACCTACGTGAACAATACCAGTCTCGATACGACCAGTAGCAACAGTACCACGACCAGTGATTGAGAATACATCCTCAACAGGCATCAAGAATGGCTTATCGGTAGCACGTGGAGGCTCCTGGATCCAATTGTCACAAGCAGCCATCAGCTCCATGATCTTATCTTCCCATTCAGCAACACCATTCAAACCACCCAGAGCAGAACCCTTGATGAATGGAGTATCCTCTTCGAACTCATACTGAGCCAACAGGTCGCGCATTTCCATCTCAACCAGCTCCAGCATCTCCTCGTCCTCAACCATATCGCACTTGTTCAAGAATACAACCAAGCGAGGAACGTTTACCTGACGAGCCAACAGGATGTGCTCACGGGTCTGAGGCATAGGACCATCAGTAGCAGCAACTACGATGATAGCACCATCCATCTGAGCAGCACCAGTTACCATGTTCTTTACATAGTCGGCATGTCCTGGACAGTCAACGTGTGCATAGTGACGGTTCTCTGTTTCGTACTCAACGTGTGCGGTGTTGATGGTAATACCACGCTCCTTCTCCTCTGGTGCGTTATCAATCTGGTCGAAAGACTTAACCTCTGACAGACCCTTCTTTGCCAATACAGTTGTAATAGCAGCGGTCAAGGTAGTCTTACCGTGGTCTACGTGACCGATGGTACCAATGTTTACATGTGGTTTGGTACGCTGGAATGTTTCTTTTGCCATAGCTTTACTTATTTATAATTTATTAGTGTAATAATCACTACTCTCGAATGGAGCTGTTTCCGAGAGTTGAACTCGGGACCTCTTCCTTACCAAGGAAGTGCTCTACCACTGAGCTAAAACAGCAAACCTTTTTTTGCGAATTCTCGCGTGGGCACAGATGGATTCGAACCACCGAAGTCGAAAGACAGCAGATTTACAGTCTGCCCCATTTGGCCGCTCTGGAATATGCCCAAAATCATTCAGGAATTAGCCTTTTATTCCTGAGCCTCTTGTCGGATTCGAACCAACGACCCCGAGATTACAAATCACGTGCTCTGGCCAACTGAGCTAAAGAGGCAATTTTACAGTCGTTTAGGGGCTATAACCCGCTAAACGGCTGCAAAATTAAGCATTTATTTTTGTACGCAAAAATTTTTGCGTGATTTTTTATTTATTTCTCTGTTTTTCCTTATATTTAGAGTACTGTTTATTCACTGCATCCATACACTGATCTACAGCCTCTTCAAAGGAATCGCAAACCTTCTCTGCAAATATCTCACCGCCGGCAGCATGCACTCTGATGCTTGCATGCTTGTTAAGAGCGGTCTCAGGTTTCACGACTTTCAGCGACACCTCTACCTTTCTTATTTCTTCGCCTGCTTTCTCTAACTTGGCAACCTTCTTGGAAATGTACTCTTCCAACTTTGTTGTCGCATCAAAATGAATTGAATTAATCTTAACTTCCATACTCTTACGTTTTTATGACCGCGGATGGGCCTTTTTATAAACCTTTTTCAGTTCCTCAAACGTAGTGTGAGTGTAGATTTCCGTTGTGGCAATGCTGCTATGCCCTAACAATTCCTTCACGGCTTGCAAATCACCTTCATGATTCAGCATTTGCGTGGCAAAGGTGTGGCGCAGCACATGCGGACTTCTTTTCTTTTGTGTGGTTACTTCAGAAAGATACTGATGAACCAGTTTTTCAATCCGGCTTCTCTCCAGCCGTTCCCCTTTCATATTCAGGAAAAACGCAGGATTATCCGTTCCAAACCGATCCGTCCTTGACTTCATGTAGGTCTCCCAAACGGCTCTCATATTCGGACCGAAAGGAATAAGCCTCTGTTTGTCCCGTTTACCGGTCACCTTCAGCACTCCTACCTGAAAATCAACATCCTGCTGGTTCAAGCCTGTCAGTTCTGCCAAACGGATACCCGTTTCGTAGAACGTACAGATGATAGCATAATCTCTGTCACCTTCAAACCCTTCGGGATAACGGTCACGTAACATTAACTGCTCCGTTTCTGTTTCCTTCAGGAATGTCGGCAAGGTTTTCGGAACCTTAGGCCCTTTAACCTTGGTGGCAGGGTTCACTTTCACCAGCTCTCGCTTCATCAGAAATGTATAGAAAGAGCGTATGGCACTCAATCTTCGGTTCACCGAAGTGGGTTTTGCTCCGTCATCCATCAGTTGAATCATCCAACTTCGGATAACATCCGCATCCACACTCTTCCAATCTATTTCCTCATCCACGCTCTTGAAGTATGCCTCAAACCGGTTCAAGTCATCGGCATAAGCCTGCACCGTCTTTGGTGAACAGTTACGCTCCGCAGCAAGCGACCTCAAGAAATCCTCCAACCACATACGTTGTTCAAAACTGCTACAACGCAAATATAGGAATTTAATTCAATAAATCAAAGAAAGTAGGAAATTAATTACTAATGGAATTAATTACTCCTCAACACGCTTCAACTGCTGAACATAGATGGCATGCTCCATCTTCAGTCTGTTCTTTACAGAAGGCTTGTCAAACTGCTGACGTGCACGCAATTCCTTTACTACACCAGTCTTCTCAAACTTTCTCTTGAACTTCTTCAGAGCCTTTTCAATGTTCTCGCCCTCTTTTACAGGTACTACAATCATTTTGTTATTAGTTATTAATTAATGAATTATATTATTCTGGGCAAAAGAGCCCAATTTGCGGCGCAAAGTTACGCAGACTTTTGGAAACGGCAAAGCTTTTCGCCCGTTTTTATCACAAAAAGGGCTGTAGCAATATGCCACAGCCCTTTTCTATTTCAATTTCAGACTATTTCAGCGTGAAATTACAGGTTTGGATTATCCTTACCCCACTCCTCAACAGCAGGAATGATACCCAAGCTGATGATCTCGTCGCGCATCTTCTGCAAGTGCTCATAAGAAGCGGTCAATGCTGCCATCTCCTCCTCGGTACCCTCAGGAGCGGTGAAGTGAACACCATCCTTATCGATAACGGTAGGCATAGCCATCATTACGTTCTTGTAACCACACTTGTCGCAGTTTACATAGCAACCTGCAGGCCAGGTGAAAGGCTCGCCGCCCATAGCACCCTCAATCATCTTAACTGCCTGGTAAGCTGGGCTCTGGAATGAGCTGCGGCCACGCAACTTGATGATGTTTGAACCACCCTGGGTGGTCATATGCTTGATTTCTGCCCAACGCTCAGGAGTCATAGGCAACTCTGACAATGGCTTGCCATCAATCATAGCCTTAGAAGCGAATACAGCCATCTGCTCACCGTGACCACCATAAGTGTAAGCGCCGGTAACCTTATCCTGCTGTACACCGAACTCCTGTGCCAACTGCTGCTGCAGACGGGTAGAATCCAGAGCTGCCAAAGAAGTCAGCTGATTTGGCTTCAAACCTGAGTGAATCAGAGCGGTCAAAGCAGTAACGTCAGCTGGGTTGAAGATAACAACAACATGCTTTACGTCTGGACAGTACTTCTTGATATTCTCACCGAAGTCAGCTGCAATCTGGCAGTTACCCTTCAGCAGATCCTCACGGGTCATACCCTCCTTACGAGGAGCACCACCTGAAGAAATGATATACTTAGCACCAGTGAAAGCCTCCTCTGGATTTACAGTATAGGTCAGATTTGCACCTGGAAAAGCGCAATGGCACATCTCATCATAAACGCCGTGTACACCTGGCTCGTAGATATCATACAAGCAGATGTTTGGAGTAAGACCGAGCATCAGAACGCTCTGAACCATGTTTGAGCCGATCATACCACCAGCACCAACAATAACAAGTTTTTCGTCTGTTAAGAATTTCATAACTATTGTTTTTTTATGTATAAAGTATATTTGTCGACAAAGATACCGAAAACCTTCGGAATTATCAAACAGAATGCACAATAATATTTCGAAAAAATAACACCTTGGCAGAAAATTCGTATCTTTGTAACGAAGAACCTATAATTTTCAACGATGAATATTCCAAATAGACTAGAGCAATTACGTCTGTGGATGAAACAGCGGAACCTGTCTGCTTACATCATTCCCAGCACCGACCCTCATTGCGGTGAATATGTACCTGAATATTGGGAAGCCCGCAAATGGATAAGCGGATTCACCGGATCAGCAGGAACGGCCGTAGTAACTTTAAGCCAGGCTGCCCTTTGGACAGACTCCCGTTATTTTATCCAGGCACGCCAGCAGTTGGAAGGCACCGGATTTGAGTTGATGAAAGAACGGGTTGAAGGCACTCCCACCCAAGGTGAGTGGCTGAAAAAAGTATTACCTTCCGGTAGTGTTGTAGGCCTGTGTGGTGAAATGTTTGCCCAACAGAGTTTTGAGGATCTCCTCTTCGAAATAACGCCTGATTTGGTGTTGGAATCAACCGAAGACCCTTTCACCACCCTTTGGGGCGATCGTCCGGCTCTGCCAGATTTACCGGTTTACCCACAGCCATTGTACTATGCCGGACGTACCACATCCGAGAAACTGAGCCATATCCGTCTGAAACTGGAGGAGATTGGTTGTGAAGCTATCTTACTGTCTGCTTTGGACGAAGTGGCATGGACCACCAACCTTCGCGGTTCCGACATTCACTGCAATCCGGTCTTTGTCAGTTACCTGCTCATCCAGCAGGATAAGGCCACCTTATATATAAATAAAAAGAAGGTTACCCAAGCCATTGCCGATAGTCTCCAAGAGCAGGGATTCACCTTTGCCGATTATCCCCAAGTTTTCGAGGACATAGCCGGTTTGTCTTCTCTTTGGCTGGCACCTGGCAGCACTAACCATGCCATATACCAGCATCTCAGCGAACAGTGCCGTATCTACCAGGATGACTCGCCTGTATCTTTGATGAAGGCAATCAAAAACGAAGCTGAGATTGGAGGATTCCGCCAGGCCATGCTGCACGATGGCATTGCCATGGTAAAATTCCTGCATTGGCTAATACCTGCTGTACAAGCTGGAGGACAGACAGAATGCAGCATTGCAGACAAATTAGACAAATTTAGAAGCGAATATTCTGATTATCAGGGTGTTAGCTTTGATACAATAGCGGGATATCAGGCACATGGAGCTATCGTTCACTATGAACCGACTCCAGAAAGTGACATACCAGTACTACCGGAAGGGTTATTGTTGTTAGATTCAGGAGGACAATACCCGGAAGGAACTACCGACATCACCAGGACTATAGCCTTAGGGCCTGTCACCGATGAGATGAAACGTGATTACACATTGATTCTCAAGGGTTTTATTCAATTAGGACTGGCAAAATTTCCGGAGGGCACATGTGGTACTCAGTTAGACATCCTAGCCCGACAGGCCATTTGGAGTGAGGGCAAGAATTATTTCCACGGCACAGGCCATGGTGTGGGTTCTCATCTGTGCTGCCACGAAGGTCCTCACCAGATTCGAATGAACCATATGCCTGCGGCTCTGCGTGCAGGCATGACAGTCACCGATGAGCCGGGTCTCTACATCGAAGGCAAATACGGCATCCGTACAGAAGACACATTACTGGTCGTTCCATTCATGGAAACTGAGTTCGGACGTTTCCTTCAGTTCGAGCACTTGACCTTGTGCCCTATCGACACCGCTCCGATAGAGTTGTCACTGCTTACCCCCGCAGAGAAGGATTGGCTGAATCAATACCACAAACATGTATACGAAACCTTACTTCCCTATCTGTCAGCAGAGGTAACAGAATGGTTGAAAGAGGCTACAAAAAGCATTTGAAAAAAACGAGCTGTGAGCATTGAGCCATGAGCCGTGAGCCAAGCGGAGCAAAGGCGCCCTCAATGCCGCATGGCTGTCCGTTGACTGTTGTCTGTTGTCCGTTGTCATAAAATTTTAATTTTATCATATATGGCTTTAATAAAAAGTGTTCGGGGCTTTACTCCCGAAATTGGAGAAAGGGTCTTTCTGGCCGACAACGCTACTGTTGTAGGTGATGTCAAAATGGGAGACGATTGTAGTATCTGGTTCAATGCCGTGCTGCGTGGCGATGTCAACAGCATCCGCATTGGCAACAATGTAAATATCCAGGACGGTAGTGTGCTGCACACCTTATATCAGAAATCTACCATCGAAATCGGTAATGATGTTTCGGTCGGCCACAATGTCACCATCCATGGTGCAAAGATTCACGATGGCGCTCTGGTCGGTATGGGAGCAGTGGTAATGGACGACGCAGTCGTAGGCGAAGGTTCAATTGTTGCTGCAGGTTCTGTAGTGCTGAGCCGCACACAGATTCCTGCCGGCGAGCTTTGGGGTGGCTGTCCAGCCAAATTCATCAAGAAAGTAGATCCAGAGCAAAGCAAGGAACTGAACCAGAAGATTGCACGCAATTACAGCATGTACGCCAGCTGGTACAAGGAATAAAAAAACGATGAAGGCTGTGTTTATCCAAACACAGCCTTCATTATGATATCTGCAGCTCCTGCATTTCCGTTCACATAATGTCCGGACGATTCGCCTGCTTTTTGCAGTATCTCTTTATTTTCTAATAGAGTATCCAAATGCGATTTCAGGCTTTCCCAACCCGTCACTTCCAGACCACCGCCACACTGCAGTAAAGCTTGGGCCTCTTGGAATCTCTTATTGTTTGGGCCGAATAAAACCGGCACACCCCAAACTGCAGCTTCCAACACATTATGTATACCTACACCAAAGCCGCCTCCCACATAGGCTACCTCACCGTATCTGTAGATTGACGACAGTAAGCCATAACAATCAATAATCAGGCAACGTGCCTCTCGGGCTGTTTCTTCCGTAGCCTGGGTATAACGGACGGTATTCATCTGCAGCTTTCCCAAGATTTGAGAAAGATGTCCTTCACTCACCACATGTGGTGCTATAATCAGTTTCCAATCCGGATGCTCATTGAAGTAACGGATAAACAGATCTTCATCCGGTTCCCAACTGCTGCCAGCCACAAAAACAGGTTTACTGTCCTTAAAAGCATCCACCAGTGGTAACACTTTAGCCTGACGGGCAATCTCCACCACACGGTCAAAACGGGTGTCACCTACCACTGTCACATTACCGTTGATACCCAAGGTTGCCAGCAGCGATTTCGACACCTCATTCTGCACGAAGAAATGAGTGACACGCTTCAGCACCTTATAATATTGTCCTCCCCACCAGTGAAAGAACACCTGTTCCTTTCGGAAGATGCTGCTCACGCTATAGATTGGTATCTTATTCTGTTGCAAAGCCTTCATATAATTCTGCCAGAACTCATACTTGATAAAGAAGGCCATCACCGGATGGGCCATCGCCACAAAACGGCGGGCATTGGCCGGAGTATCCAGCGGCAGGTAGCAGATGATGTCTGCCCCGTCATAGTTCTTCCGTACCTCATAACCCGAAGGCGAGAAAAAAGTCAGCAGGATCTTATACTGAGGATGTTCCTTGCGAAGCCGTTCCATCAGCGGACGGCCCTGCTCAAACTCACCCAAAGATGCCGCATGGAACCACACATACTGAGCATCAGGATCCAGTTTTTCCTTCAGGATACGGAATGTCTGCTTGTGCCCCTGCACCATCAGTTTGACCTTCGGATTGAAACAGGCCACTAAACGTACAGCCAGCAGGTACAGACGGATAATAAAACTATATACCCCCAGGAACAACATTATCCAAGAGCCTCAATGGCAGTTTTCATTCGGTTCAAGGTCTCCTCCTTGCCCAGGAAAGCGGCCAGTTCATACATATCAGGACCCTGTCCGGCACCAACCAGTGCCACACGCCATGCATTCCATGGTTTCTTGCCATTCTGCTCAGCCCAAGTATCCACCACAGCTTTCTGTCCTTCTACGCTGAAGTCCTCAATACCGTTCAGCACCTCCATCAGTTCCTTCATGTCAGCAGCAGTATCCTCTTTCCAGTTCTTACGGATAAACTTATCCTCTTTGTCAAATGACTCTGGAGCCACAAAGAAGAACTTGGTCAGCGGCCACAGGTCACTTACGAAACTGATGTTACGCTTCTTAACCTGCTTGCTCTGTGGATCAATGTACTCTACCACCTTCTGCTTCATCATAGCCACTACCTGTGCCTCCTTCTCAGGAGTAGAGGTAATGACGTTCTCCTTCAGAATTTTATCGAATGCTGGAGTCCACGCCATCTCATCCTGCTGAAGCAGATACTGATGGTTGAACCAGATACCCTTCACATAGTCAAACTTAGCACCTGCCTTGCTGCACTTGCTCAGGTCAAACAGCTGAATCATCTCCTCCATGGACATAATTTCCTGATCATTGCCTGGATTCCAACCCAGCAGTGCCAGGAAGTTCACTACTGCCTGTGGCAGATAACCCTTCTCACGATAGCCGGAAGACACCTCACCACTTTTAGGATCATGCCATTCCAGTGGGAACACAGGGAAACCCAACTTATCGCCATCACGCTTTGACAACTTACCGTTACCTACCGGTTTCAGCAGCAATGGCAAGTGAGCGAAACGTGGCATGGTATCTGCCCATCCGAATGCCTCGTACAGCAACACATGAAGTGGTGCCGAGGGCAACCATTCCTCACCACGGATCACATGGGTAACCTCCATCAGGTGGTCATCCACGATATTAGCCAGATGGTAAGTTGGCAACTCGTCAGCACTCTTGTACAGCACCTTGTCATCCAGGATAGAAGAGTTGATGCTCACATCACCACGAATCAGGTCATCCACATGCACGTCACGGCCTGGCTCTATCTTGAAGCGGACCACATACTGCTCACCGGCAGCAATCAGGCTATCCACTTCCTCCTTGCTCAGGGTCAGGCTGTTGCGCATCATGCCACGGGTCTGGGCATCATACTGGAAATTTGGAATCTCTGCACGTTTAGCATCCAATTCTGCAGGAGTGTCAAAAGCCACATATGCCTTGCCGTTATCCAGCAACTGCTTCACATACACTTTATAAATCTCCCGGCGCTCTGACTGACGGTAAGGACCATGCTCACCACCAAAGCTTACACCCTCATCAAACTGGATGCCCAGCCACTTGAAAGATTCAATGATATACTCCTCTGCACCCGGAACAAAACGGGTGGAATCGGTATCCTCAATACGGAAAATCAGTTCACCGCCCTGCTGGCGTGCAAACAGATAGTTATATAACGCAGTACGCACACCACCTATATGCAGTGGGCCTGTAGGACTGGGTGCGAAACGTACTCTTACTTTCTTTTCTGCCATAATATTTTATTATTTTGCTTATTTCATGCAAAATTACACGTTTTTTTTCGATTGGGCGCTATCTTTTTTGTATTTTCGCCATGTAAACTATATAATATGAAGAAAGACTACTTACCCGAACAGAACATAACCAGCAATTGGCCGTACAAATTAGGAATTCTTGTCATTTGTACAGCAATTATTGTATATTTCCTTCCTCGTGAGAACGAGTACAACTTCCAGTTCGAGGAAGGCCGCCCCTGGCCCTACAGCCAGCTGATGGCTGACTTTGATTTCCCGATCTACAAGAGTGAGGAAATCATTGCCAAGGAGACTGATAGTATCATGCACTATTTCACTCCTTATTTTTCCGAGAACGACTCATTGCCTCAGCGTCAGCTATTCGTTCTCAAGCAACGTTTGGAAGAAAACAGTCCCAACGACACACGTCAGCAGCGCCTTATTCTGAATGCCGTGCGCAGTATGTATCAGCAAGGCATCATGGACACGGAACAGTATTCACAGCTGGTTCGGGACAGTATAGCTCAGATTTCCATTTACCGGCAGCGCGAGGCATTCCGTCGCCCTATCGCCAAAGTCTACTCCACCAAATCGGCCTATGAGTTCATCAATAGTGATACGCTGGAATTGGACAAAGCACTGATGCGCCAGTGTAAAATTGCGGAACTGCTGGTTCCCAACCTGCAATACGATAATGAACGAAGCAGTGAGTTACGGAACGACTTGATTTCCAGCATATCATTCACCTCCGATATGGTATTCGCCGGAACCAAGATTGTGGATCGTGGAGAAATTGTGACTCCCACCACCTACCGGATTATCGAATCATGGCTCAAAGAAAGCAATAAGAGATATACCGAACAGACACAGGACAAACTGTATCTGGGCATCGGACATACCATCTTTGTAGGGTTGCATCTGTTGTGTTTCATCCTGTTCATCTGTATGTACCGCAACGATTATTTTGAACATTATCGGAATATCCTGCTGGTTTTCGGACTCATTGTATTATTCAGTGTCATTACCTCACTGATGGTTCGGGGCAACTGGTTCAGCATCTATGCCATTCCATACGCCATGGTGCCCATCACGCTGCGTATCCTCATGGATTCCCGAACAGCATTTACCGCCACGGTAATCATGGCGCTGCTATGTTCTATTTCCTTGCGCTTCCCTTACGAGTTCATATTAATTCAGATACTTTCAGGATTGGTATGCATCCTGTCCCTGCGCGAGATGTCACAGCGGTCACAGCTGTTCCGCACAGCCGCCATCATTACAGCGGTCATCATCTTCTTCTATTTCGGATTCAATCTGATTCATGAGAACGACATTTCCAAGTTGGATATCAGCATGTACAAGTATTTCGTCATCAACGGAGTGCTGCTGCTGTTTACCTACCCTATGCTTTATATGTTGGAGAAAACCTTCGGATTTACTTCCGATGTGACATTGGTAGAGTTGTCCAACATCAACAACCCTGTATTGCAGAAACTATCTGAAGTGGCCCCGGGAACTTTCCAGCACTCCATGCAGGTGGCTAATCTGGCCGCCGAGGTTGCCAAGAAAATTGGAGCAAAACCCCAATTGGTACGTACCGGTGCCCTGTATCACGATATCGGCAAGCTGAAGGAACCTGTATTCTTCACCGAGAACCAGAGCGGCATCAATCCTCACAACAGTCTGGACGAGATGCAAAGCGCAGCCATCATCATCGACCACATCCATTATGGATTGAAACTGGCCGAGAAATACAGTTTGCCGCAGACTATACGCGATTTCATCCGCACCCACCACGGAGCAGGCATGGCCAAATTTTTCTACATCAATTATCAGAACAGTCATCCGGAAGAGGAGGTAAACAAGGAGCCTTTCACCTATCCAGGCCCTAACCCATTTACCAAGGAACAAGCCATTCTGATGATGGCCGATGCTGTCGAGGCGGCATCCCGTTCATTGCCACAATATACGGAAGAGTCCATCAGCAATCTGGTCGATAAGATTGTAGACGGACAGGTAGCCGATGGCTACTTTAAGGAATGTCCTATCACCTTCCTTGACATTGCCGTAGCCAAACGTGTATTTAAGGAAAGATTAAAGACGGTATATCACACCCGTGCCTCTTATCCAGAGTTAAAACGCTGAGAGTATATACTCTCAGCGTTTTAAC
>JAZQPA010000152.1:0-3297 GCA_045628125.1 Bacteroidaceae bacterium
CTGAAGAATCTCCAGCAGAAGGTGCGGAGCCATTTCTTGATGGTATCCTCGTCGTAAGTGCCTTCGAATGCCTTGCTGGCCATGGCAAATATCTTGGCAGGACGGAAACCGAAACGCATGAAATGATAGATGAAGAAATCATGCAATTCGTAAGGACCTACATTATCCTCGGTCTTCTGCGCAATCTGTCCGTCCTCGGTAGGAGGCAACAATTCAGGACTGATAGGAGTATCCACAATATCCAGCAGGGTGTCGCGTGCCTCATCCTCGCTTTCAGTTAATGCTACCCATTTTACCAGATGCTTAACCAAAGTCTTTGGAATAGATGTGTTTACGGCATACATGCTCATGTGGTCTCCGTTGTATGTACACCATCCTAAAGCCAACTCGCTCAAATCACCGGTACCGATAACCATACCGTTGGTCTGGTTGGCCACATCCATCAGAATCTGGGTACGCTCACGTGCCTGTCCGTTTTCGTAAGTAATGTTATGTACATTGATGTCATGGTCAATGTCCTTAAAATGCTGAATCACACTCTCACGGATAGGAATCTCGCGGATGGTGATACCCAAAGCCTTCATCAGGGTCATGGCATTGTTATAGGTACGGTCGGTGGTACCGAATCCCGGCATGGTGATACCTACGATACCCTTGCGTGGAATACCCAGCAGGTCGAATGTCTTGACGGTAACCAGCAGGGCCAGGGTAGAATCCAAACCACCGCTGATGCCCACTACAGCACTCTTGCAGTTGGTATGCTGTATGCGCTTGGCCAATCCCTCACACTGGATGTGGAAGATTTCCTCGCATCGTTCGTCCAGATCCTTACCGGTTGGTACAAACGGATGAGGGTCGAATGTGCGGGTCAGCTCTATATTGTTGGATAGCAAAGGATCACTGCTGATAATCTGATAGTTGGCCGTATCATCACAGTTGCGGATGTTATCGCCGAAGGTGGTATTGATTCTGCGCTCCACACGCAGCTTCTCCACATCTATTTCGCTGATAACCAGCTGTGGCTTTAGGCAGAAACGCTCGCTTTTGGCAATAAGGCTTCCGTTCTCATAAATATATCCGTTGCCTGCAAATACCAGGTCGGTGGTTGATTCACCGAAACCGCAACTGCTGTACACATAACCAGCCAGACATCGTGCTGACTGCTGTGACAGCAATGAACGCAGGTAACCGTTCTTACCAATCATCTCGTTGGTGGCGGAAAGGTTGAAGATAACCTCGGCTCCCTTCATGGCCAGGTTGCTGCTTGGAGGGATGGTAGCCCAAACATCCTCGCACAACTCTATACCGAAGGTGCATGATGGGGTGCGTACCAGCTGATGAGCACCGATAGGAACGGTCTGTCCGCAGTAGCGCAACTGACCGTCGGGATGACTCTTAGCCGATGTAAACCAGCGCTTCTCGTAAAATTCCTTATAGTTAGGCAGATAAGTCTTTGGGATGATGCACAGGATCTTACCCTTCTGTGATACGATAGCACAATTCAGCAGGGTGCCGTTGTAAGGAACAGGGGCACCTACGATGGAAATAATATCCAGCGAGCGGGTAGTGTTCAGAAGGGTCATCATGCTGCTTTCGCATGCCTCCAGCAACAGATCCTGCTGGAACAGGTCGGCACAAGTATAACCCGTGATGCAAAGTTCCGGGAAACAGATGATTTCAACACCCTTTCCAGCTGCCTGTAAAGTAAGGCTTTCAATCTGCTGGATGTTATATCTGCAGTCGGCCACCTTTAAGCTAGGAACGGCTGCTGCTACTTTAACAAAACCAAAATTCATTTTAATAAGGTATTTACGTCTTGCAAAGATACTGATGATTTGCCTATTTCCACAAAAATAGGGGTTTAATTTTAACGAAATGACTTTTTTTGATGGAAAATGCAACTTTTTCAGTAAAACATTTGGAAGAATAAAAAAATTGCCTTACCTTTGCAACGCAATTGAGAGATATGGCGCTTTCATCTAGCGGTTAGGATACCGGCCTCTCACGCCGGGTACACGGGTTCGAGTCCCGTAGGCGCTACAACAAGAGATTGAGATTAATTCTCAATCTCTTTTTTTATTAGACAATTGTTGCTATATTTGCAGTGAAGATTGCGGTTTGATATGTTCAATTTAAGTCATAGAATCATTCGTGCCGGTGAAATCCTGGAAATTACCTGGGCTTCTCCTGATGCTGAGCAGGTGGAATTACTGATCAGAACAGGGGAGAAACAGTCGGTTCTTCCCGTAGAACTGACCGGTGTGAAGCGTATCCGCTTGAAGAAAACCGAGGGAAAAACCGTAATTTCACTCCGTACCTACAAACAGGGTAAGGTGAAAACCAATGATAAGCGCATCTGGGTCCGTCCGGCCAAGGAGGAGAAGCTGGATGAGTTTGAGTATGTGGATGGCGGCAATTTCTTTGTGCGCCAGTGGAGAGAATGGAAAAAAGACATTCTTTCTTCCTGGAATGCCTTTTCACCTGACAAGAAACAGCTGTACCGTGTGTATCTGATGCTTTTGGCTGATGCGGTGCTGATGCCTTTCTATCCCACAGCTTCCACTTATGTGCTGTGGGGAATCATCCTCTACCTCTTCTGGGCACTTTTCCTGAGAAAATAATTATTCCCAACACTGCACATCTCCAGGAAGTTCCGGCATGGTATCCTTCTTGAATACCGGGTCGGCACCACTCTTGCGCTGTCTCTCGTAATCCTTCAGCAGCATAATCACCGGTTTCACCAGTAAGGCCATGGCTGCCACATTACACAGAGTCATCAATCCCATAGCCAGATCGGCCAGATTCCAGGTCAGTTCCAGGCTGGCTATTGCTCCGAAGAAAACCACCATACTGGCCATGACGCGGTAAATAGTCAGCACTGTTTTGTTGGAGGTAAAGAAACGCAGATTGGATTCGCCGTAATAGTAATTGCTCAGAATGGTACTGAAGGCAAACATCAGCACAGTACAGGCAATGAACAGGGAACCGGAATTACCGATATGCTCGCTTAATGCTCTTTGAGTCAACTGGATACCGTTGGCTGTTCCATCCAGTGGTATAGGACTCAGCAGGATGATGAATGCCGTACAGGTACAGATTACCAGGGTGTCCACAAAAACACCGAATGCCTGAATCAATCCCTGTTTCACGGGGTGGGAGATGTGGGCGGTAGCCGCTACATTAGGCGATGTACCCATACCGGCCTCGTTGCTGTACAATCCACGACGGATGCCCTGGGTTAATGCCGCACCTATTCCACCACCTACAGCCGCTTTCATGCTGAATGCCTGAGACACA
>JAZQPA010000153.1:0-4245 GCA_045628125.1 Bacteroidaceae bacterium
ATAGAAATAGAAATGAAAAAACTTTGGATTGAATATATTGCCGTATGGCTGATAGCCATCGTCATGTTTCTTACCCTTCCTCAGGGAGCATTGGTAGGAAACTATACACTTATGTATGTAGCTGAGTATCTTTGTATTGCACTGACGCTATTCTTTATTTACTTCAGTTTGCGCCTGTTTGCTTCCGAAGGAGTAAAGAACCGCATCAGGCAGGGTGGGGAATCTGCCTTTGTCCGTTTTTGGGAAATCCGTCTGGCCATGCTGGCGCTGCCGCTGTTCCTCTCATTAGGGGTTTATGCCGCAACGGTCGAGAGTACCTGCGGATTCTGTGCACTGATCACGCTTTTTGCGCTGTTCTTCGTCACTCCATCCGCTAAAGAGAAGGATGCTTTGCTCAAAGAATAAAGATTATTTTTGTCATCTTTGCTCCTCCTCTTGTCATCCTGAGTGAAACGAAGGATCTTTCTTGGCTAGTAGTGGGCTCCGCATTAGCAAGATTCTTCGCTTCATTTCATTCCGCTCAGAATGACATTAATAGAAACTATTGATAATTTTATTTACATAATTTATAGATATGAAAAAACATTTATTTCTGGCAGCCATGTTGCTTACTTTAGGCGGCGGTGCTGCTTTCGCACAGAATGCGAATCCTTTCTTTAATGAGAAGTACGGTACTCCTCATGAGATTCCTCCATTCGAGAAGTTTACCATGGAGAACTACCGCGAGGCTATCCTGAAGGGTATGGATGAGCAGCGCGCTGAGGTGAACGCCATCATCGTAAACCGTTCCACTCCAACTTTTGAGAACACTATCGAGGCTCTGGAGCAGAGCGGCAAGTTGCTGGGTAAGGTTCAGAGCGTTTTCGGCTCATTGACCAGCAGTAACTCTGACGAGGCTAAGCGTGCATTGCAGAAGGAGATTTCTCCACTGTCAACTGCCCTGAGCGATGATATCTATCTGAATCCTGAGTTGTTCCAGAAGGTTAAGTATGTATATGACAATCAGGAGAAAATGAACCTGAACCGCGAGCAGAAGAGCTTGCTGAAGAAGGTTTACAAGCGTTTTGAGAGCGGTGGTGCCAACCTGGATGATGCCAAGAAGGCTCAGTTGCGCGATTTGAACAGCAAACTGTCTGCCGTACAGTTGCAGTTCTCTCAGAACCTGTTGCACGAGACCAACAACACCTATGTTACTGTAGATAATGTAGCAGAGCTGGACGGTCTGCCACAGGCAAACATCGAGCAGGCTGCTGCTCTGGCAAAGAGCATCGGTCAGGACGGTAAGTACACCTTTAATATGCAGCGTCCAAGCTGTAATCCAGTGCTGCAGTACTGCAAGAACCGTGAGTTGCGCCGTAAGGTTTACGATGCATACAACAACCGCGGTAACCAGAACAACCAGTGGAACAACAAGGCACTGTGCGCTCAGATTGTAGACCTGCGTCTGCAGAAGGCTAAGCTGATGGGCTTTGAGGATTATGCCAGCATGGCACTGGAGAACCGCATGGCCAAGACTTCAGAGAATGTCTATAAGTTGCTTGATCAGGTTTGGGCACCTGCTGTTGAGGCTGCCAAGAACGAGATTGCCGATATCAAGGCTGAGATGAAGAAGGACGGTATCAACGGCGAACCTGAGCGTTGGGACTACCGTTACTACCTGGACAAGGCTAAGGCCAGCAAGTTCAACATCGATGAGGGTAAGATCAGCGAGTACCTGGAAATCAACAATGTACAGCAGGGTATCTTCTACGTTGCCAACAAGCTGTATGGTCTGACTTTCGTAGAGCGTACCAACGAGTATCCTGTATACGAGTCTACCGCTAAGTCATGGGATGTTCTTGATAAGGACGGCCAGCTGATTGCTATCTTCTACAGCGACTTCTTCCCACGCGACGGTAAGGGTGCCGGTGCATGGTGCGGCGGTTTCCGTGGTACCAAGTACGAGAATGGCGAGCGTGTTATTCCTATCGTAACCAACGTTTGTAACATGAACCTGCCTAGCGCCGACAAACCAGCGCTGCAATCATTGGATAATGTAGAGACCATGTTCCATGAGTTTGGTCACGCACTGCACAGCTTCTTCCGCGACACCCAGTACAGCGGCAACGGCCGTACCGAGCAGGATTTCGTGGAGTTGCCTTCACAGATCAACGAGCACTGGGCATTCGAGCCAGAGGTAATGAAGGTTTATGCTAAGCACTACAAGACCGGCGAGATTATCCCTCAGGAGCTGTTGGATAAGGTAGACGCTGCCAACAAGTACGGTCAGGGCTTTGTAACCACCGAGTTGCTGGCCGCCATGTACACCGATATGGACCTGCACGTGCTGAAGGAGATGCCTAAGGATCTGGATGTAATCAAGTACGAGGAAGACTTGATGGGCAAGCGCGGCATGCCAAAGGAGATTCTGCCACGTTACCGTATGACCAACTTCTCACACACTATGGGTGGTGGTTATAGCGCTGGTTATTACAGCTATATGTGGTCTGAGGTTCTGGATGCTGATGCATATCAGGCATTTGTTGAGACCGGTGATATCTTCAATCAGGAGGTTGCTCAGAAGTTCCGCAAGTATGTGCTGACTCCTGGTGGTATTGATGACGGTATGACCATGTACATCAACTTCCGTGGCCGTGAGCCTAAGGTTGACGCGCTGTTGGAGAACCGCGGTTTCACCCCAAAGAAGACCTTGAAGAGCTCGGATGTAGAGCGCAAGTAAAATAAAAGAAATGGAGCACTAATCAGTGCTCCATTTCTTTTACCATCTCCAGGCAAACGGCATCCTGGAAAATTCTTCCTTCCGCCACCGGAGTGTTATGATTGATGATGGCAAAAGCATACCAGTGATCAAATAATCCCTTGCAATATCCGGCCAGGCTGCTGGTACCCGTGCTGGTCAGTGTTCCGGTCTTGGCCCAGATTCTTTCCGAACATTCATTCTCTGCCATGCGTTTCATCAGCGTTCCGCGCTGCTCCTGACTTCCTGCCCAGGGCAGATTGGCCTGTATCCATTCCTGATCACTTTCCCACAGATAGCGAAGTACTGATACCAGTACCTGAGGACTGACACTATTATCCGGACTCAAGCCGCTGCCATCCTCCATATTCAGGCTCAGCATGGTTCTCAAAGTAGCTCCCAGGTATTCGTAAATATCGTCTATGCCCAGCTCCGTCTGTTGCAGTGAGCGGTAAAACAGCAGTTCCGCCATCACGTTGTTACTGAACAGTAGGGTAGGGTTCAGAATCTCGCGCACGGTATGTCCCTGGCTGTAAAAACACTCCGCACCTTCAGGCACATCGCCCAGAATGTCCGTTCCTGTCTGATTGATTTTAGCCTTATGCATCAGGAACATAAAGTCCTTACGGATGCGTTTCTCGTCCTTCAGCATAATCGGAATCTGTGAGGAGCGGATATCGCCGGGAGTCCAGCTGCTGTGGTAATCGATAGCCTGACGGATAGGCAGGCAGAACACCACATTTCCCTCAATCTTGCTGATGCCCCGGTCCTTGATGCCCAGAATCAGCGAATCCAGCGATTCAATCAGCGGGTCATAGTCACCTTTTACTATAAGGTCGCCTTTCAGCGTGCCGTCCTCCACGGGGCCACTGGTGAAAAGTGAATCGGCAAAGCGGTAATCCATGCCCAGATAATGCTGTGACACCATGGTGGTGACCAGTTTCATGCACGATGCCGGTGGCAGTTCCAGGGAATCCTGATACCCGTAAACCGGGCAGCCTTCGGTCAGATCATAGATGAAAAGCGATGTATTTTCTTTGTCGATGTGTGTCTGCTGGGCAATCAGCGTGTCCATGCGGGCACGGTAAATACTATCGGCAGGACTGATGAGCGGTTTGTCGCTCTCTGCAATCCAATTCGAGGCACATCGGTACAGTAAGACGCTTGGAACAATAAGAATAAGGAAAACCAGAATGCATAGAGCAAAGCATCCGGCACGTTTCGTGATTTTTTTGTTGACTTTTCTTCTCTTGCGTGTCATAGTGAGCCGAGTTGGGGACTCGAACCCCAGACCTACT
The DNA here is from genome assembly GCA_045628125.1 of Bacteroidaceae bacterium. GTDB lineage: Bacteria > Bacteroidota > Bacteroidia > Bacteroidales > Bacteroidaceae > Minthousia. Next base: position 4,036 of record JAZQPA010000153.1, read on the forward strand.
CATTACGAATGAGTTGCTCTACCAACTGAGCTAATTCGGCAAAAAAAATCTCCCAAGAAAGAATCCTCAGGAGATGGCGGTGCGTACGAGGCTCGAACTCGTGACCCCCTGCGTGACAGGCAGATATTCTAACCAACTGAACTAACGCACCATTAACAGAAGCAAGATATGTTGGGAAGCGGTGCGTACGAGGCTCGAACTCGTGACCCC
>JAZQPA010000154.1:0-47014 GCA_045628125.1 Bacteroidaceae bacterium
CATGGTGGCTATAGTTCAGTTGGTTAGAGCGTCAGATTGTGGTTCTGAATGTCGTGGGTTCGAGTCCCACTAGCCACCCCAACAAAATCCCGTTAATCGAAAGATTAGCGGGATTTGTTTTTATATCCACCTTTCTTTTGACTGATTAAGAAAGGTTTTCTATCTTTTTGCTTGGAATTACAAAAAAACTTGTAATTTTACAGCAAAATAAAAAATAAATCATGTCAGAAGATAAATTACGTTCCTATCGACTCACATCGATGGAGGAACCTACCGATGAAATGTTGCATGCCATTATGGAGCAAGTAGCAGAATCCGCTCGTGAATCATCGAGACGTGTTGCAGAATTCAAACGCAGAATGCTGGAACGGACACGAACTAATATTCGTAAAGCGCTAGCCGTATGAAGTCCAGACGCCCTACGCTTTGTATTGTGGCAGGACCCAACGGTTCTGGAAAGACTTCTACAACTTTGCGACTCCTTGCCAACGAATGGACAACAGACAGCCTTTACATCAATCCCGACAACATTGCACAGGAACAGTTCGGCAATTGGAACTCGCCAGAAGCTGTGCTTAAAGCTGCACAGTTTGCCACAAAACTACGTTATGAATGTTTGGAGCAACAGCGTGATTTCGTTTTCGAAACCGTTTTCTCATCACCAGAAAAGTTGGAATTTGTGCGTAAAGCAAAGGCTGCAGGATTTTTCATTCGCTTCTTTTATGTGTGCACTTCTGATCCAGAAATAAACATCATGCGTATTGCCCGCCGATACATGGACGGGGGACATGAAGTCCCTATTTCTAAGATTATTCTGCGATATTATAAATCATTGGAACTTGCAGCACAAGCAATAGCTTTAGTTGATCGTGCTTACGTTTATGATAACAGCGTGGACAATGAATTACCCCAATTACTCTATCGCACAACAGAAGGAGAAATCTTTAAACAATACACAGAAAACATTCCCATTTGGGCACAATCTTTGGTTCAAAAATAGAAAGATAGAAATGAGAATAAACTGTCGTTTTTTATTAGCCTTGCTCCTTGCTGTGATTATGGGAGTAACTCCATCGGCCGCTCAGATGCCCCGAAAGAAGGTGGGTGTGGTATTGAGTGGTGGTGGCGCCAAGGGAACCGCACATGTACGCGCCCTGAAAGTCATAGAAGAGGCCGGTATTCCTATTGATGTCATAGTGGGAACCAGCATGGGTTCCATAGTGGGAGGTCTTTATGCTGCCGGCTATTCAACCGATCAGTTGGACAGCATAGTCAAGAAACAGGACTGGATGAGTCTTCTGATGGATGCAGAAAACCGGAAGACCAAGAAGCTGACAGACAAGATGGAAGACGAGCGCTGTGTTGTTTCGGTTAATTTCGACAAATCGCCTTCGGAGGTGTTGGAAGGCGGTGTGCTGAAAGGCAACAAGATAGGTCAGTTGTTCACCAACCTGACCGTGGGGTATAACGACAGCATTGATTTCAGGAAGTTGCCGGTACCTTTTGCCTGTGTGGCCGTAGATATCGTGACCGGTAAGGAGGTGGACATGTACAGTGGCGTGCTGCCGGTGTGCATGCGTTCCAGCATGGCCATACCGGGAGTATTCGCTCCTATCAAGACGGGAAACATGGTTCTGGTGGATGGAGGATTAGCCAACAACTATCCTGTGGATTTGGCCAAGGAATTGGGGGCTGATTATATTATCGGTGTACGTGTAGGCGATGACAAGAAAACATACGACCAGATAAACGGGGTGAGCGATGTGCTCCTCCAACTCATGGGAATATTATGTGAGAACAAGGTTCAGGAAAACGAAGCCCAGACAGATGTGCTCATCAAGGTAGATGTTACAGGGTATTCCGCTGCCAGTTTCTCTAATACGGCCATTGACAGCCTGATGGTGAGAGGAGAAAGGGCCGCACGTGAGAAATGGAATGATCTGGTGATGCTGAGAGAAAAGCTGCATCTTACCTCTCCGGTACAGCCACAGAAGGGACGTGAAATTGTACAGGACACAGTGGTCACCCCAGATCCCCGCATCTATAATCCCAGCAACGGACATCGCTCCCTGTTCTTCGGAGCTCGCTATGACAGCGAAGAAATGGCATCGCTGCTGCTGGGCGGAACATTGGGCCTGAAAAAGAACGACAGTGCCATTGCCGGCATGGAAGTACGTCTGGGTAAACGTTCTTATGGTAAATTCTCTCTGGCTCTGAACCATAGCAAGCACTGGAACCTGGATCTGTCTTATCAGTTCAGTTCAAACGAGGCAAAAGTCTACAGTGCCGGCAAGAATGCGGGATTGCTGGATTTTACCGAGCACTATGGATTGCTGGAATTCTCGCGAAGCTGGAGAGAGGTATACTTTTCCGTGGGCATGGATTATACCCACCGAAACTACCATAACTTCCTGGTAAACAATACATGGAAAGACCTGGAGACAGACCTGGAACATGAACATGGCTTGGGTTATTTTGCCTATATGCATTTTGACAATCAGGATTCCAGGGTGTATGCCCAGAGAGGATTGAAGTGGACACTGCAGTACACTTATTTCACTGACAATGGCTACAACTACCGGGGCCGGGGTGGCATGCACATCATAGAAGGTTTGTGGCAGATGGCTATTCCTGCCTCCAGCTCACTGACCTTGCTTCCACAGATCTCCGGCAGAATGCTCCCGGCAAAGAACGAAGAGGTATTCATGATGAACTGTATAGGTGGCATTAATTCCTATGGCCGTTACCAGAGACAGCAGATTCCGTTTGCCGGAGCCAACTACATCGAAATGGTATCGAACAATATCCTTATTGGCGGATTGACAGCCAGACAGCGGTTGACCACCAACCACTATCTGTTCGGTATTGCCAACTATGCCATGGTGGGCAATAAGGTGAACGATTTCTTTGCTACCAAAAACATGTTTGGTGTGGCTGCCGGTTATGGCTATAAATCGCCAATCGGACCTATTGAGGCCAACGCGAACTGGAGCACACTGACTAAAAAGCTCTCCATTTTCGTGAATATCGGATACGAGTTTTAATTCATACCAACAAAAAAATCCCGCTAATCGGAAGATTAACGGGATTTCTATTTTTTTACTTGCTTACCGTGCAGGTGTAAGAGTCATCGCCCTGAGGTGTCTTCACCAGAATGGTATTCTCACCGATGTTCAGTTTCACATCCTTCCACTCTACAGTAGCATAGGCATCGGTCTTCTGGGTACCGATCAGTTTGCCGTTTACGAACAACTTAGCCGAAGGTGCTGTGGTGAATACAATCACGTCAGTAACATCCTCCTTGCGGTCGGTATAATCCTTAGAGCAGAGGTGTACGGTAACATCCTTCTTGTTCCAGTTGGCCTTATACAGATAGAAAGCATCCTTCTTGCGGGTACGGTCATGTGAAACCAAACCCTTATCGTTCAAGTTGTTGGTATCACCCTCACGACGCATAGCCGATGCAAAGTCGAACATATTCCACACGTATGAACCCCAGATAAAGTCGCGCTCGGTAATCATTCTCAGGTGCTCTCGGTGTGAGAAAGTCTGCATCTCCATTGGATGATAGTGGCCGCGGGCATTCTTGCTGAACACCTGATCCTCGTACTTATTGGTATGGATGCTGAAGGCTGCACCTGCACCGTATTCGCTGATGGCAATCTTGGCATTAGGATAAGTCTTGTGCCAGTTATCAAAGAAAGTGGCAAAGTCGCCCACCTTACCCTCGTACCATCCAAAGTACTTGTTCCAGCAGGTCAGGTCGGCAGTAAAGTTCATGTCGTACTCATCACAGGTGGCCATGGTGGTCAGACGGGTTGGGTCCATGGTATGGGCAATCTCGTTCAGCTCGCCGACAATCTCACCGAACACGCCCTTAACCTCGTTCCACAATCCCCAGCAGAAAATACTAGGATGGTTGTAGTTCTGGGCAATCAGCTCGCGCAACTGCAGACGCAGGTTGTCGTTAAATGCCTCGGAAGAGATGTAGGTGCTTACGAAAGGAATCTCCTCCCAAACCAGCATACCGCGGCGATCAGCCTCATCAAACATGAAGTGTGCCTGTGGATAGTGAGCCAGACGCATAGAGTTCACACCCATCTCCTGAATCAGATCCAGGTCGGCCAGATGCTCCTTCTTGGTCAGTGCGCTGGCCAGGCCCTTCCAATCCTGGTGGCGGGAAACACCACGCAACTTCAGGTGCTTGCCGTTCAGGAAGAATCCCTTATCGGTATCTACGTGGAAATAACGCAATCCCACATTCTCCTCCACACGGTCAATCTCCTTACCGCCACGGGTCAGTACGGTCACCATCTTATACAGATAAGGATCATCCATACCGTTCCACAGATGAGGATTCTCCACCTCCATATTTACCACACACTTGTTATCAAAGATGTATGGAGAAACCTTCTTCACCACAGTATTACCGGCTGCATCCAGCAGAGACATCTCGATAGCGCAATCCTTATAATCGCTCAAAGTGCTCAGACGTACAGTGGTCTGCAGATCAGCATGCTTCTCATCCACACGCTTCTGGGTAACGAACACACCATCCGAACCGAAATACAATGGAGAGATACATACATCATCTGTCACCTCCAGATACACATCGCGGTATAAACCACCATATACATTAAAGTCGCCAGCCTGTGTGGCAATGTCAAACTGGTGCGAGTTGTCGCAGGTAATCAGCAGATAGTTCTTGGTGCCATACACCAGCGCATCAGTCAGCTCGATGGTAAACGCATTGTAAGCACCCTTGTGGCTGCCCACATGGTTCCAGTTGATAAACACGTCAGCCTTGCTGCCGGCACCCTCACTCTTCAGGAAGATACGCTTTCCCTTCCAAGACTCAGGAACCTCAATCTCCTTCAGGTAAGAACCCATGCCACGGTAGTAGCCCTCATCGTTCATGAAGTCCTCGTCATTGTAAGTGTGAGGAAGATTCACGGTTTTCTCTGGCTTAGGAATCATGATGTTAGGGAACACGCCCCACACCGCCATGGTACCTTTCTTGAAGCCCCAACCTTCGTTGATGTTAATCACATCTCTGGCCTGAGCTGCCATGCTGGCTAAAAGCAGGCCCATGAATAAGACTAATTTTTTTCTCATAGAATATAGATTTATTGTTTTACGCCTATTTTTGTTAGATGTTAAATGTTAGTTGTTAGAACCAGCCCCTACTCTATCCTTCCGGAGCTGAAGGTTGATGCCGGCAGTTCATTGTCATTCACCAGATTAGCACGGGTGTACCATCAGTTCCTTCCAGTTCTTCATAGCGGTATCTTATTTCATTGGTATCATGATCCGTGAAGGATGACCGGCATCCATATAGATTTTCTGGTGAGCCACCCTATTCTTGGTCTGACGCGACCATACCCCGGCATAATTGCTGTGAATGCTATACTCCGGGAAGTTGCTGGAGGTGATGTCAATACGGATGCGGTGCCCCTTCTTCACCTTCCACAGGATAGGAAGAGCCTCGAACTCCAGTTCCACTACCTCCCCCGGTGTATAAGTCTGCCGTGCACCCAGACGGTTGTTGCGATAAGCCAGAGTGGTGATTCCCGAGCGGATATTATAAGCCGTACCATCGGGCATCACCTCGCTCACCTTGAAGGTCAGCGATGTATCATCCACATCGGTACTCATGTACATCACCGCCTTAATCTTGCCGTCAATAGTCATGTCTTGCTCCAGCGGCTCCGTCACGTACGATATCACATCATCCCTATAGCCCATTTCCGGCTGCTGCATGCTGCCTCGGGTCTTCTCGCTGGTAAACAGCGTCTCGCCACCCACGCTAATCACCGGATCATCCGGATTATAGGTAAATTCCCGCACCGCATTCTTCTTCAGCTTTCGGACATCCATAGTCAGCTGTTGCGGCTGAGCCTCAAAGTAATACGTCTGGTACTTTCCGGTTTCCACCGGCCAGTCCTCCAGATGCTGCCAGCGGTCCTCGCCTATCTCATACACCAGCACCTCGTGCTTAGGCTCCTCGCCTTTCACCAGCAGGGAATACATAAACTTGAAGGCATCCAAATCGATATTCACCTCCTTGTCGTGCTGCGGATTATGCACGGTAGGCGTAGTGACAAACGAGTGGTTCCAGCTGCCCACAATCAGTCGGCTCTTGGCCTTGGTTTCGGGAGACAGCAGTGTATATCCCAAGATGGTTCCCTCGTTGTGATGATCAAAATGACCAGCCACCACGGTAACGGGCACCTTGATTTTAGGCGGAATGCTGCGAAGGGTTTCCCACACCCCCTGATGCCAGTACGGATCGGTATAATCGGTATGCGTAATCCAGTCGCGGTACCAGGAGAGCTCATGTCCCAGCAGGTCCACATCCATGGTTTCCTGAGGCATGTATCGCTCCTCCGTATAATAAGGTGCTTCAGGGTTCTTTTTGGGTTTGTTGATAGGTTCCTTGGCATTGTCAATGCTCCATGCCGTAAGGATATCCTGTCGGAACAGGCCGCTGTTATAAGCCGACAGATGGCGGTCCACTCCGTAGTGATGCAGGTGGATGCACTTCACCTTCTCGGGCAGCACATCGGCAATAATCCAGCAGGTGAGTCCCATGTACGAGGTTCCGGTAAGTCCTATGCCACTCACCCAAGGCTGGGCATTCAGCCAGTTGGCCAGCGCCAGGCCGTCCTCACGCTCGTAGATATTCGGCTGGTACTGTCCCTCGCTGCCTCCGGTACCGCGGCAATGCTGCACCACATAGCCCATGCCTCTTTCGGCATACAACTTATAGGTAGGCGACATCTCCATCTTGAAGTTGGCAGGGAAATAAGGAATTCGCAGCACCACTACCGGGAAGGGTTTGTCCGTATCCGGCAGGCACATCTGGGTGCGCAAGCTGATGCCATTGCCAAAATCCATCAGTGTATCCACATAGTGCACGGAATAGGTAGCCGGTGCAGGAAGCAGGTTCTCGTCCAGTTTGCCACCTTGTGCCCGTACGGTGACGGTCAGCAGCAGAAAGAGCAGCAGCAATATCGGTTTCAGGGTACGCATGTTTTTGTTAGGTGTTAGATGTTAATTGTTAGGAACAGCCCTACTTCATCCCTTCAGAAACTGAAGGCCGATGAAGGGTTTTCCCGTGTCTCACAGAATTTGGTTTTAGTCAAGGGCAAAGATACAACAAATTATTGCTATAAAAAAATGAGAAGGAGAATAATCCAGACAATTCCCGTTAATCGAAAGATTGGCGGGATTTGTTTTTATTACTATCTTTGTACGCTGAATGACTAATGGAAATAAAATATGACAAAAATACTGATTACGGGCAGCAGCGGATTCCTGGGCAGCCGGTTGGCTGTGTACCTGAAGGACAGATACGAGCTGTTGCTTCCTACGCATAGCGAGCTGAACATCAGCCGGGAAGAGGCAGTCAAGGCCTATATGGAGGAGAACCGTCCCGACATTGTGCTGCACTGTGCCGCACTGAGTAACACCGGTTACTGCGAGCAGCATCCCGAAGAATCGCACCGGGTAAATGTGCAGGGCACGGTGAAACTGGCCAAAGCCTGCAAGCAAACCGGAGCCAAGCTGGTGTTCATGTCCAGTGATCAGGTGTATAACGGCACGCCTCTGCTGGGGCCTCTTAAGGAGGATGATATGCTTCAGCCAGTCAACCACTATGGCCGTCATAAGCTGGAGGCGGAACAGAGGGCGCTGTGGAATAATCCGGATTGCGTGGGATTGCGACTGACCTGGATGTACGACTTGCCCGATAGTCCTTTGAAACTGAACAGCAACATTCTGGTCAACCTGCATAAGGCATTCAACGAGGGCAATACCGTCAAGGCTGCCATTCACGAATTCCGCGGGGTAACGAATGTGTGGGAAGTGGTCAGGAACATGGAGAAAGTCCTGGATCTGCCCGGAGGAATCTATAATTACGGCAGCGGGAACACCCTTGACAGCCATAGCCTTCAGCTGCAGGCAGCCACACTGATGGGACTTAAGGAACCATCGCAGTGGATTCTGGCAGATGAGGAACGGTTCAGCGAGCAGGAAAGGAACCTGACGATGGATTGCAGCCTCATCGCACAGTACGGCATTCACTTCTGCGACAGTGTGGAAGGCATTGAGAATGCCCTGAAAAGACCGTTCCGCCTGTAACACACCGGCTGACTGACTGACAAACTGACATTAAGAATACAACAACTAAAAAATACAAGAAAAAACATGGATGCAGCATTGTTTCACAACTCTGTGCTGGAATTACTGGGCACACTGGTGTTAGTGCTGATGGGTGATGGCGTTTGCGCTGCCACCACACTGAACAAATCAAAAGCCAAAGGAGCCGGTTGGGTGGTTGTGGCTTTAGGATGGGGTTTTGCCGTAATGTGCGGTGTGTATGTAGCCCACGATTCCGGAGCACATCTGAATCCGGCAGTCAGCATAGGTCTGGCCACTGCAGGTCAGTTCGACTGGTCTTCCGTACTGCCTTATTGCATCGCCCAGATGATTGGCGGTTTCCTGGGAGCCGTACTGGTATGGCTGTTCTACAAGGATCATTTCGATGCCACAGCCGATGAGCCTGAATCCGTATTAGGCTGTTTCTGTACCGCACCTGCCATACGGAACACCTGGAATAATGTGTTCAGCGAGGCACTGGCCACCTGTGTCCTGCTGCTGGGCATCCTGTGCTTCGGTACATACGGTACTACCGTTAACATCGGTGCTACAGGTGCGCTGCCTGTCACTCTGCTGATTGTGGCCATCGGTATGTCACTGGGTGCCACCACCGGTTATGCCATGAATGCAGCACGCGACCTTGCTCCACGTATCGCTCATGCCGTTCTGCCAGTCAAGGGCAAGAAGGGTTCGGATTGGGGTTATGCCTGGGTGCCTGTAGTGGGTCCAATCATCGGAGCCGTTTGCGCAGCCCTGATTTACACGGCTGTATATTAAGCAATAAAACATCTCACCGTCATCATGAAACCGAACGAAGGAATTGCCTCATGGCTGGTACTGCTGTTGGCCGTTATGGCCGGAGTATCAGTGGCCAACCTGTACTACTGCCAGCCCCTGCTGAACCTGATACGTGAGGATATGGGACTGACGGAATTTCAGGTGAACCTGATGCCGGTGTTCACGCAGGTAGGCTATGCCCTGGGGCTGCTGTTCATCATCCCCATGGGCGACCTGTACAACCGCCGCACCACCATCTTCACCTGTTTCAGTTGCCTGATTGTCTCGCTGTTAAGCATAGCACTCACCCATAATGTATGGCTGCTTCTGCTGGCTTCACTGGTTACGGGTTTCTGCTCTGTGGCTCCACAGGTGTTCATGCCGTTTGTCACCCTCTATGCCAAACCCGAGCAGAAAGCCAGAAAGGCCGGTTTTATCCTGTCCGGATTACTGACCGGTATATTGGGATCACGGGTAGTGAGCGGCTATATGGGAAGCATAACCGGATGGCGTGTAATCTATTATGCAGCAGCGGTAGCCATCGGTATCTCGGCTCTGGTGATTCTGAAAGTGTTCCCGAATGTGGAACCCACCTACAAGGGAAAGTTCCGCACCCTGATGGCATCCATCATCACTCTGGTCAAAAAATACCCGCACTCGGTGCTGTATTCCGTACGCTCAGGACTGACCTTCGGCTCCATTCTGGGCATGTGGGCATGTCTGGCTTTCCGCATGAAGGAGGCACCTTTCTATCAGGGCAGTGATGTGGTGGGCATGCTGGGACTCTGCGGCATTGCGGGTGCGCTGACCGCATCGAATGTGGGACGTTACATTCCGCGTTTCGGTGTGGAGGCCATCAACCGTTTCGGTGCGTTCTGGGTGATTGTGGCATGGGTGATTATGGGCGTTTTCCACGACACCTATACCGGTATCATTCTGGGAGTCATCCTTATCGACATAGGCATGCAGTGCGTACAGCTGTCCAACCAGACAGCCACCATGCAACTCTGTCCCGAAGCATCCAGCCGCATGAATACCATCTATATGACCACCTATTTTATAGGCGGTTCACTGGGTACATTCCTGGCAGGTTCATTATGGACACCGTTCGGATGGATGGGTACCGTGGGGGCCGGCTTGGGCATGATACTGCTGGCCGTACTCTTCTCCATGATCAGAAAGTAATACTAAAATAAATCCCGCCAACTCTTGCAGTCAGCGGGATTCTTTTTTTTATTTCTTCACTCCTTCCTGATGGGCTTTCAGGTGTCCACCGATGAACTCATCCACCCATGGGCGGCACACCCGGTAGGTATCGTAAGTACTCTTCACCTTTCCGTTTATGACATAACCTATGCCTCTTGAACCCGGATCAGAAAGACTTACGTTACACAGATGATAGACACGGATTCCCGGTTTCTCGGGCACCTCCATACTGTTCTCCATGCGGATGTTGGTGCTGAAATACACGTCATAGATGCCCAGGCCTACAGCCTCATGCACATTCACATGATCAGCCACCTTATAGGCCGCATATCCGGCACGGGTACCGTTCTCGCTCATGTAGCGGTCCTGCTGTCCGGCATCGTACGGAGTCTCGCACTGATAGAAATAGGTACGGCCACGCTCGCCTTCCCACAAGGTCTGGTACTCCTGGAAATGCTCGTTGAAAAGTCCGTAGATGGTCACATCGTCACCGGTCACATGCAGACCTACCGGAGCGGTATTCACCTCCCAACCCACACTGCCTTTCACACCATGGTCGGCACGCCAGATCCAGAAATGATCGGCCACCACATCATGAGCAGCGATATCGATGGCACAATCCACATGTACCGGAGCCGGACGGAAACCGCCCACACGGAAGAACAGGTCGGACAGTAAGGTAGGATTATCGGTATGCTGCTTTCCCTCTCCCTTCAATGAGACAAGGGTGCGGGATGAATAATGTGCATCGAACAGCAGGGAACAGATGCTCACGCCATCCACATCATCGATAATAAGTGCTGCCTCGGGATTCTGCTCACCCGGAATCAGGGTGGTCCATCCCAATCCCATGACGATGGTTTCCGGACGGGTTACGCGGATAGGTTCCTCCAGCTGATACATACCCGGCTGAAAAAGAATATGTTTACCCTGTGCCAACTGGCGGTTTATCTCCTGAGCTTTCACACCGGGAGAGGCAATGAAGAACTGGCTTTCCACATCCAGCACCTGACCTTTTCCCATGTCCTGACGGGTATAGGAGATGCCCACGGCATTGCGTCTCAAGGCAGGACGGAACACCTTATAGCTGCCCTTCTCATCCACAAACAGGAAAGGTTTCTCGCGGATAACCGGAGTGGTAGGCAGGAAGGTGACATTACCGCCCTCATCCCAATTGTTGATGTATGTCTGCTGATTGGCCTTCTCTCCCAGTTCCACACCCTGAAAGACAAAGTTGAACGAACCCTCCTTGAACTCACCGCGTCCGTATTCCAGATGCGAGTTGCGGGTATACCACTGCTGCTGACCGTGAGAACCGGCAGGAGCCATGAAATTACAATCGGCTGTGAATCCACCACTTACCCAACCGTTTTTCCACTGGTTACGTACGGTTCTTTCGGAATATACTCTTCGGATAGGAGCTGCCTGTGAGACGGCCCATTTGAAAGTCTCATCCTCCTCATAGGTCTGAGGGCCCAGCACCGACAGGTTCTCCAGGCTTCGCCAGAAGGTGCAGGTGCCGTTGTCATTGGGCAGGTGCACGGGAGTATGGATATTATCTACCGACACCTCGTAAGGGGTGCGTCCCAATCCCGCCATGTGCACATAGAAAGGCACTTTCAGCAAACCTGCCTGACGGTAATCGCCCGGTGCAAAAAGAATGGCATAGCGGTCGCTGCCAAAGTCGTCCCGGAACATGTGATCGTGAATGCGCTCCACATTGGCATGGATGCTGTCCATGCTGTCGGTAGGACGCATGATGTACACCTCACGGCCAAACAACTCATAATCCTTTGAGAACGAGTTGACAATCTTTCCCTTGGCATCCTTAATGGTATAATATAAGGAGTGGGCATTCTGTGCCGAACTGTCTGTGAAAGTCAGTTCCTTGGTCTTTCCGATGACTTCAGTCTTGCCGTACCGGCCTGTACTCTTCAGGATGGTGAAAGGTGCTTTATGGCCGGTAGCACTCTCGGAATAATCGATAGTAACCTGCTGGTTCCGTATGCTGATGCCATCGGCCAGCACGCTTTGGAAAGGAGCAGCCAGCATCATCAGCATACACAGCTGTCTGGATAAACGGTTTGTGTTCATATTCATGTCTTGTCTTTTATAATTGATCGAAAACTTGGCGAACCTTCTTCCATACCTCATCACAGGTCAGGATGCCGGATTCACGGATGGCATTGTTCCGGAATGCCTCAACATTCAGGTTGTCGCTTACCACCTTGATGGATGCCACCAGTTCCAGCCGTGGCGAGAATGCTGCAATGTAGTTCAGTTCCATATCGAACAACACCGGTTCAGTCTTATCAGTAGAAGTGACAAAGTCGTTGTTGGTATAGCACGCATAGCCCTTATCCGAAAGAGGCAACGGATTGGCATGATCGGTAAAGAAATAGGAACCGGTAATGAGACGGTGCGATTCACTGACGGTGGTTACGGTACCAATCTCCAGGCAGTTGCTTCCGGCATAACCGATATTGATGATACGTGTTCCTTCGGGCAATTGGCTGCAGGTTCTGATCACATTACCCGCTCCTACTCCCATCAGGATGCACTCCATCTCGGGAAAGAACTCGCAACATTTCTTGTATTCGGCTTCTTCAGCAGCCAGGATTACGGTTCTGACAGCTGGGGTTTTATCTGTATTCTGTATCATATTTCTTCTTTAATGGGTTTATTTACTGATTCTTGCGATATGGCCTCCGGCACCTGCCGCATAGATGCTCTTACCCTGTCGGGCAGCAGAGAGGGCATGATAGCCCTTTACTCCTTCAGGAAGTCTGTCCGTGATATCGGTCCATGTCTTTCCGCTGTCCTGACTCCAGGATATGCCATCGGAACCGGATGCCACAAGCAGGGACGGCTGTTCCGGGAATGCCTGAATGCTGGAGGCAAATCCGTGCAGGCCCTCCTCGCACAATTCCCAGGTCTTACCGCCATCCTGAGTATAGGCCATGTTTCCCCGTCTGTCCACCTTGGCATAATTGCCTCCGGCTACAAATCCGTTCCGGTCGTCCAGCATCAGGATGCCATAGCAACCGTCACAATGATTCTCATCTCCGGTGGCCAGTGGAGTTTCCGAACAGGTCCATTCCCCATCGGCACTGTCCTGCATGAACACATACGAACCGCTGCCACCGGTAACCATCACCGTCTTTCCGGATGGGAGCAGTTGCACGCAACCGTTTGAAGCCGCAAACATACCGCCCTTTCCCTCGGGTGATGAGGCATCGGCCCAAGTCTCACCCCCATCCTGGGTACGGATCACCGCATAACGGCCGTCCATCGGGTCGCCTACAGCCACACCATTACGGGCATCACTGAAATGCACACTGTTCAGGAAAATCTCCTTGCGGTTATTATAGTACACCTGCTTCCAGGTCTTTCCTCCATCGGTAGTCTTCAGGCCCAAGGCAGGACTGGCAATACTGAAAACCAATGCATTATTGGCATCCCACGCGTAAAGGCAACGGAAATCGAGCGACAGGGAATCGGCCAGTGTGGTGCACTGCCAGGAGGTTCCTCCATCGGTGGAGCGCAAAACGGTATTACCGGTTCCCGACGCCCAAATCACCTGATCGGATACGGCAGAGATGGCACGGCATGAGAAATCCACCCCTGTCTCCAGAGGGGTTATGGTGACCTCAGGTTGCTGTACGGATGTCTGGCTGCAGGAAGCCAATCCCGCCAGCAGTACCAAAGGCATGATTCTGGTAAATGATAGTTCCATGATTCAATATTTCTTGTTATTACACAAAAGTACGATATTATGCAGAAAATGCCAAACAAAAACACCGATAGTGGAAAAATTGCCGTATATTTACAACCAAATTCAATACTAATCAGATTACACGATGAAGACATTCAAGTTTTTTATCATGACCCTGTTGGCAAGTATGGTACTTGTTTCATGCGGAACCACCTCTACTGTGCCATTGACAGGAAGAAAGCATTCGTTGCTGGTGGATGACCAGCAGATTTTGGGTTTGAGCACCCAGCAGTACACCGATTTCCTGAAGCAATCCAAGTTGTCCACCAACACCCAGAACACCGCCATGGTGAAGCGTGTGGGACAGAGACTGGCTACCGCTGTGGAGACTTTCCTGAAAAATAACGGTGCTGCCAATGATTTGCAGTATTACAAGTGGGAATTCAACCTGATCAACGACAAGCAGATCAATGCCTTCTGCATGCCTGGCGGTAAGATTGTTGTTTACGAAGGACTGCTGCCTGTCACCAAAGACGAGGCTTCACTGGCCATCGTGGTGGGTCACGAGATTGCCCATGCTGTAGCCAAGCATTCGGCTGAGCAGATGAGCAAGCAGATCCGTCAGCAGTACGGCAGTCAGGTGTTGGGTAGTGTTATAGGTAAGGTGGCCGGTCAGGGTGCAGCCGACATTGCCAACATGGTGGCATCAACCGGTTTCTCGTTTGCCAATCTAAGATACAGCCGTGACAATGAGTACGAGGCTGATTACATGGGACTTATCTTTGCAGCCATGGCCGGTTACGACCCACAGGTGGCTGTTCCTTTCTGGCAGAGAATGAGTGCCAGCAGCACCAATCAGACCAGCGAGTTCCTGAGCGATCATCCGAGCGATGCCAACCGCATAGCCAAATTGCAGGCTGCCATGCCGGAAGCACTGAAATACTATCAGGCAGCTAAGAAATAAACAAAAGCCGCAAGCGTTTTGCCTGCGGCTTTTTTATTCCACCTCACCTCTCACCATCAGATTCAAAGGATTGTTCGATGCATTGCTGATGACCTGTATGGTCTTCATGAAGATGCCTTTCACCCCTTCGGGATTGTACGTTACAAGAACGGTTCCCGTGCTTCCTGGAGCAATGGGCTGCCGGGTCCATTCGGCAGTAATGCAACCGCATCCGCCATCACAATTCACCAGTACCAAAGGAGCCGTGCCCGAATTGGATACGGTAAAGGTATGCTCCACCACACCATCGGCCTCACGGATAGTACCGAACTGACGGGTAGGCTGATCGCACGAAATGACAGCCGTCTCCTTCACCAGAGCCGGAATATCCTCAACCTGAGTGTGCTCGGAATCCCACCAACGGATACCGAACCATGCTCCTATGAGCAATACTATTATAAAAGGTATAATCTTCTTCATGCCGAATGCGCTAAGTTTCCGGGTGCAAAAATACACATTTTCCGTCATTATAATAAAGAGGTGAGAATAATTTTGTCAAATGGCGAATGATAGCTACCTTTGCACGCCTAAAAGGAAGAAGAGAGTAGATTATGCGACTATATTACCCCAAAGAATACCGGGCGCTGACCAAACTGGGTGTGCCTATCGCTGTAGGACAGATAGGTCTGACCCTTCAGAATCTGGCCGACAACATCATGGTGGGACAGCATTCCACCCTGGAGCTGGCGGCAGCAGGTTTTGTGAACAATCTGTTCATCATGGCACTGCTGTTGCTCATCGGTTATTCCATGGGAGCCATCTCGCAAATCGGTGCCCTCTACTCGCAGGGCAATAAGCAACGGATAGTCAGCATCCTGAAGAGCAGTCTCTGGGCCGATGTGCTGCAAAGCCTGTTCCTGTCACTCGTCCTGGTGGGATTATATGTCTCACTCCCCTATCTGGGACAGCCCGAGGAGCTGATTCCGCTGATGAAACCCTATCTGGTCATTCAGCTCTGCTCCCTGCCGCTGATGGGTTTGGTGAACGGATTCCGACGAATGACCGACAGTATCAATGACACCAAAGTGGCCATGGTCATCGTTCTGGCCGGAAACATCTGGAACATCTGTTTCAACTGGCTGCTGATTTTCGGTCATTGCGGTTTCCCGGAAATGGGTATCATCGGTGCGGCATGGGCCACCTTCTCCAGTCGCCTGCTGATGACATTGCTCTATATCATCATCTTTTTCCTGACACGGCATTATCAGGATTACATGCAGTATTGGCGCACAGAAAAGGCCAACTGGCAGGATATCAAGCTGTTGAACCGTCTGGGATGGCCTATCGCCATTCAGATGGGCATGGAAACCGCCTCCTTCTCGCTATGCGCCATTCTGTTGGGATGGATTGGCACCATGGCTCTGGCTGCTCATCAGGTGATGCTGAATATTGCCAATATCATCTTCATGTTCTATGTGGGTATAGGCACAGCAGTATCCATCCGTGTAAGCAACTACAACGGACTCAACGACCAGCGCGGAGTGCGCCATGCGTCATTTGCCGGTTATGAGATGGTGCTGCTCTCAGGTCTTATTATGAGTATCCTGGCCATCATCTACAGCAAGGATGCCTCTATGCTGTTTACCGACAGCGAGGAAGTGGCCGTCATCGTTTCCGGACTGGTGTTCCCCCTTATCCTGTACCAGTTGGGCGATGGCACACAGACCGTTTTCAGCAATGCGCTGAGAGGTTTGGGCGATGTGAAGAAACTGATGAAATATTCGTTTATAGCCTATATCATCATATCCCTGCCACTCAGTTATCTGTTTGGCATAACTTTGGGATGGGGAGCGTTCGGCATCTGGATGGGCTTTCCATTCGGCCTGAGCGCAGCCGGTATACTATATTTCAGACGATTTTTGTGGATTACAGATTATAAAAGAAAATAATGGAAACAAAAAGAAGTGCTTTCGGTATCGGTGAGACGGTACTGGACATTATATTCAAGAACGACCAGCCTCAGGCAGCCAATCCTGGCGGTTCGGTGTTCAACAGCATGATATCTTTGGGACGCTCGGGTGTTCCTGCCACCTTTGTAAGTCAGACAGGCGACGACCATGTAGGAGATATCGTAGTGAACTTTCTGCGCGATAATGGCGTATGTCCGGATTACGTGTACCGTCAGCCAGGCACCAAGTCGCACATCTCACTGGCTTTCCTGAATGACCAGAACGATGCACGCTACCAGTTCTATAAGGACCATGCCAGTGTGCAGCTTACTCAGGAGTTTCCGGATGTACAGCCGGGCGATGTAGTGCTGTTCGGTTCCTTCTTTGCCATCAATCCTGTGATCCGTAAGCAGGTGCTCCACTTCATGCAACGCGCCAAACAGCGGGATGCTCTGGTGTATTACGACATCAATTTCCGTAAGCCCCACTTGGCCGATTTACCCGTTTGTATGCCCAATCTGCTGGAGAACCTGGCACTGAGTAATGTGGTGCGCGGATCGTCCGAAGACTTTGAGATTCTGTACGGTGAGAAGGATTCTACCGTCATTTACGAGAAGCATATCAAGCCACGCTGCCCACTGCTGATTTACACCGATGGTGCCCGCGAGATTCACGTACACACCCCTGAGAATCACCTGACTTTCCCTGTTCAGCAAATCCCTACCGTAAGCACTGTTGGTGCAGGCGACAGCTTTAATGCCGGATTTGTATACGGATTAATCAAAGAGCAGCTATTTCAGGAGCAACTAATTAATCTACAACCGGATAAATGGTCACTACTTATAGAGCACGGGCAACGGTTTTCACGCGAGGTTTGTCAGAGTTTAGAGAACTATATCAGTAAAAAATAAGGTTGATTTTCAACCTTATTTTTTTGTTTATGTCGCATCTTTTTTGTATCTTTGCACTAATAAAGATAATATATAACAATATTAAATAGTTAAATTATATGGCTATACAGAAAAGACATCGAGGAACATTAGGAGACCTCTCCGGATTAGGAGCTCCCGACCTAAGTTTCAATGAGCCTGAAGCACCTAAAGCAGTAGAGCCGCAGCCTGCTCCTGCCGAAGAGGCACCGGCCCCAAAGGCTGAGCCTGTGGTGGTGGAGCAGCCGGTTGCAGCGCCAGCACCTGTAAAGGTTGAGGCAGTTGCGCCCGTGGTTGTGGAGACGGCAACCGTTCAGGAGGAAGAGGCAGAAAAGCCTCGTCGCGGTCGTCCGAAAGGCATCAAGGGCGCAGGCCCAAAGCGTTTGAATCTGATTCAGGGCGACAAGGATAAGGTGCTGGCATTGCAGCTTCCTTCCAAACTGATTGACGGTCTCCGTCGTTATGCCGATGACCATGACATCACCATGAAGGAGTTGATCGGCAAGACATTAATGAAGAAAATTGGTCCAGAATATTATAAGTAAATATGGGAAAAGTAATTTCTATTGTAAATCATAAAGGTGGTGTGGGCAAGACCATGACCAGCCAGAATCTGGGTGCAGCTTTGGCCCTGAGCGGAAAGAAAGTGTTATTGGTGGATTTCGACCCTCAGTGCAACCTTACCACTCAGGTCATCACTGAGGCTACCGTACCTACCATCTCTAATGTGCTGAATGACGACTTAAAGGTTGTAGGCCAGGAAGTTCTGCCAAATCTGTTCATTCTGCCAGGTGCAGAGGAACTGGATGAGGACTCACTGAATCTGGCCGCCATGGACGATGTAAAGGAAGCCAGCCATGTGCTGAAGACCGCCCTGAAGACCTGCAAGAACGACTATGATTTCATCCTGATTGATGCAGCTCCGGGTTCCAGCATGCTGATGGTGAATGCTATTACCGCAGCCGATGTCATCCTGGTTCCTATCAGTGACAAGAACTCCATCAATGGTGCCAAGAAGTTGTCCAAGATTATCAAGGCATACAAGGTTAAGGCTAAGGGATATTACCTGCTGACCCGTTACGATGGCCGTCTGTCCATTC
Source organism: Bacteroidaceae bacterium (assembly GCA_045628125.1). Classification (GTDB taxonomy): domain Bacteria; phylum Bacteroidota; class Bacteroidia; order Bacteroidales; family Bacteroidaceae; genus Minthousia. Next base: position 18,780 of record JAZQPA010000154.1, read on the forward strand.
ACAAGGAGATCCGCAACCTGCTGATTACCAAGAACCGTGAAGCCTTGCTGTACACCACCATCCGTCAGTGCGAGCAGTTGAATCAGGCTGCTTGTCAGGGTCTGGATATCTTCCGTTTCAATAAGAAGAGCAATGGTGCTGCCGATTACATGGATCTGGCTGCTGAGATTATCGGTCAGGGACAGGGCGATGAGGCGATGCCATTCTAACCCCTCACTCTGTCATCCTGAGCGTAGCGAAGGATCTTTTCCCGCTAGTCAAGCTATCCAGTTTAGAAAGATTCTTCGCTTTGCTCTGAATGACAAAATAGTATTATAACACAATTAGTATATGAGAAACAAGAAACAAATCATCATCGTGTTGGGCGCATTTGCACTGAGTACTCAGGCACTGATGGCCCAGCGTGCCATGACCGTGAAGGATGTGCAGGATTTCCAGCGCATCAGCTTCAAGCAGCTTTCCAACGATGGAAAGTGGGTGCTGGCAGTAACCGAGCCATGGAGAGGTGACGGTGACCGTAACGGCAACCTTCGCAACTTCATCGGTGATGCTACAGCCAAAGTTTATGATGCCAAGGGCAATCTGGTACAGAGTTTCTCCCCTATCTCAAACATCGGCTTTGCTGCAGGCTCCAAGCATGTGGTACTGAGCACCAAGGTGACAGAGAAGGAAAAGGAGGAGCATCAGTTGAAAGAACAGCAGAGCAAGGGCACCAAGGCTGCTCCACGTGATCCTGCCGGCACTCCTCAGGACGCCCGCGGACAGAAGGCCAGCGCACCAGCTTCCAGCAGCAAGGACCTGCCAATGGACAAACTGATTATCTACACCTTAGGTGGTAATCAGGAAGTTATCGATTCACTGCGCGGTTACAAGTTGGCTGACAAGAGCGACTGGTTGGCTTACCAGACAGGCAAGAAGGACTCTACCCTTCATGTACGTAATTTGGGTAAGAATGAGATTGAGCTGGCCTCTGTAACCAGCTATCAGTTCAGCACTGACGGAAAGTCACTCTGCTTTGTGGCTTCAGGCAGCGGCATCAATGGCACCAGTGGTCTGTTCCTGCTGAACGAAGGCAGCGACACACCTATTCTTATTAAGGAAGGCAAGGGCGATTTCAAGAGCATCACTTTCGCACAGGAAGGAAATACATTCGCATTCCTGTTTGCAGAGAAAGCGGATAAGGACAACAAGGAAGCACAGGAGGCAGCCAAGAAAAAGGGTATGGAACTGTGGATGTCTACCAATGGCCAGAAAGCCGAGCGTATCCTGGCTGATGCCAGCGGTTTTGCTCCTAAGGGATGGATTATCAGCGAGAACGGCCGCATGAGCTTCTCTAAGAACGGACAGCGTCTGACTTTTGGTACAGCACCTGCTCCTCGTGAAGTGGACAAGAACATTCTGGCCAGCAACCGTCCTAATGTACAGGTTTGGAGCTGGGACGAGGCAGTTCAGTACACCGTTCAGGATTACAACAAGGATCGTGATAGCCGAAAGACTTATTCAGCTGTTTATGACCTGAATACACGCAAGGCCCTGCAGGTAGCTACCGAAGAGTTGCCAAACGTTACCACTACCAGCAGCATGAACAGCGATTATGTTTTGCTAAGCACCAACGAGGCATATTCCCGCTCATCCATGTGGGAAGGCCGTAGCCGCAGCGACTACTACAGCATGAATCTGACCACGGGAGAGAAGATGCTGATTAAGAAGGCTGACTACACCCGTTACCGCTTGTCTCTGGAGGGTAAATATGCTTATGCATACAATGAGATGGATAGCGTTTGGCGCACCATCGACATGAAAACCGGCCAGGAATATCAGTTGACCGACAAGAGTTTTGCTGCTTGGAATACCGATAACGATGTGCCTGACTATGCAGGTTCTTACGGAAATGGCGGTTGGGCTGCTAATGATGAGTTCATCTATCTGTATGACCGTTACGATATCTACAAGGTTCCTGCTCAGGGTGGCGCTATGACCAAACTGACCAACGGTGCACCTGACAAGATTCAGTTCCGCTTCCCTTCTGCCGGATTCGGTGGCGAGGAGAAGGCTAAGGATCCAAAAGAGATTCAGATACTTACCGGTTGGAACGAGACTACCAAGGGTTACGGCTATTACCGCATTGACTTGAGCAAGCCTAAGAAACCTATTCAGCAGCTGATGGCAGGCAACTACATGTTGGGTTCATTCACCAAAGCTAAGAATGCTGACGTTTGGATGTTTACCAAGGAAACATACGAGCAGTTCCCAGAACTGTATGTCAGTGATGTTACCTTCAAGAATCCTGCACAGATTACTCACGAGGGTGATCAGCAGAATGCTTTCCTGTGGGGTACTGCTGAGCTGATTTCATGGACCTCATACAAGGGCAAGAAGCTGGAAGGCGTCATCTACAAGCCAGCCAACTTTGATCCGAACAAGAAATATCCTCTGTTGGTGAACTTCTACGAGCGTAATGCCGAGACACTGTACAGTTACCACCAGCCACAGCCACACCGTTCAACACCTGATTATCATTTGTATAACAGTAATGAGTATGTGGTATTTAATCCAGATATCATCTACACCGACGGTCATCCGGGCGAAAGCTGCTACGACTGTGTGATGAGTGGTATTGATGAGGTACTGAAGGGCGGTTATATTGACGAGAAGCGAATTGGTGCCGCAGGTCACAGCTGGGGTGGTTATCAGACCGCATATCTGGCAACCCGTACAGATCGTTTTGCAGCCTTGGAGAGTGGTGCTCCTGTAGTAAACATGTTCAGTGCATTTGGCGGTATCCGTTGGGGAAGCGGTATGGCACGCGACTTCCAGTACGAGCACGGACAGAGCCGTATCGGCCAGTCCATCTGGGAAGCACCAGAGCTGTACAAGGAGAATTCACCATTATTCAATATGGATAAGGTGACCACACCTCTGCTGATCATGCATAACGATACTGATGGCCATGTGCCTTGGTATCAGGGTATTGAATATACCGTAGCACTGAAGCGTCTGAACAAGATTTACTGGATGCTGAACTATACAGGCGAGCCACACTGGCCGGTAAAGATGGCCAACCGAGTGGACTTCCAAACCCGTATGTTGCAGTTCTTCAACCATTACCTGAAAGGTGAGCCAATGAAAAAATGGATGAAAGAAGGAGTTAAGGCTGTTGACCAGCCTTATGAGTTAGGTTACTAATACAACAACAAAAAAGGCGTGATGAGAATCACGCCTTTTTTATTTACTTTAAAAATCCCGAGCGCTCACGCACCCGGGATTTACGATAGTATTCATTAAATAAGCTGTACACTTACAGTTGCTTACTTAAGGTTGATAGTAACCACCTGATAACCGAAGTTACCACTTACGTTAGCATCGTAACCGCTAACGCTCTTGATACGCAATGGCAACTTATAAGCGCCAGCCTCCAGATCAAGATTAGAAGCGTCAACCTCGATAACCAAAGAAACACTCTGACGGTTAGCCTCGTACAACTGAACATTCTCAGTTGGGTTACCAGCCTCGGTATTAGGACGGCGGTTAGGCAACTTAGCGTATGCAGGAATAACTGCCTGCACTGGGAATGCTGCATAAGTATCATCAGCCATAGAGTGAATACGAACCTTATAAGCCTCAGCTGGCAGAATGTTTGCACCAGCCAGAGTCATATCCAGCTCAACACCTACAGTTACATCATTAACAATCTTCTTAGCATCGTCAACTGTAAGGTTAACGAAAGCAGCACCTACACCCTTCATATCATTACAGTTGATGGTAGAAGCATTGGTCTCGGTCATGAACTCAACAACAGGCTTTGGAGCGCTGTAATCGAAGTGAGGATCATACACAACACCAGTATCTGGATCAGTAACCAAGACCTCATCTTTCAAACAAGATGTGGTGGTCAGCATGGCAGCTGCTGCCAATATAAATGTAAAAATCTTCTTCATAATTTCAATTATTTTTCGTAACCGTTAACGAATCCAGAATTCAAGTTATCATTAGCCTTCACACGAACAGGGTTCTTAACATCCCAGAAAATCAGGTCATTCATGATGTCCTTCTTCTCGTTCTTAGCAAAGTTGTCAGCATTCAGCATCTTCTCTGTCTGTGGATACAGGATACGTGCAGGCATCTTGTTCTCGCCCAGAGACCACTGCCATGAAGCGTGCAACCAGCTTGGATAGTCGGTACGACGGATCTCAGACCATGCCTCCAGAGGGTCAATCAGGTAGTAACCCAACCACTTCTGAGTCATGATAGCCTCCAACTTCTTATCATCGTTCTCCAACAGATCCCAGTTAACCATATAACCGAAATCCTCAGTTTGACTCAAGTAAGCTTCAGCGGCCTTAATTTCAGCATTCTCTTCATTAGCAATTGGTTCTAATGCACCAGCGTAAGGAATACTAGTCTTCAAAGCTTTCTCGTTCTGTTTGAACATCAGCTTAACACCGTCCTCGTAGTATGCACGGGCAGCAGCATCTCCACCACCTATCAAACCACGCAGAGCTGCCTCAGCCAAGTAGAACTTGACAATGCAAGCAGGATACATAACCAAGTCTTTTTCAATACCAGACTTAAAATTCCAGCTACCGTCTCCAAAAGCACCCTCACCTACCAGAGATACATAAGCACGCTGCATAGGGTTCTGCACACCATAAGGTACACCAGTATACCAATAATCCTCACCATAGAAATAAGATGGCTTAGCATAAGCTGTCTGATCTTGATTTTTCTCACGAGGATCCAAATATACACGGATCAATGGATTCTTGGTATCACGCATGAACTTAACCAACTCCTCAGTAGCGTCATACTGGCTACGGAATGAAGAACGGTTACCAGTACGCTTGAGGTCATAGTCACCACCCCAAGTATAGGAGTGGCCCCACAAAGTCATCTGAGGATTCATCTTACCAGAACCTTGATAGTAGCCAGGATTACATAATGCATCATCCGTCAAGCACTCATTTTCCAAAGCCTGAAGACGAGCAGGACCATTAACTTCATTGAAAAGGCTAACATTGGAAATACGCATCAACAATGATAACTCAATAGATTTTGCATAAGGTAACCAGAAATTTTTTCCTTGAACCTTTTTTCCATTGACTCTAAAGAAATAAAGATCAGAGCTACCAACACTACCCATCGAACCACTCTCGATATTATTCTCAGCTTCGATAATCTCCTTACACAATTCCTTGTAGATATCCTCAGCCTTATCGTATGATGGAGTCAGATTATCAGCACCCAGACCACCCTCGCTATAAGGTACGTCACCGAACAAGTCAACCAACTCACGGAACTCGATACACTCCAATACCTGAGCAATACCCAGCAAACCCTTTTGATTAGCAGCCTCTGCCTTCTCCTTAATAGAGCGGATAGCAGCAATACGAGAATAACGATACTGCCAGTGAGCATTAAATGTACCATTTACAACGTTACCGTTCAGATATACATAGTTACCAGAGTAGTCACCTGACTTGGTAAACATCTGAGACCAGTTGTAGAAACTGATGGTAGAACCTGTTGTTACAGAATAACCTGCACGGTCGCCAGCGATATCATTTTCAACACCGTAAAGCAACAATTCTGCAGATACAGTCTCAGCAGTAGCGTTGTTTGGAGTCTCGTTTACATCCAACCAGTCTGTACAACCAGCCAGAGCCAAACTAAGACCTGCAATATATAATAAATTCTTTTTCATATTTTAAATTCCTCCTTACGATTAGAAAGTAACTACTACGTTGAAACCGAAGCTGCGGTTACCAGATGACATGTTACCCTGGGTACCACGAGCATTTCTGTTGTACTGAGTAGCAGCGATGTTAGAGTTACCGCCGTTTGATGAGAACTCAGGATCGCTGAAGATGTTGCTAGATGGACGCCACATGAACAGGTTACGGCCTACCAAGCTAGCAGAGATGTTCTGAACAAAACCAATCTTGCTCATCAGCTTCTTAGGGAACTCATAGTTCAAAGACAACTCACGCAGACGCCATGTAGCAGCGCTGTATACCTGGTTAGCGTAGCTCAGACGATGCTGACCGTTCCAGTAACCATCATCACCAGTGTTTACAGTAATATCAGTGTTCTCTACGTAGTTACCGTTTGCATCCTCGTATACAGAGTTAGGGAATACGAAACGCTGACGACCTGCGAATGTAGTCAGGTAAGAAGAACCGGTGAAGCAGTTAGACATTTCCAAACCGCTGTAGAATACGTGACCACCACGATAGTCGAAGGTAGCGTTCAAACGCCAGTTCTTATAACGGAAGCTAGGAGTAATACCGATACGTACGGTTGGAGCAGTAGAACCAACCTCGATCATCTTACCAGACTGTGGCAAACCGGTCTTAGCATCAACGATTACACGACCCTGAGGATCACGAGCCCAGTCCTGAGCCTTAATCATAGGGAATGCCTTACCCTTGATAGCGTAGATACCGTATGAAGAACCACCACCGATGTTTTCTTCGATGTTCAACTCATCAGAACCATCAGCCAACTCAACAACCTTAGTCTGAACGAAGGTAGCGTTCAAGCCCAAGTTGAAGCTGAAGTCACCCACCTTAACGATTGGGTTGATGTGCAAGTCAAACTCCAGACCCTTACCCTGCATGGTACCAGCGTTGATGTAACGTGAAGAGTAACCGGTAGAAGTTGGGATAGCAACAGGAACGGTCTGGTTGGTAGTACGCTGCAAATAAGCAGCAGCCTCGAAGGTGATGCGGTTATTGAAGAAACCCCACTCAGAACCAACCTCGAACTCGTTAGTGAATTCAGGCTTCAAATCGCTAGTATTAATTGTTGTATCAAAACGATAACCAGTAAGATTTCCATAAGGGAACGCGCTGTTAACCTGTGCCAGAGTCTTCAGCTTATAAGGCTCCAAGTTTACAGTACCAACCTTTGCCCAAGATGCACGCATCTTCCAGTGGTTCATGGTCTCGCTCTTCAAAGAAGGAATAGCATCGGTCAATACGAATGAAGTATTTACTGATGGGTAGAAGAATGAGCGGTTAGATGGGTCCAACAAAGAAGTCCAGTCATTACGAGCAGTAATCTGCAAGAATGCCCAGTCACGGTAGCTCAAATCTACAGAACCGAACAAACCGGTCTTGCGGCTACGGGTCCAACGGTTCTGAGCAACCAGGTCACCCAACTTGTTATTCAAATTAAACAAATTATCGATAGCCAACAGGTTCGCAGTTGTATTCTTATACTCCATGTAGTTATCCTGGATAGAGTAACCCAGCAAGCCCTTCAACTCGAAGTTAGCACCAAACTTGTGCTCAGCCTGAGCCATGAAGTCCATGTTGAAGTTGCTAGTCAACTGAGAAGCAGTTGAATAGTTAGACAACTGGTCAGAACCTGCGTTGTACTTGTAAGTCTGTGCAGTCTCACTGAAGTGGAATGCATAGCGCATACGGTCAGTGTTGTTAACGTTCAAGTTAACACCGGCACGACCTGTGAACTTCAACCACTTCAATGGCTGGAAGTTAATATCTGCAGATGCAGACAGACGATCCTGACGGGTCTTACGACGGTTGGTATCCAATGAGAAGAATGGGTTCTCAGAATAGTCAGAGAAGTACTCGTTAGGAGAAGCACCATTACCCTTGTCACCCTGCTCCCATCCCAGGAAGTCACCTACACGGTAGTTTGCAGGAATCTGCATCAAAGAGTAGATACCATCACTGTTAGCAGTTGACATATCGAAGAATGAGTGAGTGTAAGTAACCTTACCGCTAACAGTCAGAGACTTGTAGTTACGGCTACCGTTGAAACGTACGGTCTGACGGTCACTCTTATCACCACGGGTGGTAGACTTCTGATCCAGACGCTGATAAGACAGGTACATAGAACCACGCTCGTCGCTAGAAGAATAGCTGATATCGTGCTGGAAATCAGTACCGGTCTGATAGTAGCTTGACAGATAGTCATCGCCAACATAACCGTAAGGAAGAACACGCATCTTACCGTTCAAAGCATCCAGATACCAACCAGAGTAAGAATCCAAACCATCAAACTCAGGACCGAACTGCTGGTTCTCAGGGCTCATGTAAGAGTTCTCCTGGTCGTAGGTGTAGCTACCCATACCAGACTGACGGTGACCAGAACCGAAACGGGTCTGAGTCTTAGGCAGATAAGAAACAACGTTAGCAGTAGCAGTGAATGCATAAGTGAACTGTGGCTTACCCTTAGCACCGGTCTTGGTGGTAACGATCAATACACCGTTAGCAGCCTCAGAACCGTACAGAGCGGCAGCAGAAGCACCCTTCAATACTGAAATGTTATCAATATCGTTAGGGTTCAAGGTCTGCAAGAAGCTCATAGGAGTCTGTACACCATCCAGAATCAGCAAAGCGCCGTTATCACCCTTGAATGAACGGGCACCACGCAACTGAATAGTAGTCTGCTGGTCAAGAGCAGCAGAACCCATGTTGATCTCCAGACCTGATACCTTACCACTCAAAGCAGCGGTAGCATCAGAACCCTTTGCAGATGTCAGCTGATCAGCATCAACCTTAGCAGTTGCGTAACCCAGAGCCTTAGCCTGACGCTGAATACCCATTGCGGTAACAACAACTTCTTCCAGAACCTCGGTGTCACTTTCCAAAGTAACACTCAGGTTTGCCTTAATGGCAACCTCCTTAGTCTTCATACCGATGTATGAAATAACCAGAGTCTTGGAACCACTAGGGATACCAGTCAAGGTAAATTTACCATCCAGATCGGTTACTGTACCGACGGTAGTACCCTTTACCAAGATAGAGGCACCCATTACTGGCTCGCCATCTTCCTCAGCAGTAACTGTACCAGTTACGCGAGACTGAGCGAATGCCATACTTACCATTGCGAAAAGGCAAGTAAAAAGCAGTGCAATTTTTTTACTCATAAAAAAACTCTCTTTTAATTAATAATATATTTATATCTCTCAAATTTTAGTTTCACACGTCACCGCCCTGCAGCCTTATATATATAATAAATAAGGTGTAGAAAGGACTACCCTTTCCTCACTATACAAAAACGGTTAAAAGTAAAATAATGGAATATGTCTGAAAGGAAAACTTCAGATCGCAGTCAGCACTTTACCCTGGATAGGGCGTGCTGATGCGAGATTCTGAAAAAACTCTCTCTTTATACTACCCATCAAAACTAATTCCGGATGCAAAGATACCACAAAAAGTGTAAACAACCTATAAAATCTTAAAGAAAATAACTGTTAACGGAACAAAAAGTTATTATTTATCACAAAAACACCCAAAAAAATAACAATTCACACGCGGCAACGCCATAAGCGTAATATTCTATAGCCGGGCTGTGTTCGCACACACTCCCAATTTTGCCTTATACGTTAAAATAGATTACAACAGGTAAAAGTCCCCTAAGCTATCATATCTATCCTTCTCTTTCATCAAAGAAATGCAAATAGAGTCTTACTGCGGCCCCTCCTATAAGTCTTATCCCGAAAGACTGCGCAGTCTTTCAGCGAAGGACTTATAAGTCTTTCAAATCAAGACTTACTAGAGACCAGGCTCCGTCACAATAGAGAACCAAGTTCGGCCATCATAGAGGGCCGGAACAAGGTTTAAATTTTGAACAGTGCCATAGTTTCGTCTACACATTATGCCCATTTGTAAATAAATAAGGTAAAAAACAAGCAAAATGTCGACCAAATAATTGCTCAGTTTAACAAACTTTTGTAATTTTGCACCGATTTTGTAAATTGCAAAAGGAAGGTATTAGAAGGTGTCAGGTGAAGATTGTAATCCTAACGGCCGTATTCACGACCACAAAGTCATCAATCTGCCCGAACCCAGATACTTTGAGAGAATTAATTTTATCATTTATAGTATTCATTAACAAAAAAGAGAGATTTTTTATGGAAAAAAGAATCATGCTTTTTTTGACCTGCCTTTTCTTAAGTGTAGGTCTGTCCATGGCACAGGTAAGAAAGGTTACCGGTGTTGTAGTCTCTTCGGAAGACAATGAGCCTATCATTGGTGCTTCAATTGTAGTGAAGGGTACCACTCTGGGTACTATCACTGACATGAACGGAGAGTTCTCTTTGGACAAGGTTCCAAGTTCATCTAAGACCTTGGTTATTTCCTATGTCGGTATGAAGACCAAGGAAGTAGCTGTAGCCAACAGAGTGAATGTCACTCTGGAGTCTGATGCTGAGCAGTTGGACGAGTTGGTTGTAACTGCGATGGGTATTTCCCGCGACAAGAAGGCGCTGGGTTATGCTTTGCAGGAGGTTAAGTCTGATCAGCTGACCGCAGCTGCTCCTTTGAATGCCGCTTCAGCATTGCAGGGTAAGGTAGCCGGTGTGCAGATTACCGCTCAGGGTGGCCAGGTAGGTGCTTCTCAGAACATCGTTATCCGTGGTAACTCTTCTTTCGGTAACAACCAGCCTCTGATTGTAGTTGACGGTGTGCCTATCAGCAATGATAACGGTACTGGTGCAGGTATCAACCTGGGTTCAGGTTTGAGCGATATCAACCCAGAGGATATCGAGTCTATCTCTGTATTGAAGGGTGGTTCTGCTGCATTGTATGGTATGCGTGCTGGTAACGGTGTTATCTTGATTACCACCAAGAACGGTAAGAAAGATAAGGGCGTTCAGGTATCTTACGATGGTAGCTTTACTGTTGACAAGATCTACAACTTGCCTAAGTTGCAGAACAAGTACGGTGGTGGTTACTACGGTTCTGAGTTCGACTGGAAAGAGCAGGGCTTGGATTCAGAGATGAGCTACGCAGACTTCGCTAAGGATTATGGTTTCTCATACAAGGATGGTATGGGTTCAGGTGTGAACGATGACGCTGATGAGTCATGGGGTCCACGCTTGGATATCGGTTTGATGTTGCCACAGTACAACAGCCCTGTTGTAAACGGCGTTCGTCAGGCAACTCCTTGGGTTTCACGTCCTAACAACATCAAGAACTTCTTCCAGACCGGTTATTCTCAGACTCACAACGTGTCTCTGACCAGTGCAACTGAGAAGACCAACACCCGTGTTTCTTTAGGTTTCCGTGATCAGAAGGGTACCACCCCTAACACCGACCAGAAGCGTTACACCGGTGCTTTCAACACCAAGATGGAGGTAAACAAGTACATCGAGTTCGATGGTAGTGCAAACTTCACCTATACTCACTCTGACAACTTGCCTGTAACCGGTTACGATGGTTCTAACCCATTGCAGTCCCTGTTGCAGTGGCACCAGCGTCAAATTGATACAGACGACCTGAAGGCTAACTATGACCAGAAGGATGAGTTCGGTAACTACACTCACTACAACTGGCAGGCAGCTTATGCTACCAACCCATACTGGAACATGTATCACAACACCACAAACTACGACCGTAACCGTTTCATCGGTAAGGGTTCTTTGTGGATTAAGCCAACTGATTGGTTGAAGTTCGAGGCTCGTATCGGTTACGATACCTTCTTCTCAAACCAGAAGTCAGTTATCCTGTGGTCAGTTGACTATCCTGACGGATGGTACCGTGACTACGACCGTCGCACCACTGAAATCAACGCCGACTTCGTTGGTTACTTCAACAAGAAGTTCTTCAACAACAAGTTTGACGTAAACGTAATGGCCGGTGCAAACTACCGTGATTACAACTACGGTATTGACGCTCAAGGTTCTCAGTCTGCAGGTCTGGTAGTACCAGGTGTTTACACTGTAGCAAACGTTATCGGTTCACCATATGTATTGACCGATCACAGCACCCGTCGTTCAAACTCAGTTTACTCTAACGTATCTCTGGGTTGGGCTAACCAGTTCTATTTGGATATGAGTTTCCGTAACGACTGGGATTCTACCATCAAGGATTCATTCTTCTACCCTTCATTCAGTGGTAGCTGGATCATCACTGAGACCTTCCCTTCATTGCAGAACAACAACGTACTGAACTTCTTGAAGGTTCGTGGTGGTTGGGCTAAGATTGGTAACGCTACTGATCCTTACCAGATCAACTCATACAAGAACGTTATCACCTCTTCATTCGATGGTGTAACCTTGTATTCTGATCCTACTAAGTTCCCACCTGCAACTCTGCGTCCTGAGATGGTTAAGACTTGGGAGGTTGGTTTCGAGACCAGCTTGTTCAACAACCTGATCCACTTGGATGCTGCTTACTATCAGCGTAATACCTCTGACCAGATTATGACAGCTAACGTAGCAACCTCTACAGGTTATTCATCTATGTTGTTGAATGCTGGTAAGATTAACAACAAGGGTATTGAAATCTCTTTGACCGCTAACATTCTGCGTAACCCTAAGGGATTCAACTGGTCTACAACCTTGAACTTCTCAAAGGATAAGAGTAAGATTATTGAGCTGTATACCGACCCTGTTACCGGTCAGGAGCTGAAGTCTTATCAGATTGGTTCAAGCTGGAGCTGTACTAACTTGGCTGTTCCAGGCATGACTTGGGGTACTTTGAGAGGTACCGGTTTCGTTTACAATGAGGATGGTTCAATCTTGACAGAAGATGGTTTCCCTCAGTATGCAAGTAGCCAGGATATTGGTGATGTAACCCCTGATTATCTGTTGGGTTGGAGCAATGAGTTCTCTTACAAGAACCTGAGCTTCGGCTTCCTGTTGGATTTCCGCAAGGGTGGTGACATCTACTCTGTAACCCAGGCATTCGGTTTGGATACCGGTATCATGGATATCACCGCTAAGGGTGACATGCGTGAGAATGGTGTTATCGCTGGTCAGAACGCATTGGAGCACTTGACCTTCAAGAACGCAGACGGTAGCATCAATACTACTCCAGTTAACCCTGAGGAGTTCTGGGCTAACGGTTACAACATCCGCCAGATGGCTGTATTCGATGGTTCATACCTGAAGTTGCGTGAAATGCACTTGACTTACACCTTCCCTCAGAAGATACTGAAGAATCTGAAGATTGTAAAGGCTGCTAATATTTCATTGGTTGCTAACAACTTGGCTCTGCTGTGGGTACACAAGTCTAACTTGCTGCACATCGATCCAGAATCAACTACCGGTTCAGGCAACAGTGGTGTAGGTTTCGAGTCTAACTCATATCCTCCATCAAGAAGTATCGGTATGAAGTTGGGTGTTACATTCTAAAAACTGTTTGAAAGATGAAAAAATTTATCAATAAATTCGTTATGGCAGCAGTAGCTGCTGCTGCACTGACAGGCACAACTGCTTGTACCGATTCTTTCGAGGCAATCAACACCGACCCAGATGGCGCACAGGTAGTACCTTCAGACAACCAGCTGGCATGGGTGCTGTATTACACATCAGCTAGTTTCTATGACCGTTGGTTCATGCTGGACGAGCCATGTACCTTTGCAGGCTACGTAAGTAAGGCTGCCTACATTGACGAGTCTAAGTACCAGTTCCGTGCTGGTGTACAGGATTCAAACTGGCAGTATCTGTACCGTATTCTGAACAATATCCGCACCATTCAGGCTCAGGTTCCTGAAACCAGTAATTCTGCTTATATTTGCAACATCATGGAGGCACATATCATGCAGATTGCTACCGACCGTTGGAGAGACACACCTTACTTAGAGGCATGTAAGATGGGCGAAGGTTATCTGACCCCAAAATATGACAAGCAGGAGGATATCTATCCAGCTCTGTTAGATTTGCTGAAAAAAACAGCTGATAACATGGCTAATAATCCAGGTAATGACAATGTAACCGGTGGTGACATTATGTTCGGTGGTGATATGGACTTGTGGCAGAGATACTGTAACTCACTGCGTTTGCGTATGGCTATACGAATCAGTGAGGTTTCTCCTTCACTGGCAAAGCAGACTGTTGAGGAAGTTCTGGGCAATCCTGAGAAGTATCCTATCATTGAGAACAATGACCAGAACGCTATGTTTAACTGGTTGTCAACAAACTCAAACTATTTTGAGCCAATTGCTGACGCTTGGCGCACCCGTAAGTCAGAGTTCTGCGCTCCAGACATCATGATTGACTACATGAAGGAAAATGCAGACCCACGCTTAGGTGTTTATTTCAACCCTACTGCTAATAGTGTAGAAAATGTAAAAGATTTCAAGAAAGATTATCAATTAGCAGAATATGCCGGCCATGGTATCGGTGAGGCTCAAGGACCTGCAAAGGGTATTGCTTCAGTATCTGTATGGGGTTACAAATATGGCCAGGATCTGGGTGGTGTTTCTCCATGGATGCGCTCATCAGAGGTTATGTTCTACATTGCAGAGGCAAAATATCTTGGTTATAACATTGGAAACTATGCAGAAAGTGTTGAAGACGCTTACAACAAAGCTGTTCGTCTTTCATTAGAAGAAAATTTATCTAGAAGTGGATCTACTCCTGTATTCCATTGGTATGTTAATACTGTTAAGGGCACTGACATTTACGTGGATAGTGACCAAACATGGGAGACTGAAAATATTCCAAACATGATAGAAGAATATTTGAATGGAGCCGGTAAATTTAACGGCACTATTGAGCAAATTTGGTACGAGGAATGGGTAGCTATGTTCAAGCAGGGTATGGAAGGCTGGTCACTGTACCGCCGTACCGGTGTGCCAAAGACCAACCACATTGCTAACGGTCGTGCTGCTAAGTACAAGGATCACAACGTTCCTCCATTCCGCTCTCCATATCCAGACAAGGAGCGCGATTTGAACGGTGACAACAACGCACCATTCGGCGCTAATGTTAAGGATGACTTCTGGGGTCAGCAGATGTGGTGGGATACCCGTGTTGGTGTATATTAATCAACATCCTATATTAATAAAAAAAGCGAATCGTTTCAGCGGTTCGCTTTTTTTGTATATCTTTGTACGGAATTATACACTTTGTAAAAACACCTTATTTATAAATATGGGATTTTTTGATAAACTGTTTGCCAAGAAGAATGATGAGCCTGTAGGACGCGTAGGCGGCATGGAGGATTTCATGAGCCTGATCCGTGTATACTACCAGTGCATCATGGCGGCAAACCTGGGAGTTACCAATCTGGCCATGCTGCCAGACCTGAGAGTATTCAAGCAGACACTGCATATCCCTACCGTGAACAACAAACTGGGCGTGGGCGAGAAGAACCGTTGCAAGAAAATGCTGCAGGACATTTATGGACTGAAGGATAATTTCTTCAAGGAGATTGATGCCAGCATCAAGAAAAACTGCCACAACCAGAATGACATCCGCAACTACCTGATTGTATTCCAGGGATTCAGCCAGGAGCTGATGATGCTGATGGGCAACCTGATGCAATGGAAATACCGTCTGCCAAGCATGTTCAAGAATATGCTGTGGGCCATGACCCAAAAGACCATCAAGGAAATCATGACCCGTAATGACTGGAAGGATGATGGCGTAAACAAGAGCGTTCTGGCGGTTCGCAAGTACGACGCTTATCTGGGATTTACCGAAGACTGGATGTCTGAATTTGTGTACAATATCGTGATGCTGGCCAAGAAAGAACCAAAGCAGAACAACGATGATGATTTAAAATAAATAGTCAATTTTTTGGCTAATTCGTTTTAACTTTGTACATTTGCTCCTGATTATGCCTTTTTGGTATAATTTGTGTTAGTTTGGAGTAACCTATGACTGATGATGAGAAAAAGAAGCTAAGCCAGTTTGAAGCCCATGTCCGCCAGCTCATGGAAAAATTCCTCATGCTGAAAAAAGAGAATGAGGGATTGTACCAGATGATGGCAGAAAAGGACAAGACTATTGAAGAACTGACCCTGCAGACCAAGAAACTTCAGCAGAATTACGACAACCTGAAACTGGCCAAGATGATTGAGATTAGCGATGATGAGATGAAGAACGCTAAGCAACGATTGTCAAAACTGGTGCGTGAAGTGGACAAGTGCATCGCTTTACTGAAAGTTTAACCTGTAAAACATGCAATTGACCTATGGAAGATGAAAAATTTGCAATAACATTACGAGTAGCAGGCGATGCTTTCCCGCTGACTATCCGCAGATCGGAAGAGATTTACTATCGTCAGGCCTCGCAAATGATAGACAACCTGCTTAATAATATACGAAGCCGTTACGGTGACCGTATAGCAGACCGACAGATGAAGATGGTAGCGCTGAACCTGGCGCTGAATCTGGTCAAGAAAGAAGACGTACAGAGTACAGACCCTATTTTTGAGAGTCTGGAGTTTCTGGACAAAGAGGTTGTTGAGCTATTGAAACTTTGACATTTAACTGATTATTAGGATATTCACGCATCCCAGATTAGCCGCTGGCAACAGTAGCTGATATGAGGTGCGTCTTTTTTTATATTAACAATTAATAAAATGATGATTACACTTATCATAGCATTAGTTACTCTTATCTTGGGTATTGCTCTGGGATTCTGCATTTTCCGCTATGTGGCTACCGGAAAATACAAGCAGATGCTGAGCAAGGCTGAGGAAGAGGCTAACGTTATTAAAGAGAAGAAACTGCTGGAAGTGAAGGAGAAGTTCCTAAACAAGAAGGCAGAACTGGAGAAAGAGGTGGCTCAGCGCAACCAGCGTATCCAGCAGGTAGAGAACAAGCTGAAGCAGCGTGAGATTTCACTGGGACAGCGTCAGGACGAGTTGAACCGCAAGAACAAGGAAGTGGAGAACACCCGCAACAATCTGGCCAACCAGCAGAAGCAGCTGGATTCCCGCAAGGAACTGGTAGAGCAGATGATCAAGGAAGAGACCACCAAACTGGAGGCTCTGAGCGGCTTGAGCGCAGAACAGGCTAAGCAGCAGCTGGTTGATCAGATGAAGGACGAAGCCAAGACACAGGCTGCCAGCTATATCAACGACATCATGGAAGATGCCAAGATGACTGCCACCAAGGAGGCTAAACGTATTGTTATCCAGAGTATTCAGCGTGTAGCTACTGAAACTGCAATCGAGAATTCTGTAACCGTATTCCATATCGAGAACGACGAGATGAAGGGCCGTATCATCGGTCGTGAAGGTCGTAACATCCGTGCCCTGGAGGCTGCCACCGGTGTGGAAATTGTAGTGGATGATACTCCTGAAGCTATCGTTATCTCAGCATTTGACCCTATCCGCCGTGAGATTTGCCGTCTGGCTCTGCACCAGCTGGTAACCGATGGCCGTATCCACCCTGCACGTATTGAAGAGGTGGTTGCCAAGGTAACCAAGCAGGTTGAGGACGAGGTAATTGAAACCGGTAAGCGTACTACCATCGATTTGGGTATTCACGGTCTGCATCCTGAACTGATCCGCATCATCGGTAAGATGAAATACCGTTCTTCTTACGGTCAGAACCTGTTGCAGCATGCCCGTGAGACCGCCAACCTGTGTGCCGTAATGGCCAGCGAGCTGGGATTGAATCCTAAGAAGGCTAAGCGTGCCGGATTGCTGCACGATATAGGTAAGGTGCCAGATGAGGAGCCAGAGATGCCACACGCAATCTACGGTGCCAAGTTGGCCGAGAAGTTCAAGGAGAAGCCAGATATCTGTAATGCCATCGGTGCCCACCATGATGAGATGGAGATGAACACCCTGTTGGCTCCTATCGTTCAGGTCTGCGATGCAATCAGTGGTGCACGTCCAGGTGCTCGCCGTGAGATTGTAGAGGCTTACATCAAGCGTCTGAATGATTTGGAGAACATCGCCATGAGTTATCCGGGTGTAACCAAAACCTACGCTATTCAGGCCGGCCGTGAGTTGCGCGTGATTGTAGGTGCAGACAAGATTGACGATGCTCAGACCGAGCTGTTGAGCGGTGAGATTGCCAAGAAGATTCAGGATGAGATGACTTATCCGGGTCAGGTAAAGATTACGGTTATCCGTGAGACACGCTCTGTAAGTTACGCAAAATAATAAACCATATAGAGAAAAGGGGCTTTTTGTGCCCCTTTTTTCATTTAACCAAACATACCATGAAAACCAAACTACTTTTTGCAGCCTTGTTCACCAGCATGAGCCTTTGCACTCAGGCACAGCAGATGCCTTATCAGAACAAGCACCTGAGCCCTGCCGAACGTGCAGAGGACCTGTTACAGCGCCTCACCCTGGAAGAGAAACTGGGACTGATGGAGCATACCTCAAAAGCTGTTGAACGATTGGGAATTAAGCCTTACACCTGGTGGAACGAGACCCTGCACGGTGTGGGACGTAACGGTCTGGCTACCGTATTCCCTCAGTGTATCGGTTTGGCTGCCACTTTCAATAATGACTTGGTATATCACGTATTCGATGCTGCCAGCGACGAGGCCCGCGCCAAGCGCTACAAGGCATCGCAGGAAGGTGATTACTCTATCTATAAGGGACTGACCTTCTGGACCCCCAATATCAATATCTTCCGTGACCCACGCTGGGGACGCGGACAGGAGACCTATGGTGAGGATCCTTACCTGACCGAGCTGATGGGTCTGGCTGTAGTTCACGGCTTGCAGGGTGATCCTCGCGATGGCGTGGATAAGTTGCATGCCTGCGCCAAGCACTTTGCCGTACATTCCGGTCCGGAATGGAACCGTCACTCTTTCGATGTGGAGAAAATTGACCCTCGCGACCTGTGGGAAACTTATCTGCCTGCTTTCAAAGCTTTGGTTCAGAAGGGTAACGTGAAGGAGGTGATGTGTGCCTATAACCGTGTGGACGGTCAGCCTTGCTGCGGTAACAACCGCCTGTTGAACCAGATCCTGCGCAACGAATGGGGCTTTAAAGGTGTGGTAACCAGCGACTGCTGGGCTGTGAGCGACTTCTTCCAGAAGGGTCATCACGAGACTCATGCCGATGCTGCCAGTGCTTCTGCTGCAGCCGTACTGAGCGGTACCGATATCGAGTGCGGTAACGTTTATACCAAGAACCTGGCCGTAGCTGTAGAGCGTGGCGAAATCAACGTATCCGACATTGACGTATCTATCCGCCGATTGCTGACTGCCCGCTTCGAATTGGGCGAAATGGACGAGAGCACTCCTTGGGACGATATACCATATAGCGTAGTAAGCAGTGATGAGCACCAGCAGCTGAACCTGAAGGCTGCCCTGGAGAGCATCGTTCTGCTGCAGAACAAGAATAACATCCTGCCTCTGAGCTCAAAGATGAAGGTGGCTGTTATCGGTGCGAATGCTAACGACTCAGTAATGCTGTGGGGTAACTACAACGGTATTCCAAACCATACTTATACCATTCTGGACGGCGTGAAGCAGTATGCCAAGAAGGTGGTTTACGATCCTGCATGCGATCTGGTATCTACCACTCAGTTCCACAGTTTGTACAACCAGTGCAAGAGCAACGGAAAGGTGGGCTTTACAGCCACTTACTGGAACGGAGGTAAGCAGGAGGGTGAACCTGTAGCAAAGAACATCAGCTACACCACTCCTATCAAACTGACTGCAGATGGTGGCATTTCATTTGCAGCCGGTGTGGAGCGCGACAACGTATTCGGCAGTTTCAAGACCAAGTTCACTGCCACCAAGAACCAGGATGTTGAGATTCAGGCTTCTTATCTGGGTCGCATTGTCGTAATCGTTGACGGTAAGGAAGTTGCATCCAAGGGTGGCAACACCAGCAAGAAGCTTCCAGTGTATACTCTGAATGCTCAGGCTGGCAAGACTTACGACATCGAAGTACAATATAGCATCAGTGGATACAATGCCCAGTTTGGTCTGGATCTTGGCGTAAACGAGCCTACAGACAACAAGGCACTGATTAAGAAACTGGCAGGTACAGATGTAGTTATCTATGTAGGTGGTATTTCTCCAATGCTGGAAGGCGAGGAAATGCCGGTAAGCGTAGACGGTTTCAAGGGCGGTGACCGTACCGATATCCAGTTGCCAAAGGTTCAGCGCCAGTTGTTGGCTGACTTGAAGGCAGCAGGCAAGAAAGTGGTATTTGTCAACTGCTCAGGTAGTGCTGTAGGTCTGTCCCCAGAGACCGAGAACTGCGATGCTATCGTTCAGCTGTTCTATGCCGGCCAGCAGGGCGGTAAAGCACTGGGCCAGATGCTGTATGGTGATTACAACCCAGCAGGCCGCCTGCCTGTAACCTTCTATAAGGATATACAACAGATTCCTGACTTTGAGGAGTATAGCATGAAGGGCCGTACCTACCGTTACATGACAGAGAAACCTCAGTTCTGCTTCGGTCACGGTTTGAGCTACACCACCTTCAGTTATGGCGATGCTCAGGTGAGCCGTGATAAGATTGTCATCCCTGTAACCAATACCGGTAGCCGTGATGGTGACGAGGTGGTTCAGTTGTATGTAAACCGTCCATCCGATGCCGAAGGTCCGGTGAAGACTCTGCGCGGATTCAAGCGTGTGAACATTCCTGCTGGTCAGACCGTTCAGGTAGAGTTCCCATTGAATGACGAGACATTTACCTGGTGGGATAAGTACACCAATACCATGCTGGCTCTGAGCGGCGAGTTCAAGCTGCTGTATGGCGGTACCTCTGACAGCGACTTCCTGAAGAATGTCTCAGTAGTAAGACCATAAGAACACCAAAAATCACTAAAATAATGAAGAAAACCTTTTTAACCGTATGTGCTATTGCAGGACTGGCATTCGCATCCTGTTCGGAAGCACCTGTTGACCGTCCTTACAATGACGGAATCAACATCATCCCTATGCCCGCAGAGATGCAGGTGGCTGAGGGCAGTTTCAAACTGACTTCATCTACCGTATTGTCTGCCAACACCGAGGAGGGACAGAAAGTGGCTCAGTTCTTTGCTGACAAACTGGCAAAGTCAACCGGTTATAATCTGAAAGTCACCAATGGTGAGCAGACCAAAGGCATTATCCTGAGTCTGGAACCAGACAAGGATGTGAATGATGAAAGCTACCACATGTTTGTCACTGCCGATGCAGTCAATATCCATGCAAAGACCGCAGCGGGTCTTTTCTACGGCATGCAGACCTTTATGCAGCTGCTGCCTGCCGAGGTTGAAAGCCCTACAGTTGTGAAGAACATCGCATGGACAGCCCAGGCCTGCGAAATCAAGGATGAGCCACGTTACAGCTACCGTGGTTTCCACTTCGATCCATGCCGTCACTTCTACTCTGTAGAAGAGACCAAGAAGATAATTGACGCACTGAGCATATTTAAAATCAACAAGATGCACTTCCACCTGACCGAGGATCAGGGTTGGCGTATCGAAATCAAGAAATATCCTAAGCTGACCGAAGTAGGTGCTAAGCGAATTGAAGGCGACGGTACCGAGTATGGCGGTTTCTATACCCAGGAGGAAATCAAGGAAATCGTGGCTTATGCTACCGAGCGTTTCATTGACGTGATTCCAGAGTTGGAAATTCCAGGCCATGAGTTGGCAGCTATCGCAGCTTATCCTGAACTGGCGTGCAACACCACCAGCATCACTCCACGTATCATCTGGGGTGTTGAGGACGTAGTGATGTGCCCTGGTAAGGAAGATATGTTCACCTTCCTGGAGGATGTGATTGCAGAGATGGTTCCATTGTTCCCATCGAAATATTTCCATATCGGTGGTGACGAGTGCCCTAAGCACAGTTGGGAGAACTGCCCAGATTGTCAGGCCCGCATCAAGGAACTGGGCTTGAAGGACAAGCCTGGTCAGACAGCCGAGCAGCAGTTGCAGAGCTATGTAGTAGAGCGTTTTGAGAAGGTGCTGGCCGGTTACGGCAAGAAGATTATCGGTTGGGATGAGATTCTGGAAGGCGGCTTGAGCCCAGACGCTACAGTAATGTCATGGCGCGGTACCGAGGGTGGTATTGCTTCAGCTCTGCAGGGTCACGATGCCATCATGACTCCTTCAAGCGATGGTTTGTACCTGGATAATTACCAGGGTGACTACAAAATCGAGCCTGTAGCTATCGGTGGTTATTCTACACTGGAGAGAGTATACAACTACAACCCTACCCCAGATACTCTGGTAGTTTTGAAGAAGGATCAGCACATTCTGGGTGTTCAGGGCAACAACTGGTCTGAATATATTCCTACCAATGAGATTCTGGAATACCGTATGTTCCCACGTATGGTGGCTGTAGCTGAAATCGGCTGGACTCCATTGGCAAAGAAGGATTACAAGGATTTTGAGCGTCGTATCAACAATGCATACGTTCGTCTGGACGGACATGATATCAACTACCATATCCCACAACCAGAACAGCCTTATGGCTCAAGCAATTTCGTAGCATTTACCGACAAGGCTAATCTGGAGTTCAAGACCTCACGTCCAGAGAAGATGGTTTATACCCTGGATGGCAGCACTCCTACTGCCAACAGTACCGAGTACACCGCTCCTATCGAGATTACCGAGACCACAACCCTGAAGATCTGTAGCGTTCTGCCTTCAGGTAAGACCAGTCCTATCCGCACCATCACCGTTGAGAAGCAGACCTTATCTCCTGCTGCAGAAGTAGCAGATGTGAAACCAGGCCTGAAGATGAAGAAGACTTATGGCACCTATCTGAATGCAAAGGAGTTGGAAAAAGCTACCGAATGGGTAGAACTGACCGTACCTGGAACCTTCCAGATCCGCAGCCAGGAGCCAACCACCGAGGACATGCGCAGTGCTAAATACTACAGTGCCATTGCCGAGGGATATGTAGAAATTCCAGCTGATGGTGTATATTTCTTCTCAAGCAATAACGATGAGGTATGGATTGACGGAAAGCTGTTAATCAACAATGCGAATGAGGTTAAGCGATTCTCCCGTCATGACTCTTCGATGGCCTTGGCAAAGGGAAAGCACGCAATCAAGATTGTGTTCTGTGGCAACCTGCTTGGCGGTTGGCCATCTCAGTGGGATGACGCCAGTGTAAGCATCCGCGAGGCAAACGCTGAGAAGTTTACCCCTATCACTCCTGAACAGTTGTTTTATTAAATAAACAAATCCCCTTTCCCGGCATGGGAAAGGGGATTTAAATTAGTATAAGATGAAAAGAATTCTAACCGCCATGCTGTGCATGGCCACCCTGACCACTCCAGTAATGGCTCAGGAAGAAGCCGGCTACCAGCTGCCACCCAAGGTGCTGCAGGACATAGCCATGGCTCCACTAACTCCACAAGTTGTATTCAATGATCCATGCACCTACATGGTTCAGCTGAACAAGCGTCCTTTCCTGAGTCTGGAAGAACAGGCTCAGACCGAGTACCGCTTAGGTGGTGCACGTTTCAATCCCGACACCTACAGCGTGAGCCGTACTCCTGCTTACGACAAGGCTACCATCGTGAATGCCAGCACACTGGCAGAAACCGTGGTTACCGGTCTTCCAAGCGGCTGCATCATCTGGGATGCGGAATGGAACCCAAGCGGTGAGACCCTGATTATCCTGACCAAGGAGAAGGATGGTATCCACCTGTACAGCTGTGGCGTGGACGGTGTAGCCAAGAGCATTACCAAACGCAGAATGAATGCCACTCAGGGCACCTCACTGTACTGGATCAATGATACCGACTTTATCTTTACTGCAGTTCCAGAAGGACGTGGTGCAGCTCCAGCACTGAACCCGGTTCCTCAGACTCCTATCATCCAGCAGAACCTGGGTAAGTCTTCTCCAGCCGTTACCTATCAGGACCTGCTGAAGAACAAGAACGATGAGCAGCAGTTTGAGTACTATTTCACTTCTCAATTGGTTCGCGTAGGTGCTCAAGGCGAGCAGGAAATCGGCCGTCCTGAACTGTTCAGCCGTATCAGCCTGTCACCAGACCGTACCTTATTACTAGTCAGCACTGTTCAGCATCCTTATTCTTATACCGTAACCTACCGCAGCTTCCCTGCTATCGTAAAGATTATGGACCTGAACGGCAAGACTGTGAAGCAGTTGGCCGAAACTCCAGTGATTATCACAGCCATGGGTTACGATACCACCAGCCCATACCCACGCAGTTTTGAGTGGCGTAACGACAAGCCTGCAACCGTAGCATGGGCCGAGGCACTGGATGGCGGTGATCCAAAGGGCAAGAATCTGGATTATCTGGATGCGGTCTATCAGTTGGAAGCACCTTTCACCGGTGAGAAGCAGCTGGTGGTAAAGACCCCGAAGCGTTACCGCAGTATTCAGTGGTGTGACGACAACTTTGCGCTGGTTAATTACAGCAGCCGTCAGACCCGTAATACCACCATGGCCAGCTTTGCACCTTGCTCAGGCAAGGAATCAACCATCGTATTTGAGTGGAAATCAGGTGACAACTACAGCGACCCAGGCCGTCCTATGACCCGAAAGAACCAGTATGGCCGTCCTGTAATCTACACCAACAAGAATTACACTGAGCTGACCATGAACAATTCTACAGGTGCCAGCGATGACGGTGACATGCCATACATCAGCCGCTACAACATCCCTCAGAAGAAGACTACCATGCTGTGGCGCTGTCAGGCTCCTTACTATGAGCAGCTGGTAACTACCAAGAGCCTGGACAACCTGCAGTTCATCACCAGCCGCGAGTCAAACACCCGTCCTGCCAACTTCTATCTGCATGATTTGAAGAAGAAGAAGGAGACTGCACTGACCAGCTTTGAGAACCCATACAAGGCCATGGAGGGCGTAACCCACGAGCAGATTAAATATAAGCGTGCTGATGGTGTGGACCTGACCGCTACCGTATATCTGCCAGCCGGTTATAATAAGGAGAGAGACGGACGTCTGCCTGTCTATATGGTAGGTTACCCACGCGAGTACCGTTCAGCAGCTGATGCGGCTCAGGTTCGCGGAAGTAAGTACACCTTCCCTATCATGACCTACCGTTTCCCTGCCATGTTTGCTACCCGCGGATATTGCGTCATGGAGAATGTGGAGATGCCTATCGTAGGTGACGAGAAGACCGAGCCAAACGACAACTACATCGAGCAGCTGGTTATGGATGCCGAGGCAGCTGTTAAGGTTATTCACGACCTGGGTATCGGTGATACAGCACGCATCGGTGTGGGTGGTCACAGCTATGGCGGTTTCATGAGGGGTAACCTGATGACACACACCAAGTTGTTCAAGGCCGGTATTGCCCGCAGCGGTGCCTACAACCGCACCCTGACTCCATTTGGTTTCCAGAGCGAGACCCGTACTTATTGGGAGGCACCTGAGGTATACAATGCCATGAGCCCATTCATGTATGCCGATAAGTTGAGCGGTGCCCTGCTGCTGATTCACGGTGAGTTGGACAACAACACCGGAACCTTCCCTATCCAGAGCGAGCGCTTCTATCAGGCACTGAAGGGCCACAAGGCTACCGTACGTTATGTGGTGCTCCCACTGGAAAGCCATCATTATACCGCCAAGGAAAATGTCCTGCATCTGCTGTATGAGCAGGATGCCTGGTTGGAGAAATACGTAAAGAATGCTGGTAAATAAATAAGAAGAGGCGTGCCGGAAAGCACGCCTCTTTTGTTTCAGAACTCCTGAATCTTGAATAAAGGAGTATTTTGCAAGGCTAAAGGCTTATTGTGTACAAAGAATACCACGCCATCTACTGGTGAGGTGATTCTGGATTTTACCACACCTTCGTAAGGATCAATAATCTCGGCCAGCAATTCTCCCTGGCTCACACTTTCCCCTGCCCCTTTTATCTTTCGGAATATGCCTGCAGTAGGAGCTGTAATGGAAGTCAGATCAGCCTCATACAGTACCACACTGTTATAATCAGCCTGATGAGTACGGTAAGTGGCCCGAATCAGTCCCTTACGTTTCAAAAAACGCAGGATGGCACTGATGGTCTGTCGTGACTCACGGCTGTCCACCTCATTGTTCTGCCCGCTATACACGCTGTATGCCTTGGTATTCCATATCTGCCAGTTGTAATTCAGCAATGTGGTATCGTAAGGCTTGGGTTTACGGATGCAGATATAAGGCATTCCAAACTGCTTGGCTCCCTCAATATCCTCATAACCGGTCTTTACCATACGGATATGGGGGATGAAATCGCCCGGCATATAGAAGCTGGCCATCTGAATGCCGTATTCATAATCCTTGATGTTCTCGAACAGTCCTGCGGCAATGCGCTGGGTGGTCTCACCCAAGTCGTAGCCCGGGAACATGCGGTTGATATCTGTATTATCCATGGCCCAGAAACGCTTTCCGATGTTCATACTGAACGGATTGGCCGATGGGATGACCAGAATCTCATGATCGGGGGTGAGCCATCCCTTATCTTCCAGATGTGACAGTTCCTTGACCAACTGTGAGCAGATGTACTGCTGTTGTATCTCGTCTCCTCGCATGGCACCCACAATAGCCAACGTCTTGGCACCCTCGCCAAATCGGTATCCCCACACGCGGAAGGTGTCACGATAGGGTGACTCCATGCTGAATAATAGTTCCTTTTTCATGATTGTCAGTCGTTTAGTTTGTGAATACGTGCCAGCAATGATCCCTCATAGCATACCGGATAAGCACGGATGGTAAACAGGTAGCCACGATCCGGGGCCAGCACATCCTCAATGATTTCGCCGGTCAATGGGCTGATGATCTGTCCCAAAGACTGACCCTTTTCCACAATCTGGGCGTTACGGGTCTCGGTACTGAAGATTCCCGAATGTGAGGCATTCACGAAACTCACATTATCCCCTTCGCTGATAATGGGTTCGTGCAACTGGCTTGGGTCTATCTCTCCCTTCCACATGCCCATGGCACGCATCAGGTTCTTGATACCCAGCACCATACGCTTTCCATAATAATGGTTGATGCGCATGCCCACACCCAACTCCTCCACCAGACATGGAGTGCCTATGCTGTTCAGCGAGTGGGCCAAGGTGGATTCCAATACGGTAGCAGCCGCATGTACCCACACAAAATCCAGGTTCAGGAACTTGCTCCAAGGCACCAGCTCGGTGGCCGTATTCACATTGATACGCACCTGAGGCACCTCACGAAGGTAGATGTTGCTGGAATGAATATCGATAACCATATCCGCCCCTTTCAGGTCCTGAATGATGGCGTAAGCAGTCTGCTCGGCCATGGAGCCGTTAGGATCGCCCGGGAAAATACGGTTCATATCCAGATCGAAGTTGGGAATGCCTCGGGTAATGGAATCAATACCCATCGGATTCAGTGCCGGATACACCTCCAGCGTACCATCCAGCAGGTCCAGTTCCTGCAGAATCTCGTGCTGCAGTTGGAAACAGATAAACTGTCCCTCCAGCTCATCGCCATGGGTACCGGTCACAATGCAGATACGCTTCTTGCCGGTACCGTTCTTTATCACGTTCTTTTTAATCATAAACCGCTCATCGATGGGAAGAGCGGTCGATACGATAGTCTTTATCATTGTTAATCAAATTTCTTTCATTTCCACACGGACAGTGGACTGCTGCAAAGCAAATCCGCGGAAGATGCCCCTATTGACAGGACAGTCGGCCGCATCACGTCCGTGAGCCACTTTAATATAACCCCAGTCAATAAGCCGGTTGTGCGTAGGGTCAATGCCATACCAGGCCCCGTTGCACCAGACTTCCACCCAGGCATGCGTCTCTCCCTCGCCAGGGATGAACCCGTTTACATACCGGCAGGCAATCCCTCTTTTGCGGCATAAGGCCAGCAGGATATGGGCATAATCCTGACACACACCCTGACGCTGAGCAAAAGCCTGAGCGGCTGTCGTTCCATTTCCTGTGGTATTGGGCGAATAGGTCATTCCACTGTAAACCAGTTCACTAAGCTCAACAGCCTGCGACAACACATCCGTATTATGGTTAACCTTATTCCCCCATTCTTCCAATGCCGGCACATATTCCGTCATCACAGAAGGTACCCGATACATACCCGAAACTCCGGCTTCAGGAATACGGTAAGGTGACAGTTCTACAATGCCTTTGCTCTCATAAATGAACCGGTCGTGCGATTCAATGAGACTGCCGTACTGAATGCGGTTTCCCCAGGCATCCTTGCTTTCCGTGACATGTTCCTTAGGATTCAGCAGAAAGGATAATTCCTGCAGCCTCTGGCATTCATTCTCCACCGGCAGAGCACGCAGGTGGAAGAAATGCCAGGATACAGGTCGGCTGAACCGGCTTTCGCAAAGATACCGGAACTGATACGCTCTCATTATACCAGTACCAGCTGATTCAGGTATTTCAGGAACTTATATCGGTATTCGGGTTCTTCAATGCGGAACTCCTCCTCGGTCAGCATCTCATCCATCTGTGCCAGCAGGTGAGTATCGAACATACCCTGCTCGATATCCGCACATTTCAGCAAGCGGTCGAATACCTCTCTCAGACGGAAGAAAGGATACTGGAAGCGAGCCAGAATATCCAGCAGTTCCACCATTTTTCCCGATTTCATGAAGTTGGCCACACGGTCGTCAAAGATTCGCTCG
>JAZQPA010000155.1:0-6002 GCA_045628125.1 Bacteroidaceae bacterium
TGGCCCTCATTTTCGTCCGTTGGCAAGACCCAAGCCACCAACCAACGGCTTATCTGCTAAAATTTCGCCCTTGCTGCGCAGCCAACTCGGACTATCTTCGATATTACTGCACCGCATATCCCGAACGCCTCGAAGAGAGGGCAACGGAGCGATGTCTCGTTTCAGCACCTTGTGCCGAAATAAAGCTTATCTACTGTACTTCGATTAAGCAGCGAGAGCGTAAGAATTTTCGCCAATTAAATCTTTGGTAACTGAGATTATAGAGGAAATCACCGACCCTCTGCATGCTTACATACCTTTTCATCTCGCTGTCAAAACCAGTCAACCCCTTAGTTGTTTATCTCTTTAAAAATGAGATGCTTAAGTATGATTTTGGAATTGTCGTGTGCAAAAAATGTGCAAAACAGATAGCCTATTTTTTATTTACACTTCCTATTTCCGTTGCAAAGATATAGCTTCTTTTTGATATTTATGGTTTCTTTTCAGTTTTTTTGTTATAATCTCGTAGAATAACCCCGCTCTTTACAATTATATTACGAAATTTGATAAATATAGTGCCCTTAATCGATAAAATTTAGCAAATGGACGTTGCTATTCGATAAAATTTGGCATGTAGCCATCCCAAATAATGAGGTACTATTTTTCCAGTGCAGTGAATAAATCATCAAGGCAGAGAGGGGCTATATAAATAATGTTTTTACAAATGGAGTTGCATATTAGGTAAGATATTCCTTATCATGTTTTGTGGTACGTCACACTCCTTTGCGATAGTTGCCCATGTTGCGCAAATGTCACACACCTCGTCAATTATTTGTGGAGCATTTCGAATATTATTGCGAGTGCCGAGCTCTAGCAAATCATAACGAGTTATATTATCGAATTTCCCGTTTATAGACATCTGATGCGCAGAAGTCCAAGAACCATTAGGATTGTAAGCATAGCCCATATCGTATGCCGGCGATAGTCGCCATTTACCTTGCTTGTCCATCAAGAATGATATGTTCTTTGTGTGGTCATCCTGATTTCTTACGACAACATTGAATACAACTCTACGGAACATCTCCTGTGCCTCTTGGTATGACAGCCTTAGTCCTCTCATCACGTTGAATGCCTGCTCGTACGAATAACCTCGAAGCAGACGATAGTCATAATGCGCAATACCACAAAGAGTCTGCATGTGAATCTTCTCACCGTTGACACGATCAAAACGTTTCGTGAGGAAGTGGGCTCTGCCATTTTCCTCAATAAATGAACATTCTGTCATATCTATTCCGCAAGCTTTGACTAGTTTGGCAAACGAGTACTCCAAACGTCCGTAGTTCTCCGTCTCTCTGAATCCTGCTGTTGCAGATACACCATCAAGTTTTATAAGGTAATAGTCGAAGCCTTCTGGAGCTTCAACCTGTCCGGAACGAACTTCTCCCGTTTCCTTATTGTAAGCTATTATTGCCTTTGCTCTTTGTCCACCTGCAGAAGTTCCAAGACGAAGAATCTCTGCTATGGCAGTCTTCTTGTTATCGTCCAGATTTGTCTGGAAACAATCCTTTTCTGTCAATGCTTCTCGTGCGACGGCAACAAGGTTATCCAACTCTATACGTTGCTGTGAATTGAATGCACCCTCTATTGCAGGTTCAAATTCCAAAGCCCCCATGCATCGTTTCCCCATGAAACATAGCGACTCGATGGCATTGCCACTTGTTCTACCCGTCAATGCTAGCCACTTGTCAAACAGAGCGCGACCATAAGTGTCTGGTAGAGAATCTGCAAGCATTCCAGGAAGTCCTTTAAAGGTTTCCTGATTTAATTCTCCAAAACTGTATATGCGTCCTTCTCTTGTTGGCATCAAGATTGGGGAGGGCTGTATTCCACTTCTTATGAAATCTTCATCATACTCAAAACGTGCAATCCCATACTGCGGATTCCAACTCACAGCCCCTACAGACTTACCAAACATTCTTACTTGTGCTACATCTACCATTCAGAATCCTCCTGTCCATTATTATAGTTGTTACCCCTTGATGCACGCTTACGTTTCTTTGTCTTTGCAGACTGAACCATCTTGTAGTATTCATTAGGACTTATTTCTTCCTCCTGTAGCATCGGCATGAATATCTCTATCTTGCCTAATGTTCGTATGATGCGCAGGAAAGACTCAAAAGACTTTATCTCGCCGTCTTCCATACGAGCAATGGAAGATACGGATACGCCTGAGGTGTCGGCCATATCTTGGCGAGAAATGTTTTGCTTTAGTCGAAGTTCTTTTATCTTTGCAGAAATCTTGTGGGTTATTTCTGTATCAGAAAGCATGTAAATATTCTCCATACATGTCAATATTGATATTTTATGATGCAAATATACTGAATATATCTCAATATTGACATATTAAAGATGGTAAATGTTGTAAATACTTGAAATTTTAGTTACTTCTTGTTACAACGATCGTATAGTGTCGGATTTTTGTTTGCCGAAAAGTTTCAAAAAGGCCTAGCCTTGATAGGTATGTGTGCGGAGGATGTAACCGAGAAATCTGACAAATAAAAAAAACTCATTTTTTGCCAACTTTCCACTAAATCGTTGTAATTTGTTGAAACATAGGTTAAAAAGTTGGTGGAGAGTTGCTTTTAAGTCTCCACTAACCCTCCACTAACTCTCCACTAACTCTCCACTGAAAATAGAAGTGATACCGCATAATTTAGTGGAAACTTAGTGGAAAGTTAGTGGAGAGTTAGTGGAAAGTTGGAATAAACTCTCCACTAGATTAAATTATTGAAAAACAAGCATCTGTGTCGATTTAGTGGAGAGTTGGCTATTTCCCGGTTTTTATCTTTTGCTGCAGGAAAAGCTGTGTGTCATTTCAGCTTAAGTGATGGCTTTTTTCCGCAGTCACGGAATACTTTTTCCGTAGCCACGGAACAACGATGTCACCTATCAAGCCGCTATCTGTCCGCTTAAGCGGAATAAATCGGTTACCTAAGAAGACGAGCATCGTAATTCATATAGGTGCTTGTTTTTTCTCTTCTTTTTTGCAGAAATCGGGCAGAAAGGTTACATTTGCAGAAAAAGTGAGATTTATGGAAATTAAGGACTATTGCACTGGGGTGCAGCATATCGGCATCCCTACGAACGATATCGAGAAGACCATTGCCTTTTACGAGTCACTGGGTTTTACCACCATCTATCGGGTGGCCAATGGCGATGAGCTGGTGGCTTTCCTGCAGATGCACAATCTGGTCATCGAGACCTACCAGAATTATAAGGCTGTGATGCAGGATGGTGCCATCAATCACATTGCTATCGATGTGAAGAACATTGAACCGCTGTTCCAGACAGTCAAGGAAAAGGGTTTCACGGTTTTGGAAGGTATCTGCAGCCTGCCTTTCTGGCAGAACGGCATCCGCTATTTCATAATTGCGGGACCTAATCACGAACGCATAGAATTCTGCGAAAAACTGTAAGTTATGGCAAAGATGAACGATTGGAAAGACCGTCTGAATGTGGTGTATTCCACTAATCCTGATTTTCAGTATGAAACAGAGGAGGAAGAGGTTGTGGAGACATTGCCTAAGAACCAGCAGAAGCTGAAAGTAATGGTGGACCGCAAGGGCCGTGGCGGCAAGAGTGTGACCCTGGTGACCGGATTTGTGGGGGCTGAGGATGACCTGAAGGATCTGGGTAAGAAACTGAAATCGTCGTGCGGAGTGGGAGGTACGGTGAAGGATGGTGAAATCCTGATTCAGGGCGAGTTCCTGCAGCGTGTGGCCGATGTGCTCATTAAGGAGGGATACACCCAGACCAAATGCTCGGGTGGTGTTAAGAAATGATTCCTATGAAGAAAACTTTCGCTCCTTCCGAGCTGATCATTAATTCCGATGGTTCGGCATTTCATCTGCATGCCGTTCCTGAAGGTATAGCGCATAAGGTGATTCTTGTGGGCGATCCGGGACGTGTGGATATGGTGGCTCAGCATTTTGATGAGGTTGCCTACACCGCCTTCAACCGCGAATTCCGCACGGTGACAGGAACTTACAAAGGTAAGTCCATTACCTGTATCTCCACGGGTATAGGTTGCGATAATATTGACATCGTGGTGAATGAGTTGGATTCACTGGTGAACATCGATTATCATACCCGTCAGGAGAAGGACCAACTGACCAGCTTGGAGATTGTGCGCATCGGTACTTGTGGTGGATTACAGCCTTTTACGCCTATCGGCACGTATGTGGCTTCGGTCAAGAGCATCGGTTTTGATGGCTTGCTGAATTTCTATCAGGGACGTATGGAGATGTGTGATTGGGAGTTTGAGCAGGCTTTCCGTGCACACATGCAGTGGAATCCGCTGAATACGGCTCCTTATGTGATGGATGCCGATAAGGAACTGATGGAACGGATAGCTCAGGACGACATGGTGCGTGGCGTAACCATTTCGTGCGGTGGATTCTATGGCCCTCAGGGTCGCCAGTTGCGTGTGCCTTTGGCTGATCCTACTCAGAATGAGAAGATTGCCAGTTTTGAATATCAGGGCATGAAGATTACCAATTTTGAGATGGAGAGCAGTGCGCTGTGTGGCTTGTCCCGCTTGATGGGGCATAGGGCCGCTACGGTATGTATGGTGTTAGCCAACCGGCATACCCGGGAGATGCAGACCCAGTATAAGAACAGCATGGATGATCTGATAGTGAAAGTGCTGGATAGAATATAAAAGGAATCAGGCGTGCTTTGGGGCACGCCTGATTTCATTATATACCGGCTCCGTCCGAGAAGGTGGGAGTCTCGATGGCTTTCTGTTGCAATACCCGTGAATGAGGCGGAACCTCGTGGGTAATCCACACGTTACCACCAATCACGGTATCATGTCCGATACGTATGCGGCCCAGGATAGATGCGTTGGAATAGATGGTGACATGGTCCTCGATGATGGGGTGACGGGGCTTGTCAATAGGCTGCCCCTCAGCATCGTACTGAAAATTCCGGGCACCTAAAGTCACACCCTGATACAATACCACATGATGTCCGATGATGGTGGTGGCACCAATCACCACACCGGTACCATGGTCGATGCAGAATGATTCGCCAATCTGGGCTCCGGGGTGAATATCTACTCCGGTATCGCTGTGCGCCATCTCCGAAAGCATGCGGGGAATGAGTGGCACTCCTTTCAGCAACAGGCTGTGTGCTATGCGGTGATACAGCATCACTTGGGTGATAGGGTAGCACAGCACCACTTCGGCAATGGATGAGGCTGCCGGGTCATTGCTCTTGGCTGCCTCAACATCCGAATGAAGCAAGCGGGCAATTTCGGGCAGTTCCTCCATGAATGCCGGAACCACTTCGTCAACCTGCTTTCCGTCGATGACGGTATGGAGCTGCGAGGTCAGCACCGATTGCAGTTCCAGCGTGGGAATGCCTTGGTACTCAAAATATTCAGGAAAGACCACGGAACGGGCCAGTTCCATCATCTTCCGTAATTCCTTATGAACAGGTACACGAAACATAGGCGGTTAGAATATGCCGGTTGACAGATAACGCTCGCCTGTATCAGGAAGCAGCACCACAATCATCTTACCTTCATTCTCAGGCTTCCGGGCCAGTTTCAATGCTGCCGAGAAAGCACCACCTGATGAGATGCCCACCAGTAATCCTTTTTTCTTGGCCAGCTGACGGGTGGCCTCGAATGCCTCCTCGTCGGTAGCGGTTACCACTTCATCCACATATTCAGACAGATAGGTCTGAGGTACAAAACCGGCACCTATGCCCTGAATCCTATGCTTTCCGGCCACACCTGTGGTCAAGACGGGTGAACTGGCAGGTTCCATTCCCACCACACGGATGGATGGATTGTGCGACTTCAGTGCCTTTCCAGTACCGCTTACCGTACCGCCAGTGCCTACACCGGCTACAAAGATATCCACCTGTCCCTCGGTGTCCTGCCAGATTTCCTCGCCTGTGGTACGGAAATGGGCGTCCGGATTGGCGGGATTGACAAACTGACCCAAAATTACAGC